>JBAPNE010000275.1:0-20681 GCA_049278975.1 Candidatus Kryptoniota bacterium
GCTGTGCCACGACCGCCTTTTCCAATAACCCCGACCGAATGCGCATCGTCAATCATCACACGGGCATTGTACTTCTTTGCGACTTCCATCATCTGAGGCAAATTCAGGATATCTCCGGTCGTGGAGAAAACACCGTCCGACACTATCAACTTCGGCGCATCTAATGGGATTTTGGAAACTACAGCTTCAAGGTGTTCCATGTCGTTATGTTTGTACCGAACCAACTCCGCAGTTTGACCCTTAGAAATAAATGTTCCCATAACGATGCATGCATGATTATCTCGATCGGAAATTACATATTCGCCATGCTGAACCAAGGTCGATATTACTCCGAGAGCAGTTTGAAATCCTGTGGAATAAGTCATGCAAGCTTCTTTCCCCATAAACTTCGCAAGCCGATCTTCGAGTTCGACGTGCAGATCGACCGTTCCAGTCAAGTACCGCGAGCCTGAGCACCCTGTACCATATTTATCGATTGCTTTCTTCGCAGCTTCGCGAACTCTCGGATTGGTCGTCAAACCCAAATAATTATTAGAGCCAGCCATTATGATTTTTCTGCCCTCAAACACAACGACAGGCCCTTCATTTTCTTGAAAAGGATGAAAATAAGGATACAGCCCTTGCTTCTTGACTTCATCAGCCAATGTATAATCACGACATTTCTGAAAAATATCCAATCGAGTTTGCCTCCTTTGTATAGTAGAAAGGTTTTCCATCAACTAAAAAATATAAATGATGGGTTGGCATAAAGTCAATGGAATGCTTATCGGCGAATCATTGATTCAACGGACTGGTTAATTATAAACGAGAGGAATAGAATTGCTTTATTCGCGAATCACGGCAATCTTTCCGACAACGCTCTGGCTCCCATCCGAAGAATACGCGAGTATGATATAAACGCCGCTCGGCACTAATTTACCGCTGTCATCTGTGCCATCCCAATAAGCTACGTCTCCTCCCTGGGCCTGGAAATCCTTAACGAGCCTTCCTGAAATCGAAAAGATTTTTATCGAACTGCTTGCGACAAGACCGACAATTTGGATTTTTTGTGTCAATGGAAGTTTTGCCGGATTCGGAAAAATTTTAAGCTTCGAAAAATTATCCTGCGGTTGTACAGCACCCATCTTTAGCTGCGTAATTCCATACGGAGTCGCAAAATAAACTACCCCATGAATTCTGTCGCAGGCAACTGAATTGACAGAGTTGCTTGGAAGCGGGCTGTTTGTCATATCATATTGGAACAATCTGGTGTTTCCATCCGTGGACAAGACATATACGCCCGTTGCAGTGGAAACCCATATATCATTCAACGCATCATAATCAATTCCGGTCACGTCTTGGCTTAACATCGAATAGATCGAGGAGATGTATGGATTCGACGGATCATACAGCACATCTAATCCAGCCGATGTTCCAACCCACAATTGGTTCTCACCATCCAACCTGAGCGCATTAATTTGATTGCTGAGAAGTCCATCATTCATCGTCAATGGCGCGCCCTCCTTGTTAGCAGGATTGTAGTAGAATAAGCCATGGAATGTACCTTGGGCATCACCGTATTCATCTCCAGTCCAGACCACGCCGTACGCATCAATAGCAATCGATATAAACTTAGCAGGCGGCGAATAACTATCATTAACGGTTTGCCATGTTGAATTTTGAGGAGAATATTCTGCCAATATATTTCCGTTGTATGCATATGAATTGACAACCCAGATATTGCCACTCGCGTCACACGCCGCGCCACCGACCAAAATATACAGGGGGTTCTCCGGGACACCCACGAGGGGAGAATTTGAACCATTGAAAATTTTTATTATAGAGTCATTGCTCACTAATGCCATCCCACCTTGGTATCCGTTCTTAACGATAGGTCCACCCCATGTCCCGCCAACAACCCTATTTCCGCAAACAGCGCTGATCTTGAAAAAATTATTGCAGGGCAGAATGGTATCTTGTGCCACACTATAATTTCTCCACGTACCATCATCGTGGTTCATATTCATAAATGCGACACCGACATCGTTGCTGCTCGTTGCGCACCACAAGTTTCCTGATTGGTCGACAGATAAATCATTGACGGTGTTAGTCGCTGGCCCAGGCGGCAAAATTTGCCGAGTTGTAGCTCCGATGCTTAGCAAACCGTTAGCCGTCGCCACAAAAATCAAGCTGTCGGAATATGTCGCGGCTTCATTCAATGAAACTCCGCCATTATAGGCCGTCGTCAATAAATTATTCAAATCCAACTTGAATAAACCATTCTGAGAATTGATCAAGAGCGAATTGATGCCTACGGAAAGGGACTTTACACTTGCATTACCGAGCCCGGCAGACTGTTGAAACGTCGTCCCATCATGGCTGTAATACAAACCATTTCCTGTTCCTGCGAGAAGCATGCCATTAAACACTGCCAACGAATTTACGCCGGAGCTGAAGCCGGGACCATTATTCACTTGCCACAAATCCGGCGCAGATAAATTGGCGCCAGATTGTGGCGCAATGGACAGCCCATAACCACTTGCCACATAAATATTCCCATTGAATACTGCCACTCCGTTTGCTGGCACGGAAGATTGAGATGGCACAAAATGAAGGTAACTATTAAGAATGCCGAAAGTGGAAAGTGATACCAAGACGACCCCGAAAGGGGTACATGTAAATAACGTATCTCCAGAAATCGATAGATTCGTTACTTGCTTGGAAAGAGGTGCTGAATTTGCAATATCGTGCTGCGATCTAATCGGCTTGCCTGAAGATGCGTCCAATTCATCAATCGCACCATTTTGCTCACCGATCAAGATTGCATTTCCGGACTCCGCAACAATTGAAGTAGCCTGAATGTTTGACAACCCTTCTGTGGTTGTGAATTCGTTAAAAGTCCCATTTTGTGGAGAGTATGAAAAAACTCCTCCGGAAGTTGAAGCCCAGACTTTTCCCTGGATGACGGCAAGACCATTCACGTTGTACATGCTCGACAAATTTTTCCACGTCAACGTCTGCGATTGTCCGTTTCGTACTACGAATAGGCCAAGACTAAATGTTATGGCAAAAATGAAAACCGATATTCTTTTAATCATTGAGCAGGTCAAAGTTGCTTGAACAAGCTAACCATTTCAATGGCAGAAATCGCCGCATCGAATCCTTTATTGCCAGATTTGCCTCCTGCGCGGTCTATAGCCTGTTCCACCGTATCGGTTGCCAATATGCCGTAAATAACCGGAACACCGGAGTTCAACGAAAGTTCTCCGACTCCTTTTGCGGATTCTCCGGCGACATACTCGAAGTGTGCTGTCTCTCCTCGAATGACTGCACCGAGACAAATTACTGCATCACTCTTTTCAGATTCAATAATTTTTTTTGCGGTTCCTGGAATTTCAAAGGCGCCGGGGCAGTGATAAACGCTGATATCGCCGTCGGAGACGCCATGGCGCATCAATCCGTCGATCGCCCCCGATAATAACTTGTCTGTTATGAAGCTATTAAACCTGCTTACTACAATGGCGATCTTTATACCGTTTCCGTCGAGTTTTCCTTCGTGATGGATCAATAAGTTCTCCTTTATTCCAAAATCTTTTTCCCGATTTTTTCCAGCATTTGTTCAAATGAAAGCTGATCTATAAAATATTTCCCAAGATTGGCGCCGTCATTTTTTAAACCGCCGTGAAAATCACTTCCACCGCATTTCAAGAGCGAGTTCTCGTCGGCGAATTTTTTGTAATACTCGGTCTCCTCATTAGAATGCGAAGGATGAATCACTTCGACGCCGTCAAGTCCCAACTTAACAAGCCGGGACAGCATTTCTTCGTTCAAATAATGCGAAGGATGAGCAATGAAACTCAACCCGCCGGCTTGTGAAATCATTTTTATTGCTTCTTCCGGCGGAAAGGGATAGTTAGCTTCGTATGCCGGCTTCCCGATTCCGATATACTTTTGAAAAACCTCATCGTATGTCTCGGCAAATCCTTCTTCGACCATGGTGTTCGCAATATGCGGGCGGCCAATTGAGTTTTGTGTCCCGGGTTTTCCCAGAACCGACTCAAACTTCAGTGGAATTTTTATACCATTAAGTTTCTCGATAATTTTTTTCGCCCGAACAACTCTCGCGTCTTGAAGTTCACGCAACCTTGAAACAAAATTCTTGTCCGTATAATCAAAGAAATACCCAAGGAAGTGAAGCTGGTAGCGCTTGTAGCTCGACGTTATCTCGATTCCTGGAACAAAATTAATTCCAAAATCACTCGCAATCGCTTCCGCTTCATCAAGCGCCGAGACGGCGTCATGGTCGGTTATGCTTATCGTCTTTATCCCGCATTCTTTTGCCTTGAGCAAAAGTTCTACCGTGCTTACCCCGCCATCCGAGTGAGAAGTGTGGGTGTGAAGATCTATCATGTTTAAATAGCTTACCGTCTTTTCAATTTTTTTAACTGAACTTGCGTCTGAAATCTTCATAATCCCGTATTACGATTCGGTTTTCATTAAGATTGATCAACTTCAGTTTTTCCATCTTACCGATTGTTCGTGACACAGTTTCTCTTGTTGTGCCCGACATATTAGCAATTTCCTGCTGAACGGGCAAGTTATCGACTTCGACCCTCCCTTGCTTTATTTTGCCGCGCTCATCCGCAAACTGAAGAAGGACATAACCGACACGATGGTAGGCATCTTTCAAAGACAAACTCTTGATAAGAGCATCAGCTCTCCGAAGACGCAAAGTCAAATGTCGCAAGAGTGAAATAGCTATGCTCGGATATTCGTGCAGCAGGGATAAAAAATCTTTTCGGTGAATAATAAAAAGTTCCGCGTCGTCCATAGCAATGACGCTCGCAGATCTCGCCTCACCATCTAACAATGCCATCTCACCAAAAATATCGCTTGGACCGAGAATGCCGAGGATGACCTCCCGCCCATCCTCTCCGATGCGCACAACTTTTACTTCCCCGAAGATGATCACAAATAACGCCGACCCCGATTCCTCTTCCATAAGAATCACTTCGCCCTTCGTATAAACTTTTCTCACGCCGCAAGCACTAATACGGGTGAAATCTTTCTCCTCAAGCTCCTCAAATATCGGAGCATTCTTCAGAAATTCAATTGCCTCTTTCATACAAGTGCTCCTCTTCCTATGGATTCATTCGGGACATTTTTGTTATCATTGGAAATTATTGACTATCATTAAAAATATAGATGCACCACTAAACAAAATCAACTGCTGTTGACGGTTGAACACTTGAAGCAACCGTAACGAACTAAATCTATTTCCGAAAGGTTTTATATTTAGAACAAATTTCTTTAAAGAGAAAGCAAATGCGAAGAATTTATTTAGATTACACGGCGACGACTCCTGTTGACAAACGTGTGGTTGACGCAATGGCTATTTTTTTCACTGAGACTTTTGGCAACGCTTCGAGCATCCACTCCTTCGGTAGAGAGGCGAAGTCCGCACTTGAAGAAAGCCGGGGAAAAATTTCTTCACTCATCGGTGCAAGAGACTCTGAGATTTGTTTCACGAGCGGCGGAACGGAATCCGATAATGCAGCATTGTTCGGTATCGCCGCGAAATATTCGTCCGATAAAAAGAAAAATCTCATCATTTCCTCAATCGAGCATCATGCAACATTGCACGCTGCCGAATCGCTGAAAAAAAACGGGTTTAGTGTTACGACGCTTCCTGTCGATTCAAATGGTTTCGTCCCGCCGGATGAACTTCACGACGCAATTACAGATGAGACTTTTCTGATAAGCATAATTCATGCTAACAACGAGACTGGTACAATCCAGAATATACCTAAGCTGGTGAAGATAGCGCACGACAAAGGAATCCTTTTTCATACCGATGCAGTGCAATCGTTCGGCAAACTAAAATTTGACATAAAAGAATTGGACGTCGACCTTGCTTCATTTACTGCGCACAAAATTTATGGACCGAAAGGGATCGGCGCACTTTACATAAAAAGAGGGGTCGAGTTCGAGCCGATCTTGCACGGAGGCTCTCAGGAAAGGAACCGGCGTGCTGGTACAGAAAGTATTCCGCTCTCTGTCGGATTTGCAAAAGCGGCGGAGCTATCTGCCGAAGAACTCGCATCGGAAACAATTCGGCTTTCAGGACTTAATTTGCTTTTAAGGACTAAAATCTCTGCGGATGTTCCGGGGGCGATTTTTAATTCTCCGACTGAGAACTCGGTGCCGAATATTCTCAGCGTTTCAATTGACAGCCACGAAATTGAAATCGATGGCGAAGCCCTGATAATTAACATGGATCTTGAAGGAATTGCGGTCACGAGCGGCTCGGCGTGCAGCTCGGGGAGCTTGCAGCCTTCTCACGTCATCAAAGCCCTAGGGAGAGATGACGAGACCACAAAGGCAACGGTCCGATTTTCATTTGGGAGATTCACAACCGAAGAAGAAATAATGATCGCTGCCGACACATTCGCAAAGATCGTGGCACGAACTGGAAAGAGAAAAAGGATCAGCTCACCCGTTCCATGACAGCCACGAAGAAGCCGTCCATCTCGTAACGATGCGGATAAATCGCCAGGAATCCGTCGCCCATCATATTTTCGAACTTTGGATCAACAAGCATTGTGGAGACATCGACTTTTCTAAAATTTTGAATGGAATCGAGAAAATAATTTACGACCGCCTGATTTTCTTCCTCAAAAATGCTGCATGTAACATAAAAAAGGAGCCCTCCGACTTTGACGAGCTGTGAGTAATCTTCCAAAAGCCTTTTCTGGTAAACCGCTTGTTTTTCTACCGATAATTTCGTCAGGCGAAATTTTTTGTCGGGATTCCGGCGGATTGTTCCACTTCCAGTACAAGGCGCGTCAACAATAACTTTATCAGCAACTCCGATGAGCATTTCTACGCCAGTAAAATCGTCGTTGGAAACTTTTGTAGCGGCGATATTTTTGTAACCGCTTCTTTCGGCACGAGCACGAAGGCTATTAAGACGCTCTTCATCAACATCGAGCGCAAATATTTTCGACTTTCCTTCCGAGAGTGTCGCAAGCTCCAGGCTTTTCCCTCCTGCTCCGGCACATGCGTCAACGATCGTCTCGCCTTCCTGTGGATCAACTATCAGTCCGACCAACTGACTCGCTTCCTCCTGAACTTCGATCGAACCTTCTTTATAAAGCCCGATGCTGTTCAAATTTATCCGCTTCGACAAATAAATTCCGAATGGGGAAAATTCGGAAAACGAAGTTTCGATGCCATGGTCCCCGAAATAAGCCATGGCCCGCTCGCGCGAAATTTTTGTCGTGTCCACTCGAACGCAAACCCGGGCTTTACGATTAAGAGCTGTCATTATCGAGATGCAGTTTCTTTTGATATTCGGCGGTAAGAGTTCACAAAAGAAATCCGGAAACGAATTCACAAGGGAATAATTTGCCGGATCGCTTGCGAGTTTTATCGCAGCATCATTCACACGCGCGACGAGATTTTCCAAGTCTATCTCCCTGCCGGATAATCGGTAGGTTTCGAGAAGCTGCGAATAATCGCTCCTGAGCTTGTCCTCCTTCATCCCAGCAAATTTAATTTCGTGAATCAAAAATGTTCCCAACGCATCACGATTTGACAAACACAGTTTCGATAGTTCCTTTATGAAAATAAAATTCCGGATGATGCTATAAACTTTTTCCGTTACCCACCGTCTGTCGTGCGATCCAAAATATCGTCTTTGCTTGTAAAAATCGGCGATGATTTTATCGGCGGGTAGTGAATTCCGTTCACGATCAAGATTTGTTCCTACGATCTTGTTAAGAAGTTCAATTGCATGTCCTGCGAGCGAAGATGAGTTCATCTCCCTCCCGCAAGCGGGATCTTCAACAAAAATTGCATATGCTTGTAAAGAAGGTAGCCGTAACGAAGTCCGCGGTCCGTGGTTAGGAATTTTTTCGCGCCGACCTCTTCAAGAACTTTCAACAAAATCAACGCGCCAGCGAGAAGGACATCGGCTCTCCCTTCTGCGGCCTGGGTCATTTGACGAATCTCCACCGGCGATTTCCAACGAATATTTTCAAAAACATTTTTGAGCGCATCGTAACTCATCTCATAATTCGTTACAGCGTCCACATCAAATTCATATTTCCCTTGGGCAATCAACGCGAGGGTTGTAGCGGTGCCCGCGAGGGCAAAAATCAGCTTTGGGGTTATTTCATGGAACGGATAAACCTTAAGAGCATCTTCGATGAATTCCACAGCGTTTTTCAATTCGTCATCTGAGGGTGGATTGTGAGCAAAAAATTTCTCGGTCACTCGCACTGCCCCGACATCGATGCTCATAAATTTTGCCGGCTTCGCCCCGGTTCCATAACTCAGCTCTGTACTCCCACCACCGATGTCGATTACAAACGTAGGCTCAACTCTATCGGGCAGTCCGCTTGCTGCAGCCAAGTAACCTAACTTCGCCTCAATCTCGCCCGAGATTACCTCTACATCAAAATCAAATTTATCTTTTACCGACTTGATGAAATCCTGCCGGTTTGCTGCGTCGCGCACCGCACTCGTCGCCGATGCAACTATTTTTTTAACTCCATAATCTCGAGCAATTGCACGATACCTCCCGAGAACTTCAAAGCCACGATCCATGGCATCAGGTGCAAGTTTCCTCGTGGCAGAAACATTTTTACCGACCCGCGGCACCTCGTAGAAATCCGCTATGCGGTTTACATTGAGCGAGCCGTTTCCGTTGAAATTTACCCCGTCCTTCCCGGGGAAATCCCCGACAATTTCTCCGATCAACATCAAAATTGTATTTGTGCCGATGTCTATCGAAGCATATTTCATTTTTTGAATACTAACGCCGACCATTCGGATTCGCGAATTGCATCAATGAGATTGAATCCGCCTTCACGATAGTTCTCAACGATGCCTCCTTCGTCCAATGTTAGCACTCCAGCAACCAGAAGGATTCCTCCCTGCCTGCATCTTTTGTAAATTTCCGGCTTGATATAGAGAAGCGTATTGCGATTTAAATTTACGACCACGATGTCAAATTCATTTTCTTCCGAAGAAGCAATTTCCCCGCTCATCAATCTTATTTTATCGGCGGCATTATTTTTCTCGATATTCTCTCTTGCATTCTCGATTGACCAGCCGTCGTTGTCAATTGCTGTACAGCTTCCGGCTCCCAGCTTCACCGCTGCAATTGCAAGCACGCCGGTTCCCGTGCCGATGTCGAGAATTTTTTCGCCGCCCTTCACGAACTTTTCCAGAAGTTGCACCATCATCCGCGTTGTCTCGTGATGACCCGTACCGAACGACATCTTCGGATCGATCTCAATAACAATTTTGGCTGTACCATTGTAATCTTTCCAGCTCGGCTTAATGGCGACATTTTTCGTCACTTCAATCGGCACAATCGATTCTTCCCACTGCATATTCCAATCCTGATTTTGCACCACCGCAACATCGACAATAAACCCGCCGATTTTCCCTTCATCTTTGAGGCGTTCCAAAAATTTTGCCACTTCTTTTGCGAGAGAAGGCTTCCAATTCCTTTCTGCAAAATAACACGAAAGCCCGTTCGATTCCTCGACAAATCCTTCTGCGCCGACATCGCTTAGGAAACCGACGATTAAATCGTTCACCTCTTTGTCGGTAGAGATTTTCAACTGGAAATATTTGTCTGCCATGGTACTAAACCGGGACCTTCCTATATAAAACTTGCAGAAGGACTTTTCCGACAGCCGACATACTTTCCCCGCTGCATTTGTCCGGAGTGTCTTCCAATGTGTGCCAGTACCTGTTCGTCTGATCCGGATAAGCGAAATCAATTATGTCAATCGTCTTTATCCCAATGTCATCTAAGGGCAAATGATCATCTGAAATTGCATCCCCAACTCGGTTGACAAACTGCGATACTCCAATTTCAGTTGCCGCATTCCAAACAAGATCAACAATGTCAGGCGCATATTGAACAGAGTTATATTCTTTAGGAAGAGACAGCTCTTTGTCGCCGACCATGTCGAGGTTGATTGAAAAAATCGGATAATAGGATTGTGGTTTCGTCGCTGCCCAATATTTTGAACCGAGAAAATAATAATCCAAATCATTTTCTTTGCCATAGTCTTCGCCGTCCCAGAGAATTATATCGACACCTTCCGGCGGCGGATTCTGCTTAAAATCCCGTGCCAACTCAAGAAGAACAGCAACTCCGCTTGCACCGTCGTTCGCGCCGAGAATCGGCTTATCCTTCGGGCCGTTTCGTTCCTGATCATTTCGCGGTCTCGTGTCCCAATGGGCCGTGAGCAGTACGCGTGTTTTTGCCTTCAGGTTGAAGCTCGCAATCATGTTTGTCAAATGAAGGACTGTACCATTATATCCGGGGACATCGAACTTCTGCAGCGCAACGGAGTCGGCATAAAGACTGAATTGCTGCTGAAGATAAGCGAGACATTCTTCGTGTCGCGTGCTGTTCGGATCTCGCGGACCGAAATCACATTGCTTTACTAGAAAAGAAAAGGCTGAGTTACCGTCGAACTGTGGAATCGGTACACTAGGAATTTGAGCTACATGCTCACTTTCCTGTGCCTGGTTCTGAGGCACACGTTTCGAACACGATGCGACTGTTAAAGAAATCATAAGTAATAATAATACTTTTTTCATAATGAAGTTTAAAGGTTACAGTGGAGAATTACAACAAGTATCGCGGCTTGATTCTTATGGAGCGATAACCTCGAACGCTAAATTACACCGTAAGGCGGCGATCCGGTAAAGTCATATTCGTCATATCGTAATCGCTGCCGACGCCGCATAAACTTCTGCCGCTCCGTTTTCTTTCAAAACTTTTGCGCACTCTTTTATTGTCGAACCTGTCGTTATCACATCGTCTATCAAAAGAATATTCTTTCCATTTACGGCATCCAGGAAATTCTTCCCCATTGTGAAGGCGCCGGCGATATTTTTCTTTCTTCCTTCTGCATCGAACAAAGTCTGGGTTTGCGTCTGTCTTTTTCTATCCAGGAGGCGCGGCTCATGTTTTATACTCAACTCTCGCCCGATTCTTTTCGAGATCAATTCGCTTTGATTGTAACCTCGCTCACGTTTTCGCGCCGGATGTAATGGAACAGGCGTAATCACATTACTCATGGACAATTTTTCATCATCGGCGATCTTCTTCGCTATATAAATTCCCAATCTGTCTCCGATTGCCTCGGCGCCATTATACTTTAATAAATGAATTGCGGTCCTGACTCTCGGATCCTGTTCGAATAAAAATACAGAATTTATCTTGTCGATTTCTCTTTCAGCGAGAAATTTTTCTTCAATCGATTGAATAATCGTTTCCGTCGGAGCGACTCGCTCGAATGCGCTCCAGCATTTCATGCAAATATAAAACTCACCCCGGCGAAGATTTCTCCAGCACGTTGCGCACAGCGGAGGATAAATAAAATCTTCGACCGCGCTGACCAGACCGCCGAGTGCTTTCAACTTTTCGCCGATCGAGGATCCCGTTCGCGGGAGAGTTTATGTACCTCATCTCGCAGCTCGGCAGCTTTTTCAAAATCAAGCTCTTTCGCTGCCTGATACATTTCTTTTGTCAATCGATCTATCAATTCTTTTCTTTGCTGGTCGGTCAAATATTTCTGCCTCGTTTCCGCCACACTCGCTTCTTGCAGTCGCTTAGTCTTTTCTTCGCCGTCTGCGCGAACGTCGGCGATCGCGGTCGACGCCCGAATTTCTTCAGCGGTCTTGAATATCGATTTCGGTTTGATGTCGTGTTCCACGTTATAATCTGTTTGAATCTTTCTCCGGCGTTCAGTTTCGTCCATCATTTTTTTCATGCTCCGCGTCATGATGTCGGCATAAAGAATTACTTTGCTGCCGATATTTCTTGCCGCTCTGCCCGCGGTTTGTATCAGAGATTTTTCCGACCGCAGGAAACCCTCTTTGTCAGCGTCGAGAATTGCGACGAGCGAAACTTCAGGAAGATCGAGTCCTTCCCGGAGAAGATTGACTCCGACGAGGACGTCGAACTCGCCAAGCCGTAAATCGCGCAGTATGGAAACGCGTTCAAGCGAATCAATATCTGAATGGATATATTTTACGCGAACATTCAAATTGCGCAGATACTCCGTCAAATCTTCCGCCATTCTCTTTGTCAGCGTCGTAACCAAAGTACGTTCTTTGACTTTCACACGCTCTCGAATCTCGTGTATCAAATCATCCATTTGATTCTTCACCGGCCTGACTTCAACTTCCGGATCAACAATGCCAGTGGGCCTGATTACTTGCTCCACTATAACGCCAACGCTCTTTTGGAGCTCGTAGTCGCTCGGCGTCGCGCTGACAAAAACCACTTGATTCACCATCGATTCAAATTCTTCAAATGTCAATGGCCTGTTGTCCAGAGCCGAAGGAAGTCGAAAGCCGTACTCGACAAGAGTCATCTTACGTGAACGATCACCATGGTACATTGCCCGCACCTGCGGAATGGTTTGATGCGACTCATCAATGAACATGAGAAAGTCTTTAGGAAAATAGTCAAGAAGGACATAAGGCCGCTGCCCCGCCTGGCGATTAGTAATATGACGTGAATAATTTTCTATGCCGTTGCAGTAACCGACTTCGCGCATCATTTCTATATCAAATCTTGTTCGTTGCTCGATTCTTTGAGCTTCGAGATATTTTCCCATCGCACGAAGATCGGTAAGCCGGCCGATCAATTCTTCCTCAATAGTTTTCACCGCCCGCTCAAGATTTTCCTCGGTCGTCACAAAATGCCGGGCAGGATAAATAAACACTTCTTCCATCTCGAGCACGGGGACACCAGTCAACGGGTCAAAAGTCTTTATAGATTCTATTTCGTCACCGAAGAATTCGACTCGCACAGCTTCATCAAGCTCGTAAGCCGGGAAAATTTCCAGGACGTCGCCGCGCACGCGGAAATTTCCTCGCAGAAATTCAACATCGTTCCGCGAATACAAACTCGCGATCAGTTTCTTCTGCAAGAGGCGTCTTCCCATTTTTTCGCCGCGGCGTAATACCACAACCTCGTTTCGATAATCTATCGGCGAACCGATCCCGTAAATGCACGAGACTGATGCTACCACGATAACGTCGTCTCTACCGCTAAGAAGCGAGCTTGTCGCGCGAAGCCGCAAACGGTCGATCTCGTCGTTGATAGAAGAATCTTTTTCTATGTAAGTGTCTGTCTGGGGAATGTAAGCTTCCGGTTGATAATAATCGTAATAAGAGATAAAAAATTCTACGACATTTTCCGGGAATAATTGTTTAAACTCACCATATAACTGTGCGGCAAGGGTTTTGTTATGCGAGATGACGAGCGCCGGCTTGTTAATGTTTTGAATGACCTGTGCCATGGTGTATGTTTTGCCGCTGCCCGTAACGCCTAACAGAGTCTGAAATTTTTGTCCCCGCTTTATTCCTTCGGTTAACTCGCGGATTGCTTCAGGCTGGTCGCCGGAAGGTTTATAATCGGCAACGAGATGGAACTTGTTCATCATCTCCCAAGAGCGATTGACTTAATTACGTATCCCGCAACTTGCGGGTTCTCCTTGAATCGCCTGATCGAATACGTGTACCACTGCTCACCAAACGGGACGTAAATACGAATCCTGTTTCCCGCGGCGACAATTTTATTTCTCATGTCAGGGCGAACGCCCAACAGCATCTGAAATTCATAATCCGATTTTTGTAAATGCAATCGCGCGATCGAGTCGTGCGCCGCCTTGATCAACATTTCATCGTGAGTCGCAATTCCAGTGCGGCATCTCCCTTCGAGAAGCATGTTGAGCAGCTTGATGTAGTTCTGCCTGATTTCATCGCGTTCTTGAAAAGCAATATTCTCCGGCTCGATATAAATCCCTTTACACAGCCTGATGCTTGCTCTCATCTCAATAAGCCGCTTGATATCGTTTTCGCTGCGGCGCAACCGCGATTGAATAACAACGCCGGTATTATCAAAACCAGCCGCGCGAAGTCTCTCATAAACTTCCAGAGTCTCCGTCGTCGTCGTTGAATCTTCCATATCGATTCTGACAAAATTATTGTAACTCTTCGCGACTTCCATGATTCTCTTTGCGTTGTCGAAACAAAAATTCTTATCGATGGCCAATCCGATTTGTGTCAGCTTGATTGAAGTGTTTGCATCAAGTTTATTCTTGTCGATCAAATGCATGACGTCTTCGTATAATCTCGCGGATGTAATAGCTTCTTCCTTCGTTCTTACGTTTTCTCCGAGAACATCAATAGTTGTCATGATGTTTTTCGAGTTTAAATCTTTCGAAAGATTGATCGCATCGTCAACATGCTCGCCGGCGATGTAGCGCATGGCAAATCGCTTCACGAATCCTTTTGGGAAAACTTGAAGCGTCGAAACAATAACGTGGTTCAGCGGTTTCATTAATTCTCCGTTTATAATTGTGTGACGCTTCTTCTGCCGGCAAAACCCGATTCAAGTGGATGCCAATAAAAGATTTCGTCCTCACCAAGTTTATAACAAAACAGAACTCGGTCTCCGTTTTTCCTGATATGTGGAAAATCTATCAATCCCTCGTCGAGACTCTTTACCATAACTCCCTCCGTGGCGAAACGCTGCGCGATGCTTACGAGCTCCTCAAGTTCCGGCGGATAAAGCTTTGTTCCGTTCGGACCTGATCCTCCGAAATATTCATGCCTATAAATATCATATCTTTTTTCGTCAAGGTTTTTTTTCAGTTCAACAAGTCGCGATAGGTCGTTGAGCAATTCCTTCAATAGCGACTGTGCTTCGTCGAGCGTAAAATACCTTGAATTAAAAGCCATGTAGAAATTTACCAGCGAGTAAAGGCAGAATCAAATCACAACTGGGCGAAGGGACAAAAGTCGGAGGAGAATTGACTGAAATGAAATGAATGTCGGGGAGACAGGATTCGAACCTGCGACTTCTTGCTCCCAAAGCAAGCGCTCTAACCGGGCTGAGCTACTCCCCGCTGTGTTATAAATATAACTCGTCAAAGATTTAATCAAAAGCCTTTACTTACAACCTTAAATTGCAATTTAGCCGCTAAGATGATAACTTTTTCAATCCGTCTGAGCGCCGTGCGCCACGTTGCACATACATAGATAATTGAGCGGCGCATGATTCATTGACGGAGGTTTCTATTCCCGTCCCGCATGAGGGATCTTCGATGAGCGTAAAGGATCTTTTTAACGAATAATGTTGCGCGATTTTTTCAATAGGTTCGAGAATTTTATCGGCAAGCACCACCTTGTTTCAAAAAACGATAAAATAATTGTCGCCGTTTCAGGCGGAATAGACTCCACCGTGCTTCTTGATCTAATGATGGATCTCAAAGATAGACTCAACCTTGACGTTGCTGTCGCTCATATCAATCATAAACTCCGCGGAGAGGAATCTGAAGAAGATGAAGCCTTTGTGAAGAAGTTGGCCGAGAGATACGGCATCGAGTGCTTTGTCCATAGTGCCAACACCAGAGCGTTCATGGTGGAACACAAGACTTCTCTTCAAGCCGGCGCAAGGGATATCCGGTACAAATTTTTTCAGACCGTAAAGATTTTGAAAAACTTTACAAAAATTGCGACCGCTCATAACGCCGATGATAACGCTGAAACGGTTTTATTCAATTTGTTTCGAGGCTCAGGGACAAACGGGCTCGGCGGAATTCCGGTCAAGCGCGGCGACATTATCCGCCCTCTCCTTTTCGCAGAGCGAAAAGACATCGAGCAATATGCTAAGCTCAAGAGCCTGCAGTTCAGATTAGACTCCTCGAACACAAAAGATTATTACACGCGCAACCTCATCCGCCATTCCCTGATTCCTCAAATCCAGGCAAAAATAAACCCATCCGCAGTAAATACTCTCAACCGCACCGCC
This sequence comes from Candidatus Kryptoniota bacterium, assembly GCA_049278975.1. Classification (GTDB taxonomy): domain Bacteria; phylum Bacteroidota; class Ignavibacteria; order Kryptoniales; family JAKASW01; genus JAKASW01. The sequence goes on from JBAPNE010000275.1 coordinate 15,842, forward strand.
GCAATTTTTCAAGAACTTAGCTCTTTCATCAACCATGAAGTTGTAATTTTTTATTCAAATATCGCAAAAAGTTTCGGCGACGAAAAGTTGGTTTTAGATACATTCAAACTGAAGAACTCGCTCCTTTTTATTCAAGAAAATATCATCATGAAGGCCCTGAAAGATTTCGTCCATGGCGAAGTGGAACATGCAAAAGTTCACGCTATCATGGACCTGATAAATTCCGAGACAGGAAGCTCAATCGAAATCGGCAACGAAGTAGTTGTGTATCGCGACCGATACAATCTTGTTTTTATAAAGGAGCCGAAAGAGCCTGTCGATTTTGTCGCCGAGATAATTCCCGGGAAAAAATATGAATTCGATGAGTTTTATATCAACACAGAGTTTGTGGAGCGTGGTGACGTGCACTTTTCGCTTTCTCCTGTTGTTGAATTTGTTGATGCTGATTTGGCAGGCGAAGCCCTTAACCTCCGAAACTGGCATCCCGGAGATTCCTTCATCCCGATTGGGATGAAAGGACATAAGAAAGTCAGCGACTTTTTGGTGGATTCGAAAATTCCGATCTACCAAAAAAACAATGTGTTAGTTTTGGCGGGCAAAGCCGGAATAATTTGGGTTTGTGGCTTGAGAGTCGATGACCGATTTAAGATAACTGAAAACACGAGGAGAATATTAAAGCTTGAATTCGGCTATAAGTGAACCAGCACAATTCGTTACAGTAAATAACGATCGCTTCCGCGTCTTTATCACCGAGGAAGAAATCAAGAAACGCGTCGGAGAACTCGCAAAAGGACTAAACAGGGATTATGCCGATCGAACTCCGATTTTTATCGGAGTGTTGAATGGCTCTTTCATTTTCTTTTCCGATTTGATTCGCGAAATAAAAATCGATTGCGAGATAGACTTCTTCAAGCTGTCCAGCTACGGCGACGCAAAAATTTCTTCAGGCGATGTGAAACTCCTAAAGGACTTAAATTGTCAAGTAACTGACAGGGATATAGTCATAGTGGAAGACATAATTGATTCTGGCTTATCGATGGATTTCATAAAGAAACTCATAATTAGACAGAAGCCGCGTTCGTTCGCGGTAGTGACCCTGCTTTTCAAGAGTGATTGCGTTAAAATCAATTTTAAGGTAGATTATATCGGTTTTCAAATTCCCAATCACTTTGTAATTGGTTACGGATTGGATTACTCGCAGAAGGCACGGAACCTGAGATCAATTTATATTTTAGATAAATAGCTCGTAGGAGTTTTAATGGCAAATTCACAGAACGATCGAAACAAAAACGCTCCGCCAAAACGGAAAGCCACTCCGCCTAATTTGAAAAGAAGGCAGAACCAGCAACCGGAAGATGACTTTAACTGGCGAACAGGAAGAATAATTATCGGGTGGGCGGCAATCATACTTGCCGTCTTTCTTGTGATGACACTTTTCCGCGGGAACGACAACCAGGAGACCGAAATAACTTACTCGCAATATCAGACCCTCCTCGATACCGGTTTAATCAAAGAAGCTGTGATAAAGAAGTCGGAGATAAATAATTACGACTTTCATGGCACGTTGAAAGAGCCGACGGAAATCACAACCGATGCCGGGAAGAGGATCAAGATAGACAAGTTCGTCGTGTTTTTGCCTCAGGCTTCCGATCCGAGCGTGATAGCTCAGTGGCAAAAAGAAAACGTAGATTTTAACTTTGTAAAAGAAAGCGAGCAGTGGATCAACGGATTGATAAATTTCCTGCCGTGGGTCTTGCTGATCGGCGCTTGGATATTAATTATGCGGCGGATGCAGGGAAATAACACAAAAGGAATTTTCAGTTTCGGGAAAAGTCGCGCAAAATTGATGACGGAAAGTCAGATCAAAGTCACGTTCCATGATGTCGCCGGAGCTGACGAAGCAAAGGAAGAGCTCAGCGAGATCATAGAGTTTTTGAAAGAGCCCGCAAAATTCCAGAGATTAGGCGGCAAAATCCCGCGCGGCGTGCTGCTGCTCGGCCCTCCCGGAACCGGCAAAACACTTTTAGCAAGAGCTGTCGCAGGAGAAGCCAGCGTCCCGTTTTTTTCAATAAGCGGAGCGGACTTTGTCGAAATGTTTGTCGGAGTCGGAGCAAGCCGCGTGCGTGATTTGTTCGAGACGGCAAAGAAAAATGCGCCGTGTATAGTTTTTATCGATGAGATCGATGCTGTCGGAAGGCATCGTGGCGCGGGATTGGGCGGCGGTCACGATGAACGCGAGCAAACTTTGAACCAACTTCTCGTCGAGATGGACGGCTTCGAACAAAACAGCGGTGTCATAATAATCGCCGCCACTAACCGGCCGGACGTTCTCGATCCTGCGCTTCTTCGTCCTGGAAGATTCGACAGACAAGTTGTTGTCGATCGGCCGGACATAAAGGGAAGAGAAGGAATTTTGAAAGTGCATACGCGAAATATTCCTCTGGCAACCGACGTTGACTTGAATATTCTTGCGAAAGAGACTCCAGGATTTGCCGGAGCCGAGCTTGCTAATCTTGTGAATGAAGCTGCGCTCCTTGCCGCTCGCAAAAATAGCTCAAGTGTAACGATGCCGGATATGGAAGAAGCAAAAGACAAAGTGATGATGGGACCGGAGCGAAAGAGCACAATTATTTCCGACGAAGAGAAAAAAGTAACCGCGTACCATGAATCAGGCCATGTGCTCGTCGCAAAGATAGTTCCTGAAGCGGACCCTGTTCACAAGGTTACCATCATTCCACGCGGAAGGGCACTTGGCGTCACCACTTATCTTCCGATAGATGAAAAGCATACATATTCTCGCGAATATTTGCTTGCGATGATTACATACGCGCTCGGCGGCCGCGCAGCCGAAAAAATCATCTTCGAAAAATATACGACCGGCGCAGGCAACGACATCGAGAAGGCAACCAACATCGCTAGAAAAATGGTCTGCGAATGGGGAATGAGCGACAAACTCGGACCTCTCACCTGGGGAGAAAACGAGCAGGAAATTTTCCTCGGACGTGAAATAACCAAGCACAGAAATTACAGCGAGAAAACAGCGATCGGAATAGATGAAGAAATTCGGGGCATTGTACTGGGTTGCATGACACGCGCGGAAGAAATTATCAACGAAAATCGAGATTCCCTCGATAGGCTTGCGAGTGCGCTGTTAGAACGAGAGATACTCGATTCAGAAGAAATTGACAAAGCAATAAAAGGCGAAGAACTCCCCCCGTTTGTAAAGCCAAATGGAGAAGGAAAGAATCAGCCTCAGCCTTTGACTTCGCCGGGACAAGTTGCAACGGCCCAGAATAAAAATTGATGGTTGGAAATTTGACGGCTGATTGCAGATGATGGAAGAGGCTGCTGTTCAGGACACTGTAAATTTCAAAGCCGAGTTAGTCAGAAAAGCGATTCACCTCCTTTCTCTGGCGATCCCGATCATTTATTATTTCATCCCCAAAGAACTCGCATTATGGATCATCTTTCCGGTGACCGCGATCTTCATTATTGCAGACTTGGCACGCTATGAGATTCCGCAATTCTCCGGGTTCTTCTACAAGTTTTTCGGATTCCTTCTGCGCAAACACGAAATCGACGAGAAGAAACACGCGCTCAACGGCGCGACATTCATGTTGATTTCCGCCGCCATCTGCATCGCGATCTTTCCAAAGTATATCATGCTTTGCAGTTTCCCCGTTCTAATTCTTGGTGACGCTGCGTCGGCGGTTTTTGGCAAGAGATTTGGAAGACACAAGATCTTTCCAAATAAGCCGAAGAGTTACGAAGGAAGTTTAGCATTCATAGTTGCAGGAATGGTAGCAGTCGCATTGACGCCAAAAGTTAACTATATAATTGCAGAGTATTTGATCGGGATCACGGCAACCATTGTCGCGTCAATTGCCGAAGCGCTGTCTTATGAAATCATCGATGACAATATCGCCATTCCGATTTCATTCGGGCTTACCATGTGGGGCCTTTACGTTATCTTTCTTCCGAACCTTGTCTCGCACTTTTGAATTTTGATCTTTGACTTTACTAACAAACTCGTTCCCTTTTAAAAAGAACCTCCACTTAGCTTCCCTTCCAACACTGATTCCGATTCGAGTAGAATTTCCAATCTCGTTTGCGTAAAGAACAAAGCCATCGTCTGCCAAGAACAGTTTTCCACTGTCCAATTTTTCACCGTTCAGCTTGCGATCAATGCGCATCGCCTGGCATAACTTTGCCGGGCCGTTTGTCAAGCCATAAAGCAAATCTGTGTTGGAGACGCGTCCGCCTTTAGAGGAGACTCCCCTGTTCTTCCTCATCTCATCAATACCCGCAACCGGCTCAACTGCCCGGACAAGAAAAGCTGCAGGAAATCCTTTTCTATCGGTGACAATGTTAAAACAGAAATGCATCCCGTAAGTAAAATAGACATAAGCGATGCCGCCTTCTTCAAACATCACTTTATTCCGCTCCGTCATTCCTCGTGCTGCGTGGCTCGCGGGATCGTTCCCGACGTAAGCTTCGATCTCGACTATCCTACCCGCCAGAAATTTGCCGCGAAAAGTTCGAACTAAAAGTTTCCCGAGGATGTCTGGGACTAATTCAAGCGTTTGCTTCTGATAAAATTCCAGCGGAAGAGGGCGGTAACTCGGAGCGCCGATTTTCAATTCTCGATTTATAATTTATTTCTTTATCTCCAACTCGATTTGCGCAGAGGAAACTTTTTTCTTCTTGTTCAAAAGCTCATAAGCTTTTTCGGTAGCTTCTCTTCCTCTCAGCGTCCTTCTCAAATAACCTTTTTGCAGCAGGAAAGGCTCATAGACCTCTTCAATTGTACCAGCTTCCTCGCTGACGACCGCTGCAACAG
>JBAPNE010000276.1:0-24444 GCA_049278975.1 Candidatus Kryptoniota bacterium
GGAGTCCGTTAAACATTTGAACTTTGATATCTGCCACATTTGCAAGCTCCATTCTCGGGGGCTCCTGCCATTCTTGAATCGGAAATGAGACCTGAACCTTGCCGGAGTAATTTGGTTTTACTGTAAATTTTATTACGGCGAGATTCGGATTGGAGCGCGAGACAAATTGACTAACCTCAATATCTGTTTTTTTCCCCTCATCATTCCATCGATAGGCGGTTTTCAAGAGGCCATCATACATGTCTAACCTCTGACTATACTTTCCAAAATCGCTCTTTTCAATTCCCGCATCGTTCAGCCAGTTTTCACCATCAAAATAGTTTGCGGTGTTCCATGATGGGAGTGACGCGATTCGTGCGACATCGCCGGGGTAATGATCGAATACCCATGCCATGTAAGAATGCGCCGGAGGAGTCCCAAATTGTGTAGACGAGAGGCCAATGTTACCGTTGCCAAGATAAGTCGGCGCATATTTTTGTGACAGGCTGTCAACGGAGATGATAAAATCTTTCTGCTGTGCCGTTACCGCTGGTGAGATTGCGAAAAGAAAAATGAAAATGGCAATGCGAGATTTATTTCGTACCATGTTTTTACCTCCGCAGGTTGCTTTAAACTACCCTGCTAAGAGAAGTTTAATCAAAAGGGATTCGGCTGATAAGTCAACCGAATCCCATATCTTCTTGTTAGAATAATTGTTTAGAACTGATATCCTACACTAAATGTAAGTCTTCTCGGCAAAATTGGTCTTGCAAGGAAGTAACTGCCGATGGCACTCGCCCTCGGATTCCCTTCCTCGAGTCCCTGACTCTGATACACGTTGGTTAAACCAAGAGTCAGAGTGATGGCTTGAGAAGGTATGTAGTAGGACAGTCCAAGGTTCATATAGTTGTAAGCTGGAAGTGCCGTGCCCACAACAAAGACAGCCTGTCCGGTGCTTGTGTAGCCGCCGAAATTCAGTCCGCCTATGCGGTTGCCGACATAATGCCAATCTGCCTCAAGGCTCCAATTGTCGAGAGTGTACGTACCCATGAGATCGCCGATTGAATTCGGGATCCCATTTAGTGCGTAATTGCCGGTTGCATAAGTTGGTTTCAAGAGAGTCCAGTTTGCTCGCAGGTACAAACCTGTTACTGGCACATAAGTCAGATCAGCTTCAATTCCATAAGCCTTTTGTGACGGAGAATAGTTAGTAACCCACACAACTCCTCCGCTCGATGTGTTGACTGCTCCCTGGCTGTTGATGTCGGTCAGGTTAGCCCAGAACACGTCTGCATTGAAAGAAAATATGTCACTGTAATACTTGAAACCACCTTCGTATTGAAGTGTGTGCTCATCCTGGAACAGAGCAACCTGGGCTGGTACATCTTGCAAAAGATTGTCGAGTGATGGCATTTCGTATGCGCGGCTTAAGTTGGCATAAAAAGCAAATGCATTCGGCGTGATGTCGTAGTTAAGTCCAGCCGAAAATGCCCAGTCGTGCAGCGTCGTGCTCATGTGACGATAGCTGCCGTTCCCCCAGGTTTCGATCGCATACGGCGGAGTCGTTGAGTCAACTGGTGCACCATTAGGCTGAACGGTAGAGTTGTTCTCCGTGGTCTGAACAAAGCCATCGCCCTCCCAGCGTCCTGCTAAAGTGTCAATGAACCATCCGGCGTCGGCACCGAAACATCGAGCCCTTCTGGAGAATTAAAGGAGCCGTAGTTTCCAAAGCCAGGCACGTACAGTGTTGGATTGCTCGGATCATTATGGGGCAGATCGAGGATGAATTGGCTCTGATCATTGATGTACTTTCCATAGACTCTGATATAACCATTGTCGAGAAGCCGGGTCACGTTCGCCTGAAGCTCGCCGCCTTGATTGCCAGGATATCCTGGATCTCGAACTCCATGGTCGTACAAGTAGAACCCACCAAGGTCGAACCGCCAATCGGGTCCGAGCGGTCCATTGACATTGAAATCTACTTTGCCAAGACCTTGCGTCCCAACCTGTACCTGAGTTTCCCCTTCGAGCGCAGGTCCGCCGGTCTTTGAAATTAAGTTGATAACCGCCGCAGGGGTGTTTGAGCCAAACGTACCAGCACTGCCGCCGCGAACTACCTCGACGCTCTGGATATTATCGCCAATCCTGAAAAGATTGTCGGTGTTCATGAAGAAAATGTTTTGAGTCGGGAAATCGGGGAGTCCGTCCTCCATGAAATTGATGAAGATTGTCGAGTAGAGCCCGCGCATGGTATAGTTTTCATTCACATAGCCACCCGAACTCTCGACCCTGGTGAAGCCCGGGATATATTTCAGAAATTCGGTGGTGCTGAATGGCTGTGCCAAAGTGAGATCCTTTGGGCTGACAGTGCTGATGGAATTTGTCGCATTTAACTTTTGAACGGGCATCGTTGTCCCTGTCACGACCATCTCGTGCATTCCGAGCAAGTCTTGTGCAAGGGTGAAATCCTGGCTTAGAGCTTCACCAGCGGCTACAGTAATGTTCGCTTCGGCCGTCCTATAACCGACTGCGCTTGCCCTCAATATATGTGCACCAGAAGGAACATCCTTCACGGCATAGTTTCCGTTCACATCTGCCGCCGCGCCGAGCGTCGTCCCAACGATGACAACATTTGCAAACGCCACCGGGTTACCATTTTGATCAACCACCTTTCCTTTAATGTTTCCTTCGCCTTCCTGAGCCTGAGCGAGTTCAGTTATAACAACCTGGTCGTTACTCATCGGTACCCAGCTAAGATCCGTACCGGCCAATGTCTGATCAAGAGCTTTTGCAATTGTGACCTTCTCCACGTTGACACTGACCGTTCTTTCAATCGGTACGACTTCTTTACTATAAGAGAAATGTACTCCCGTTTTAGAAGAGATCTCATCCAATGCCTGTGACAGTGGAACATCACTAAGATTCATAGACAAAGAACCGTCTAAATATTTGGTCTCTTCACCGCTTGGAACTGTGAACTCAGCTTCCTTCCATTGATTTGTTAGCGAGAGTTTTGATATCGAATCAGGAAGTTGAGCGTTGGCTGCCGGCAACTTCACAAAGAACGAAATCGCCGCGAGCAATAATACAAAGCTAAGAGCCTTTCTCATAGTTTAATCCTCCTTTTGATTTGTTGGTTTATTTCCCCATTCTACTTATGGCTTTGTTGGCACAAAGAGAACTGAATCATTCGAAGTCCTGTAAGTTACATTCAATGAAAGAGCTATAAGATCGAGAACCTGGTGCGGAGATAATCGATTATCAAGTGTCGCCGTAATTGTTCTAGAAAGAATCAATGGGTCTGAAGCAAAACATTTAATTCCATATTTGCGTTGAAGTTGTTTCATCACGTTGGTCATTGGCTCATTATAGAAAACCAATTTACCTTCGACCCATGCAATACTTTTCTTAATATCTGTATAAGAAGGCGGAGTTATTGACCCGTCCTCTTTGACGGAAGAATATTGACCGCGTGGTACGATAGCATTTTGGTTTTGAGCCTGGCTTTTCGGGTGTACAAGAACTTCTCCCTCGGCAACAGTTACCTGTGTTTGGTTATCGTCGGTCCACGACTTCACGTCGAACTTGGTGCCTATGTCTTTTATAACTGCCTGGGCTGTCCGTATTGTAAGTGGCCTACTATCCGAATGGGCAACTTCAAAATATGCTTCCCCATCTAAATAAAATTCACGGTCGCCTGTGAAATCATCCCTTCTATATCTCAGTTTACTATCCGAATTTAAGATTACTTTAGTACCGTCCCAGAATTTCAAGGTCGCCTGTTGACCTGGTTTTGTGGAGACTTCTTCGAACGAAGCGGCGGGGGCACGTTGAGGGTTCGTTTTTATTTCCAAAGCCATTTTCCTGATGGTGTAGACGGCATAAAATGTCCCCCCCAGCACAATAAATACCGCCGCTATTTGCGCCATCATGCCAAGAGAATGGACAATCGCGCTTTTCCTATGAGGAATAATTCTGTAAAGTTTGAGACTGCCCCCTTTGTGTCCATACGAGGAGATTTCTCCCTGTTCTAACTTCAGTCTAAGTGCAGTGATAGCACGTCTAGAACTCCATCCTTCCGATTTTGCGCCGCACAATTCCCAAACTCTCCGCAGATCATAGAAGATTTCTTTGTTCTTTTCGGCGGCATTGACCCACTTTTCCACTTGGCGTCTTTCGCGCTCCGTACATTCGGACGCAAAGTACCGACTTAAGAGACCACGCCTGCGCTTCGTCACCATTCAGTTATTTCCTACTATTCGAAATTTCCGTGACTAAATTTCCACCTAATAGTAATACAACCGAAAAGCAGTTTACCCCTACTTCCGTTTGACTAAATCAACAAGCTCCTTTCGTAGGTGTCTTAGAGCCCGAGAAATTTGGTTCCCTACAGTTTTCACAGATATACCCAATACCTCTGCAATCTCTGAATAAGACAACCCTTCCTGCCGATTCAATGTAAAAACGAGCTTGGTACCTTGTGGAAGCTTTTCAATGGCTCTGCTTATACGCTCCAAAATTTCCGCATCGATCATATCTTCCACCGGATCGGAGTATGCTGTCAGTAGCTGTCCGTTATCACCCTCCGTCATTTCCCCGGCTTTTCTACGTTTGAGAAAATTGAATGCTTGATTTCGTGCAGCTTTAAATAGATAAGCCCTTATTGACCCCTTCGGATTCCATTCCTCCCTGTTCATCCAGATTTTCACAAAGATATCCTGAACGAGATCTTCCACGTCATCCCTTGAATTAGTCAGTCTTTGTGTAAATCTGCACAGACCATCGTAGTAAACAAGGAACATGGCTTCGATTGCGGTTTCTTCGCCCCGGTTTACACTCTGAATTACGTCCTCCTCCCTCTCTGAGGAGAAGCGAATCGGTTCGTGCACTTGCTGAAACATTGCCATCGTTGCACTCTGATTTCTGCACGAATTTTAATAAATAAAAATATCGCTGTCAAGTCAAGGATGGCGGAAAAGGAAGACCCCAAGAGGGAGAACTCCGTTCCCGCTTCATCATTGATCACGCGACAATAAACATCCTTTAATCCCCAATGTACTTCCGGATCCAGCCAAGCACAGTATTGTACCACAGGCGCGAGTCCTGCGGCTTTACAACAAAATGGAACTCGTTCGGGAAATACAACATTTCGGATGGAACGCCCTGCAATTGAAGCGCAGTGAACAATTGAAAACCCTGGCTTACGTCAAGACGAAAATCATTCTGGCCGTGAATCACAAGCATCGGGGTTTTGAAATTATCCACGTAAGTACTCGGCGACCATTTCTTGTAAAGCTCAGGATTAGACCATGGCGTTCCTTTAAATTCCCAAATCGGAAACCAAAGCTCTTCAGTCGCACCGAATGCGCTTACTGCATCATACACACCATCATGGCTCACAAAACATTTAAAAATTCCCTTGTCGTTGTGCCCTTCCATCCAGTTCATCATATATCCACCATAAGAAGCACCAGCAGCGGCGATTTTATCTTTGTCGATGAATGAGTAATGACTGGTTACATAATCGACCCCATCCATTAAATCAACGAAAACTTTCCCGCCCCAGTCGCCGCTTATCTCATCCGTGAATTTCTGTCCGTAACCTGTCGAACCACGCGGATTGACCATGACCACGACATGACCCGGAGCGGCAAAGAGTTCCGCATTCCATCGATAATGAAACTCGTCCAGCCATTGTCCCTGCGGACCACCGTGAACAAGATAAACCATCGAATATTTTCCATGAGGATCAAAATGCGGCGGTTTGATTAGAAAGCCTTCAACCTTCGTCCCACCTGCTCCATTAAACCAAAATGATTCCCACGGATTCATTGCAAGTTGCGCAAGAAGCGAATCGTTTGTATGAGTAAGTTGAGTTATTACGCGAGTTTCGAGATTCATCTTATAAATTTCGTCGGGGTGCGTTAACGATTCTCTCAGGAAAACAAGAAATTGACCGTCCGGTGTAATCGTAAGCTCTGTGTTCGTCGAGTTATCGGTCACCTTCTTCACGACCCCCGTTCCAGCATCTGCCTCGAAAATATCATGGTAACCTTCGTCGTCGGAGTTGAAATACAATTTCTTGCTGTCGGGAGACCAGACCACCTCGTCAATCGACCGGTCAAGTTTTTCCGTAAGGTTTATGATGGTGCCTTCTTTTCTATCGTAAAGCATCAGCCTTGATCTGTCGGACTCAAAGCCTGGAATCGTTTGTGCCCGGTAAGCGATGTAACGTCCATCGGGAGAATACAGCGGCTGGTTGTCGTTCGATTTATTCGTCGTGATTCGTTTGGTATCGCCGCCATTTATACTCAGTGTGAATAAATCGTTGTTGGTGCTTACCGCGACCATCCTGTCGGTATTTTTCACATAACATACCTCTTTACCGTCCGGCGAGAAAGCATAATCCATTCTTCCGCCGAGATCGATCGGAGGAGTGTCATAATCGCCAGGTGTCAAGTCTCTGATTATATCACTTGCTCCGCGGAGTGAGCTATCAATATCAGCAATAAACAAATGACTCCGCTTTCCATCTTTCCACTCATTCCAAACCCTGTATGGAAGATTCGTAAAGAGTTTCGCTTTTACTTTTCCGTTTTCAAGTTTGTTTTGTCGTGCCACGTTGCATGAATCGGAGGCACAATCAGGGAAAACATCGGAGACAAATGCGATATGCTTTCCATCCGGAGACCACAATATACCGCTTGCACCGAGGGCAACGCTTGTGATCTTCTTCGGCGTTCCGCCGCTTGCATCTTCAAGATAAACTTGAGAAGTCTCGCTCGTGTCATTGGCGACAAACGCAATCTTTTTCCCATCCGGCGACCAAATCGGGTCGCTGCACGACTCGATTCCTGTATTAAATTCATGAGCGCTTTTCCCGTCAATCGGAACAAGAAAAATGCTGCTCGCCCCTTTGTTTTCATCCATGTTGTACCTTGTAACGATGTACGCAATGGTTTTTCCGTCCGGTGAAACCTGCGGATCGGATACTCTTCCGACTTTCCACATATCTTCGACAGTGATCGGACGTTTTTGTGCAGATGAAACAGACGGGATAATAAGCACTGTGAGCGACAGGAATAAGATTAACTTTCGCATAATGTCTCCTTTTGTAGGTCTATATTTTGAGAATAAGCCAGATCACGAAAATAGATCTTTCTGTTAATTTAACTTGTGATTTGCAGATAATCCTAAACGGAAAGAAAAATTATGACGCATTACCTTCTAATCTCCTTTCTGAAAGTCATCAACCAAAAACTTTAAACCATTTGAAAAGGACAACTGTTTATCGATTTTTGCCAATCTTGACTTTTAAATCCAGATTAGTTAAGATTATATCGTCATGAATCGGAAAAAGGAATTTGAAGCGAAAGGCTTCAGGAGATTGAAATGAGCAACGAAGTAGTCGAAAAACTAGCGAACGCGGAATACAAGTACGGCTTCGTCTCTGATGTCGATGAAGATAAAATTCCAAAGGGATTGAGCGAAGACGTTGTCAGGCTTATTTCAGAAAAGAAGCATGAGCCTGAGTGGATGCTCGAATGGCGATTGAAAGCTTACCGGTATTGGCTGACGATGAAGGAGCCGCATTGGTCAAACGTGAAGTATAATCCGATCGATTATCAGGATATTATTTATTACGCCGCCCCAAAGAAGAAGCCTAAGCTCAACAATCTTAGCGAAGCCGATCCAAGTCTCGTTCAGGCGTTTGAGAAACTTGGAATCCCTCTCGAAGAACAAAAGCTTCTTGCCGGAGTTGCAGTCGATGCGGTGTTTGACAGCGTTTCGGTAGCAACGACTTTTAAAGAGAAACTGAGCGAGCTTGGGATTATTTTCTGCTCGATGTCTGAAGCCGTCCGAGACCATCCTGATATCGTCAAGAAATATTTAGGAACGGTCGTTCCCTACACCGATAATTTTTTTGCATCATTGAACTCCGCGGTGTTCAGCGACGGATCGTTCGCGTATGTGCCGAAAGGCATAAAATGCCCGATGGAGCTTTCGACTTATTTCCGCATCAACGCGTCCGAGACCGGACAATTCGAAAGGACACTTATCGTTGCGGAAGAAGGAAGTTATGTCAGCTACCTCGAAGGCTGCACTGCTCCGATTCGAGACACGAACCAGCTTCATGCGGCGGTTGTGGAACTCGTCGCTCTCGATAATGCCGAAATAAAATATTCCACAGTGCAAAACTGGTACCCCGGAGACAAAGACGGCAAAGGTGGAATTTATAACTTTGTCACGAAACGCGGCGCCTGTCGCGGTGTGAATTCAAAGATATCATGGACGCAGGTCGAGACCGGATCCGCAATTACATGGAAATATCCGAGCTGCATTCTGCAGGGCGACAATTCCATTGGTGAATTTTATTCCGTCGCGATGACGAACAATTTACAGCAAGCAGATACTGGCACAAAGATGATCCACATTGGAAAGAATACAAAGAGCACGATCATCTCGAAAGGAATTTCTGCCGGACGAAGCAACAACAGTTACCGCGGGCAAGTGAGGATCACTAAGAAAGCGGAGAACGCAAGAAATTATTCACAGTGCGATTCGCTTCTTATTGGCGACAAGTGTGGTGCGCACACTTTCCCATATCTCGAAGCGAACAACTCGACTGCACAAGTCGAGCATGAAGCCACGACATCCAAGATCGGTGCGGATCAGATTTTTTATTTAAACCAAAGGGGAATATCTACTGAGGACGCAGTTCGAATGATCGTCAACGGATATTGCAAACAGGTGTTCAAACAGCTTCCCATGGAGTTTGCAGTCGAGGCAACCCGGTTGCTAAACATGAGCTTAGAAGGAAGTGTAGGATGAACACGGTTTTCAGCAAATGAAGGAATGAAATGTTAGAAATCAAAAATCTATGTGCATCTGTCGAAGAAAAAGAAATTTTAAAAGGGATCGATCTAAAAGTAGACGCAGGCGAAGTTCATGCCATCATGGGACCGAATGGTTCCGGCAAAAGCACACTCGCAAATGTTCTCGCCGGCCGTCCTGAATATCGGGTGACAAATGGCGAGGCAATTTATGAGGATAAAGATCTTTTAGTTATGTCACCCGAAGTTAGAGGACGCGAAGGTATCTTCCTTGCTTTTCAATATCCGGTTGAACTTCCTGGAGTCAATAACACAACTTTTCTTCGCACAGCGCTGAATGAAATCCGCAAACACAGAAACCAGCCAGAGATCGGCGCGGGACAATTTCTTTCATTGCTGAAAAAGAAAATGCAGCTTGTCGAGATGAACGATACTTTGTTGAGCCGCTCTGTCAATGAAGGATTCTCAGGAGGCGAGAAAAAGCGAAACGAAATTTTGCAGATGGCAGTTCTCGAGCCAAAGCTTGCCATTCTTGACGAAACTGATTCCGGACTCGACATCGACGCTTTGCGGATCGTAGCAAACGGCGTCAATACGCTTCGCTCGAAAGACAATGCGATTATTCTTGTAACACATTATCAGCGTCTTCTCAATTACATCGTGCCTGACTTTGTACATGTCCTTTATAATGGCAAGATCGTGAAATCCGGGGGCAAAGAATTGGCGCTCGAACTCGAAGATAAAGGTTATGATTGGGTGAAGGAAAAAGATGAAACGGTCGCGGCGAACTAATGGATCGATAAGATAATGTCTGACAATTCTCAAATAAAAAATTGGTACTTGTCGCTATTCAAAGATTTCGAAGATCATTTGAACGGGGAGAAATCGTCGGAATTTCACAAGGTCCGCAAAGAAGCAATCGCCAAATTCGCGGGGCTTGATTTTCCTGACTTGCATCAAGAGGACTGGCGTTTCACCGACATAAGTCCGATCCTGAAACACAATTTTAGCCGGGCAAGCGAAAAAATCCTCCCATCAAAAAATGAAATATCAAAATTCATGTTTGACGGGATGAAGAGCCATACTATCGTATTTGTAAACGGCTTTTACTCACCCGAACTTTCCACTCTTCTGCCGCTTCCGAATAGAACGACGATCGGAAGCCTCGCTGCCGCGATGAAACACGACAACCAAGGAATAAGAGAATATATTTATCCGAATGGATCCTTTCGGGAGAAGTATTCGGTTTTCAGCGACGATGTATTCACTGCTCTTAACACCGCCTTCGCTGCAGATGGCGCGTACATTTATATTGCCGAAAATGTCGTAATAGATGAGCCGATTCACATTATCTTCATTTCACATGGCGAAGGGAAAACT
This sequence comes from Candidatus Kryptoniota bacterium, assembly GCA_049278975.1. Taxonomy (GTDB): domain Bacteria; phylum Bacteroidota; class Ignavibacteria; order Kryptoniales; family JAKASW01; genus JAKASW01. The sequence continues at coordinate 10,194 of JBAPNE010000276.1, forward strand.
ATCTCCCAGCCGAGAAATCTAATAATTGCAGGAAAAAATTCTGGGGCAAAAATTGTCGAACATTATGTCGGGACAGGAGACGGTGTGTATTTTACAAACGTTATGACAGAACTTTATCTAAGAGAAGACTCAATCGTCGAAGCTGTTAAAATACAATCTGAAAGCACAAACGCGTACCATATTGCCACGACAGAAGTTTCTTTGGACTCAAACAGCAACTACGAATCGCAGGCAATCTCGCTCGGCGCAAACATTTACAGACACAATTTGAACGTGACATTGAAAGGCGAAGGCGGAAATGCCACACTCGACGGATTATATCTCACTTCCGGCAGCCAGCTTTCCGATACGCATTCATTGATCGACCATGCGGCTCCTCATTGCACGTCTCACGAACGTTACAAAGGAATATTAGACGACAAATCGCACGGCGTGTTCAACGGAAAGATCATGGTACGCAAAGGGGCACAGCAGACGAACTCGTATCAGGAGAATAGAAATATAATTTTATCGGGCGAAGCGAAGGTCGATACAAAACCGCAGCTCGAAATATTCGCAGATGATGTAAAATGCTCGCATGGTGCAACTGTCGGCCAGCTTAACAAGGAATCGATTTTCTATTTGAGGTCCCGCGGAATCGGAGAAGAGCAGTCAAAACTGATGTTGATTTACGCATTCGCAAATGACGTATTAAAAAATATCAAAGTTGATGAGATACGTAATTCGCTCGAAGCGATTTTGTCGAAGAGATTTTTGAGAGGTTGATATGTCGGAAGTATCAAATGAAAAAGCCATAGATAAAAAAGCAATCGAAGATAAAGTCATCGATGCAATAAAGGAATGCTACGACCCGGAAATACCTGTGAACATCTGGGAATTGGGCTTGATCTACGAAATAAATGTCAATGATGATCCGGTTGTGCACGTAAAGATGACGCTCACTGCGCCTGGTTGTCCGGCGGCGCGGTCGCTGCCCATCGAAGTTCACGAAAGAATCGCACAGATACCCGAAGTAAGAGATGTCCAGGTTGAAATTGTTTGGGATCCGCCATGGACGCCGGAGATGATGTCACAGGAAGCAAAATTAGAATTGGGGTTCATGTAAAAGGCGCCGTAAAGCACATGATAAGAAAAAGAAGGTAGAATAATAATGAAAATAAGTGCACAGGAAGAATACGGGATGCGCTGCTTGCTGCGCATCGGTACTTCAAATCTGCCGGATGGGTTGACAATCCCGGATATAAGCCGGATGGAAGGACTGACTCCGGCTAACGTGGCCAAACTTCTACGGGTACTTCGTCTCGGTGGCTTCATCGAGAGCGCACGCGGACGGTCAGGCGGATATAAGCTGGCTCGCCCGGCTGATCAAATCGTCATCGGTGAAGTCCTCACCGTTCTGGGCGGAAGAATTTATCAAGAAACATTTTGCGGCTCACATGCTGGTGCGATTGATGTGTGCAGCCACATTATCGACTGCTCCATGCGCTCGCTGTGGCGCTCGGTACAAAATGCGGTTAACGTAGTTCTCGGCAGGATAACGCTGAAGGATATGCTGGGCAATGAAAAAGTGGTGACAGAATTAGTAACGATGTTGAACAGAGAGATTACAGAAAGTCAGACGGTTTAGAAAGCGGCATTGCAGCCAACCATGATACTCACAACTCATGGATTCACGTCACCCTTCGGATCTTCCCCCACTATTGTTTAGAATATCATGGATGGACTTCAGGGAGTCTTCTGTGTGAACAACCCAACAATCGCAGGTGCAACATCAGCCATTGATTTAAATTTTGAGCCATCATGCGTACGATAACTTCCCTTTCGCTTCAGGAACGTCTCTTCCCAACTCTTTTGCGGTATCGACCCACTCCTGAATCGCAACTTCCGCGTTCTTCACCGCCTCATCGTATGTCAAACCATCTGCCATGCATCCGGGGAGTTCCGGCACTTCGACCACGAAAGATTCATCATCCTTGCTCCAATAGATCAATAACTCATACTTGTGCATCTTTTTCCTCCCGATGAAGCTTGTACTTCAACAATATATTTCGGACCTGCTTCACTTGGTACGATTTTGCTTTGCCATCTCTAAGCGGCTGTAGATTGATTATCTCCACCATGTGTTCCCTATAAAAGATATGATGGTCGCCTTTGATCCTCTCGCCAAATCCCATTGTTAGAAGCAGCTTCCTCAAGTCCTCAAACCTTATGTTCTTATCCGACAATCCGGAGAGAACTGATTCAAGAATCTTTTCCTTCACCGAAATTAGCCTTCATTTTCTATCGTTTAATGTATCCAATTCCTTCGCGGAATGCAAAACATCATGGTATTACCCCAGAAAATTCTGCTTAATCAACTCTATAATCGTTGGTGTAACATCAGCTATCGAATTTAACTTTCCTTTGAAAAATTCCGCGTGTTCGCCTGCCCCTGCAGTGAGCGATGGATTGAGCGTGTGCGTTTTTACCGAAAGGTTTTCGACATTTCCGTGATCGCTCGAAATTAGAATTGTAAGATTCTTCAACCCGCTTTCTACAATTCCACTAAGGAATTCATCAAGCGTCTCTAAAACTTTTTCAGCTAACGGCTTGTCCTGTTCGTGACCGGCTTTGTCGGTCAAAAAAAACTCGAACATTGTGAAGTTGTGCGTTTCAGCAATCCTCCTCAACCTATTTCCCGCCTCGAATGCCGTTACCGGTTTGATGTCGGAATATCCCATGTCTGAGCTCCATCTTTCCGCAGTTATGTCGGCAGAAATCCCTTCGCCGTTCCGCAAAGAATCAGCCGTGCAAAGTGGTACACCGCTCATCATGCACGATAGCGTGGTGGCACTCAACCTCCGCTGACCGGATTCTACATACTCAAAAAATTGTCTCGGAAACGCGTTCGCAAAATGGACATCGGCGCCAAGATTCTTCAAGACTTTGAAAATATTTTTTTCTTCGAGAACCGGCCTCGTCTGTGAATGCGGGTACGGACCGAAGTGCATCCCGATGATTTGCGCGGCATTCACTCCGGTGAACAAAGTTACTTGCCCCGTACCACTTTGTGGCAATCCATCGACGCCGAGCAACGCATCGCATGGTTGAACGAAAGACGAGCCGTTCTCCATGAAAGGCTTTTCTTTTGAAGGGATATCGCCGAATATTGTTCTAAAATATTTCAGATCAGCAGAAAAAAATGGATTCGTTTCGGGATTGTTCTCGCCTATTCCAACGCCGTCGAGAAACAAGAAAAGAAAATGAGAGGTGGCGCCCATAAATAGGATGGTATTACTTCGTTTCAGCTTCCTTCGCAATAAAGTTGTGCCAGTCGCTTTCTAATTGCCCTCGTTCAACGTGAAAGAGCGCTTTCACAGCTTCATTGATATTAGTCTCACGTTGGAATTCACGGACGAGTTCAAGAAACGAACCAGCCCCGAAGTTGAGCTCGAAGAACTTCCCGGTCGCACCGAGATAAAAGCATAAGTCGTTCAATTCCGCCGGCGAAGACGCGGTTTGAATTTTTTCATCGAGATCTGAAAAATAGTCAACGTTTTCAATCGACGGAGAGAAACAATTCTTGTACTCGCCGCTTTCATAAGCTGCCGCCGCATTTACTAGCCACCATGGCGCACCATTTTGGTGAAGTCGATTTAATAACGCCCGGATGACTCCAGCTTCAAGGATCGATCTATAACTACTGTCATCCAAATCTCCCTGACCAGCAATATAAAGCGTGCCATCCTTCCATAGCGGCGAAAAAATCGAATCCATCCCGGTCAAGTTAGAAAATTCATACGCATCTTGACAAAGCCTTACCTTCAACCCATCTTCAAAACCGATCTTAAACCTTGCCGTATCGTCAAGGCACATCTGATCAATTACCGGGAGGTAACTTTTAGCGATTGATGTGTTCATGCTCGCAGAATAATAAACCGTCGCGTTTATGCCGGAGATGTGGCGCAATGGCGATTGGAGAGCGATGAATAGCAAAAACAGATTAAGCATGTTCTTTTGTCTCGATTATTATTGTTACAGGACCATAGTTAGTCAATTCAACATCCATCGTCTCTTGAAAAATTCCTGTAGCAATCTTCTTTTCGCCCAAATATTTTTCAAGACACGAAACGAAATAATCATACAACCGTTCCGCAAGCTCCGGCTTTGCCGCCTGCATGTAGTTTGGACGATTGCCCTTTCTTGCGTCGCCGTAGAGGGTAAATTGCGGAACAACCATGGCACTGCCTCCGGTATCTTTCACTGAAAAGTTCATTTTGCCTGCGCCGTCATCAAAGATCCTCAATGCCACACACTTATCAGCAAGCTTCCCTGCGTCATCTTCCGTGTCCTCCTCGTGCACGCCGAGGAGAATCAAAATGCCAGAAGCGATTTCGCTCTTCAATTTTCCGCCAACTCTCACCGAGCATTTTTTTACGCGTTGAATAACTGCCTTCATTAAAAAAATCTCGCCTTTAAGACTCGTTCAATGTTGGAAAGGTCTTTCTTTACTTGCAGCTCGCGGCCGCCGGCTTCAACGAAAATCTTCTCCGCCTTCTTCGCCTGATCGAACGAGGTTTCCACAAAAACCCATCCTCCGGGATTCAAAAGAATCGGCGCCATTTGAGAAATCTTTTTGAAAAAAGTCAACCCATCAGCGCCATCGCTCAGCGCATCAATAGGCTCGAACTCTCTTATATCCGTCGCGAGCGTTTCGAAATCCAAGCGCGAAACATACGGCGGGTTTGAAACCATAATGTCGAAATTGGTTTTGAAAATATTTTCCCCAAGTCCGAGAAAATCCGTTTCCCGAAATTCAATCTGTTTCTCCGTATCAGTCAACCTGGCGTTCTCACGCGCTAGATCAAGCGCATTTTTGTTTTTATCGAGCGAAGTGACGCAAGCGTGCTTCAGAAATCTTGCGAGAGCTATGGCAATGCAACCGGAACCTGTACCGATATCCAAAATTTGCAGCGACTCTTTCTGAGAAAGGTAATTCCTGCAGTGCTCGATCACACTTTCGACAAGAACTTCCGTTTCGGGACGCGGGATGAGCGCACGCCGATCAATTTTCAAGTCTATCGAATAAAAATTTGTCTTGCCGAGAATATATTGGACGGGTTCGTGTGCGAGACGTCTCTTTAGAAGGACTTTAAATCTTTCGAGCTCTTCCTTCTTCAACGGCTGGTCGTGCTTGACGTATAGATCGAATCTTTTCATCCCGAGTGTCGCAGATAGAAGAAGCTCGATATTCAGTCTCGCTTCATCGAAACCTTTCCCGACTAGATAGTCAGTTCCCCATTTTATTATGTCCAGTACGGTCCAGATTCTTTCTAGAACAGGCATCTGAAATTAATTTATTTGAGCTGCCGCGTTCAATGCACTTCTTCCGCGGACTTACCTGCGAGTATTCCCACGATGTTGTCACCGATGTCACCTTTGGGTTCTTCAACAATTCTCCCTATCTCTTTTCCTTCATGATAGAAAATAAAAGTTGGGACTTTCTCGATTTTGAGTCCTAAGGTTAATTGATCTCGCCAGACTTTCGAACGCGGCACCGCGACGAATCCGATTTTGTGTGCCAGCATCGTACTGTCGGTTATGCTGAGGAACATCGGCACCCACATGTGGCTGTCCGAGCACCATGATCCGAATACAATCGAGACCGAATCACCGGAGTCAAGAGAATCTATTTGCTGAATCAACTCCGCGGTGGGCTTGTACAAGGAATAATTTTCCTTGTACCATGACGAATCTCGGAACGCCGATCTCCCCACTGGACCTATGAGGATTTTTTCATGCGAAATCGAGTCGGTCGCACACGTCTGCGCATCAACACCACATGCAGCCGTAATCGCAATCATAACCATAAAAATTAGTTTCACGCTTTCTCCTCCGATCTTATATCGACGCCCCACATAAGTTTTGTCCTCAATAAATTGAAGAAACCATTTTCACTTTTCCGAAGAAGCTTTATCCTGTGTGCCGCAAGAGAAACGTTGAACTCCGCCGGCTGCGACAGAAGGTTCGATGTCTGCCCGTCGGCGGTAACCATGACTTGTTTTGAATTGGAGTGTACCACTATGCGTATTTCCGAATTGTCGGGAACAATCACGGGGCGGGCGGTGAGAGTATGCGGCGAGATTGGACTTATCGCAATTACGCGGCTCTCCGGCGAAATTATCGGGCCGCCGGTTGACAACGAGTAGCCCGTCGAGCCCGTCGGCGTGCTCAGGACTATTCCATCGGCACGATACGTAATCAAATATTCCGAATCGACATAAGTTTCCAAATCTATCATGCGTGACGAGCCGGCTTTGTCGATGACGATATCGTTCAAGGCAAAAATCGTTGCGGTTTTCCCATCCTGCCTGAAAGAAGATTTGAGTACAGTCCGCTGTTCTAAATTGAATTTACCTTTAAAAAGCTCATCGATGCTGTTTCTCAATTCATCAAAATTTAATTCAGCTAGAAAACCAAGCTTCCCGAGATTAACTCCGAGAATCGGTTTATCTAATTCACCAACCATCTTCGCCGTCCGCAAGATCGTACCATCACCACCGAGAGAAACAATGATGTCCGAGCAGGCTGGAATCTCCGATGATTGGAGAGCAACTTTTTTGGCGTCGTAATTGCAACGTGTCTTCATTTGCCCGGCAATCTCACTTTGAACAGAAAATTTTACTTTTCGTTCCTCAAGAATCCTGATGAGCGCAAAGGCGGTTTCGCAAGTCGAAGATTTCGCGATATTTCCGAGAATTCCTATCGAAAGATTTTTCGGCGGAACAAACTTGTTTTTCATTTTTGGGCTGTAATATAATTGAGTTTAGGTTATGCGCGCGAATATTTCAAAGGCGGTCCTTTCGGGGCGGCCGATTACATTAACAATCTCAAGGCTTCCCGCCAAATTTTATCCTCACGCGCCGGGTCGGACCCGTTTATCGTGGCCTCTTGGAATTGTTTTATGATGTCATCAACTTTTGTCTTGTTAATCTGGGCATTCTGTAACCGAAATATTAAAACCGCATCGATGATCGGTACCTGAAGATTTTTATCATCAACATAGAATGAGTCCAAGCCATCGCGAATCTGTCCGACGTTTATCCCCATAAATGCATCGTTGAAATTCACGGCATCCGTCTTTAATTCAGCATGCTGCGACCAGAACACGGACATCCCATAAAGTCCGTCCACATAAAATGTTTTCCGTGAGACTGACTCTTCAAGAGTTCCGATAACCAGATTTCTCCATGTTATTCCGTTTTGTTCACCGATCGTCGGCTCCTGCGCATATATGTTGGTCAAATTACAAACAAGAATGCTCACTACGAATAGCAGAAAAATATTTTCTATCTTTATCTTCTTGCCTGATTTCATTTTTTCACCTTTCGTAATTTATCGATTGTCGGTTATCAGTCCTGTTGTCTTGACATTTTCTTTTCTTACCATTTAATAAAGAGAATGCATTTCCCATTTATTTGCCGAGTCAAGCGCAGCCAAGATCGTTCGGAAATCTTTGTAAGCTTCATGAAATGTGCTGACAGGTTCCTTCCCATTTACAATGCAATCATAGAAATCCTCGAACTGCCTTTGGTAACCTCCATCTGTCCTGACACTTTCTGCAACATCCGGTTTGCCTCGCCGCTTCAAGACAATTTTGTTTTCTGCAATGACAAGTGTTCCCCCTTTCCCAAAAATCATCAGTCGGTTTTCATCGATTCCTTGCGCACTGAAGTATAAATTAAAAATTCCGTTCACTCCGCTCTCGAATACAAATGAGAACGACATCGAATCCATTTTCCCGATCGCCGGATTGACACTTCGGGTGAAGGCAACTCCTGATTTGATTTCACCGAAGATGTCACGAAGAGCGGCAATATTATGGACACCGGCGTCGGTCACAAACCCGCCGGGATATTGGTGATCGATACGCCATTTCGTCTTCGCATATTTGTTATCCGTGTCCATCACCGTAAGTTGATCCCACAAAACCGAATATGGTTCGCCAATCGCTCCGTCATGGATCATCCCTTTTATTCTTCCAAATAACGGATTGTACCGATAATTCTCAGCGACCATCATGACTTGTTTGTAGTTGTTTGGAAAACCATCCATGAGTTTTGCATCTGCAATGTTTGAGGCAATCGGTTTCTCCACAATCACATGTTTCCCTGCTTCGAGTGCATCTTTAGTAAAGGTAAGATTAAGTTCAATTGGAAGGATAATATCGACCGCATCAACTTCCTGATTTTTCAGCATCTCATGATAATCCAAAACATACGGCACGCCGCCAACAAGTTTCGAAAATTCATTTGCTTTCTGTTCGGAGTGGTTGCACACCATGGTAATTTCAAATTTGTCTTTCAAATTTTGAAGTGCGGGAAGGTGCAATTCTCTGGCGGCAATTCCGGTTCCGATAATTCCAAGTCTGATTTTCATCCGTTATTCCTCTTGCCCATTATATAATTTAGCAAAAACTAAGTTTGCAGAAAAAGATACGATAGCAGGCTACTTTGAAAGAAAGTCACCTGCACACATTCTGCAACTGTCATTCCAGCGTGCTCTTAGCGGGAATCTATCTCCATTGTGCATTATGGATTCCCGATAGGGGCATTCGGGAATGACACAAACAGAAATTCGGGGTTACACTCAAATGAAAATAACCCGCTACCAAAGATGCTTATCACTCGGGCCACTACCACAACGCGGAAAGAGAACAAGACGGGAAAGTCCTCACTTTTTGTAACGGAATTTTTCAACAGAAGTTATTCTTAGGCAGAATAATGCTCCGTCTAATTTTCTAACGAGAACTATTTAATAATAATGATGGCTCTGGAATCAATCGTATAAGCCGAGAAATATCCTAACGAACCGTTAGTAAGATTTGTATTCGGATTTGCCGGAGCCAAAGAAGTCGGACTTCGATCGGTCTCGATAGTTGTCCTCAAAGTGCGAAGATACTCGTAAACATTTTTGTCTATGCAAAGAAGATCAACACTGACGGTATCTCCCACATTTACATGCCCGCCGATTCTGAATTGGTAGCTGACTTCATTTCCATTTATGAATTCATCATCGTAAATATGGATTCCACCGCCTTCTCCATTGAGGGAATCAAGTGGAATTGCATTATCATGCGGAACGATGCGGTAGTAATTGCCTTGCTGCGGTGGGTCTTTAAATGTCACATAAAAATCGTACCCCGATTCTCCGCCGAAGGGATTGGTCGTTTTGACAGCGTAGAAAGAGTCGATATTAACTTTCTGCGGCATCGAGGAAACGGCGTCGTATTCTTTTCCATTCGCAATGACCTTCAGCGAATACGTCATTCCGGAGATACCTTTCGGATTTGAAGAGTAGTATATTCCGCCTTGCACTTCATTTAAAGTGTCGATCTCCCCGGCATTGTCTGAAATGATAACTGCCGCACCGATGACTGGCGGAAACTTTAGCAAAGGCGTGAAGTAATCTCCCGTCATGTTTACAGTAACAGAATCAATTCCTCCCTGGTCGTTTACCAAGCCTTCTATGACAATCTGTGGATTGGTCTGGTTAAGATCAACCGAAACAACTTTTTGACAAGAAGAAAGAAGGGGAAATAAGAACAAAATGAAAATGAATTTACAACTCGCGAATAATTTTTTACTCATGATGGCTTATCAGATTCTAAAAATTGAAATTATATGAAATAGAAGGCATGATCGGAAATATTGTAGTCTGAACAGCCTCAGTTTGATCAGGATTATTGGGAACCTGCTGAAAACTAATTGAGTATGGATTCATCCGATCGTAAGCATTGTATAAGGAAAAATTCAGGCTCGAGTTCCGGTTGATGTTCCACGTTGCTGATAAATCCAGACGGCTGTACGCAGGCATCCGGTAAGCGTTTCGGGAAGTATAATATGGTACAAGCCGCCCGTCGATCATATAGTTCCCACTCGGGAACGTTATTGCATTTCCAGTGTAATACACCCACGTTGCACCGAATGTCCATTTACTATTTAAGTCATATATGGCAACTATTGAAACATCGTGTGTTCTGTCCTGAGTCGCCGGAAAAGGCTGGCCATTATTTATCTGTGCAAATTGTTCCTCGGTTTTCGAAAGAGTGTAAGCCAGCCAGCCGGTAAGAGGGCCGAACTTTTTCCTAAGGAGAAATTCTGCACCGTAGCTCCATCCCTTCCCAAACAACAAAAGCGATTCGACTGTCGGATTTAGCTGCAAGTCCGCTCCGTTCTTGTAGTCGATGAGGTTCTGCATCGACTTGTAATACAAGACAAGTGACGATTCATATTCATCATTACCAAAATTTTTGAAATATCCGATATCAACCTGATCGGCATATTGCGGCGGAACATTATTTGTGCTGGGAACCCATAGGTCACTGGGATTTGTCGAAGTCGAGTTTGTGAGAAGATGAAGATACTGTGTTGTTCGCGTATAAGATGATTTTATGGAATTAGCGCTGTCCAAAACAAATGTAGCCGCAATGCGGGGCTCGAGGCTTACGAATGTTTTTATAAATTTCCCAACGCCGTAATTAGTCGTATCAAGAATATTCCCTTCGTTATCGTACGAGAAAATATCTCCTGGACCGAGAAGACTGAACGATGAAAGCCGCAAGCCATAATTCAATTTCAGATTTTGCAAAATGCCCGCATCATTAGAAATGTACGCCGCATTCTCCAACGCGTACTTCCGTTCAATAGAGATGTTGTTCACATTCGCACTGGGACCGGCCGTAATACTGCCAGGAAGAAAAGTATGATAGATGGAATTTATTCCGAATCCGATTGTGTTATCGGCATTCATAAAATATTGGAAATCAGTCTTGAAATTTACGTCCTGGATGCCGGAGGTTATCTCGAACTGATTCGGATTCTGCCCGACATCGTTGACGTACCCGTAATCGCTGTAGATAAGTGACGTGTTGGAGAAAACCTTTTCCCCAAAGACATGATTCCATCTCAACGTTCCTGTCGCATTTCCCCAATTGAAGCCGAATAAGTTGGGGTAGCTGAAATTATCTCTACCGAAATATCCGGACAGGAAAACGCGGTCTCTGTCCCCAAGGTTGTAATTTGCTTTAGCGTTCAGATCATAAAAATATAATCGTACACGATTAAGTGTGGTATCGCTGGACAATCGAAGAAATAGATCTGCGTAGGTCCGCCTTCCGGAAATTATGAACGAGCCCTGATCCTTCACAATCGGGCCGTCTATCGTCAGCCTCGATGCAAGAAGACCAATTCCGCCAACGACGCCGAAATCCTTTTCGTTCCCGTCGTTGCTCCGGACATCCACGACGGAAGAAAGTCTTCCGCCGTATTCCGCGGGTATACCGCCAGTCATCACCGTGACATCTTTTATCGCATCGGAGTTGAACACCGAAAGAAACCCGAGCAAATGTGCCGGATTGTAAACCGGCGCTTCATCAAGTAGAATCAGATTCTGGTCTGCACCCCCGCCGCGCGCGTAAAAGCCTGTGCTTCCCTCACCGACTGCTTCTATACCGGGAAGCAATTGGATTGTTTTCATGATGTCCTTTTCTCCAAGAAGCACTGGAACGGCCTCCACTTGCTTTACTTGGAGATTATTGGAGCTAATGCTTGTCGAAGTAACATTTGTGTTTGCGCGCTCGCCTGAAACGACCACCTCACCTTCCTTGATCGGCTCCGGAACCAGAGCAAAGTTGATTATCATATTGCGATTGAGTTTGACGGTGTCTATTCGAACTTTGAATCCGAGGTATTGAACAGCAACAGTGTAAATTCCCTCCGGGATTGTAATTGAATAAAAGCCGTAAACATTCGAAGAAGCACCGACGGATTTTAGCTCCGTAACAATTACAGTAGCACCGATGAGTGTTTCGCCGGTCTCCGAATTTTTAATAGTGCCGCTGAAAGTATGATCTTCTTTTACCTGTGCCATGGTCGGCATGAAGAGGGAAAACGTTATTGCTATCACAAAAGGAAACAATGTTATTTTCATTCAGTGCTTGTAACGTTCGTTAGGCTATGATAGTTTCAAATGAATTCCGACCAAGATACGCATAATCATTTGATTTTCATGTCCCTCTTTTCTAATTTATCAAGTGCACGGCAGAGTTATTTTTTTGAAGCGAATTTTTTCCTACCCTGCACTGCCGGTATCTCCGACCGAATCGACTTCCCCTGATGATTACCTGAAAACAAAAATCACTTTTTCACTCAGCAGCCTTTTTCTTACACTCGCTTATTTAACACTTTTAACTTTCACGAATCTGAAAGACCTTTTCATACAAATAGCTTCTATCAACCAGAATATATATGTTCAATTTCTTCTCTTCGTCCTCACGATTGAAATTTTTTTCTCCGTCATAAAATTTCCTCTTGATTATTACCTCGATTTCGTAATCGAACGCAGATTCAAACTTTCCAACCAGACTTTTACAAAATGGCTCTTCAGGAAGTCGAAGAGCGCGCTGGTGGCAAGTATTTTGGGAGTCATTTTGCTGCTTGTATTTTATTTTCTGCTGGTTCACTTCCCCAAAATGTGGTGGCTGATGTTCGCCGCATTTTTCTTTCTCTTCCAAATTTTTGTAGCGCAGTTATTCCCGACATTAATACTTCCGATGTTCTACAAGCTTAACCCACTTTCAAATGACGAACTCCACGATAGGCTCAACAAGCTCGTTGAAAAATTCGGATATAAAATGAATGGAGTTTTCTCATTCGACCTGAGCCGTGAGACACGAAAGGCAAATGCGGCTCTCACCGGACTTGGAAAGTCGCGGAAAATAATCATAAGCGACACACTTCTTGAAAATTTTTCCAACGATGAAATTGAAGTCGTGCTGGCACATGAGCTCGGCCACCTTGTGAAGCACCACATGATGAAAGGGATAATCCTCAGCGCCGTCATGAGCTTGATCGGATTCTACATAATGGCACATATTCACTTAAGTTACTCTGCCATGATGCGCATCCCGGTTTATGATCTCGCCGCGATTCCGTTCCTCGCGTTCGTTATGACAATATTCGTCATCGTTGCGATGCCGCTCGGAAATTTTTATTCGAGAACAATTGAACGCGAGGCAGATATCTTCGCACTCGAGACGACAGGAATGAGAAATGAATTTGCGGAATCTATGCGGAAATTAGGCAGGTTGAATCTCAGTCCCGAGAATCCGCCGGCGTGGATCGAGAAAATTTTCTTCAGCCATCCTTCGATTGGCGCAAGAATAAAGACAGCTACGGAAGATCGATGAGATTTCTCTTTGGGCGAAATAACAATCATGATCGATCCGCTGGTTTATGCCGCGGAACATCACAATAAATCTGGAGAAACGGAATTGATGACTAAAGGCCGCACAATTATCGAACTAAATTATAAAAAGGCAGATGGCTTAATGCTGCAAGGGGAGATACCATGGCAGTCACGATAAAAGACGTCGAACATATAGCAAAGCTTGCGAAGTTAGAATTCAATGAAGATGAAAAAGCAAAATTCACGGAGCAGTTCAACGAAATCCTTGCGTTCATGGAAAAGCTGAACGAATTAGACACTTCGAAAGTCGAGCCGCTCTCTCATGTAATTGAACTGCGAAATGTTTTTCGTGAAGATGTAGTGAAACCGTCTTTGCCGACTGAAGAGGCATTGAAGAATGCGCCGTCAAAGACAGAAAAATTCTTCAAAGTGCCGAAGGTAATCGATAAATAGTTGTCAACTAATGACTAAAAACTTAAAAGTAATCGCCTTCATCCCTGCTCGCTACGGATCAACGAGGTTCCCCGGCAAGCCGCTCGCCCTGATTGCCGGCACGCCGATGATCCAGCATGTATATGAACAAGTCTGCGAGGCAAAGAAAGTCCATGAAGTTTTCGTCGCGACGGATGACATGCGAATTGCGGAAGCTGTCGCCAATTTTGGTGGAAAGTTTGTTATGACACAACCATCGCTGAAAAGTGGAACCGATAGGTGCGCTGCAGCGGCAAGAAAGAAAAAAGCTGATATCGTCGTAAATGTCCAGGGTGATGAACCGATAATTTCGCCGAACACAATCGACGCGGCAATCTCTGCACTTCTCAAATCGCGCGAAAGCTTACTGTCAACTGCTGCCGTTCCGATCCATGACCATGATATGCTCTTCTCGGAAAACGCCGTTAAAGTTGTGACCGACAAAAAAGGAAATGCATTGTACTTCACGAGAAATGTGGTGCCATTTTTGCGGGGCGTGCACCAAAAGGATTATATTGACCATTACCAATTTCTTAAACATCTTGGAATATAC
>JBAPNE010000277.1:0-17961 GCA_049278975.1 Candidatus Kryptoniota bacterium
GGAGTGAGCCCGAAAAAATTTCTGGAATACATCAGTATTGAGCACGCAAAAGATTTATTGAGACAGAAAGCCTCTCTCGCCGAGACGAGTTATCAAGTCGGTCTCTCCGGCACAAGCCGCCTCCATGACTTGTTCATCAACATAGAACAAATGACTCCGGGGGAATTCAAGAATAAGGGTGAAAACCTTGCCATCAATTATGATTTCTATGAAACTCCTTTTGGAAAAATTATCATCGCTTCCACATCGAAAGGAATCTGCCATATCGGCTTTGCAAACAAGGAACAGCGCTCATTAAGAATATTGCGCGATAAATATACAAATGCTTCGTTGGCACGGAAGAAAGATCCGTTTCATCGGAACGCGCTAAAAATTTTTCAAGACGATTGGAGCAATATTCCAAAGATCAAACTCCATCTCAGGGCGACTCCGTTCCAATTGAAAGTATGGGAGGCGCTGCTGAAAATTCCATTTGGCGAAATGAGCGCGTACTCCCAAATCGCTGAAGCCATTGGTTATCCAACTGCATCACGAGCAGTAGGAACTGCAGTCGGAAGTAACCCGGTTGCGTATTTGATTCCGTGTCACAGAGTAATTAAGTCAACTGGAGTGATAGGAGATTATCATTGGGGAAATGTACGGAAGGCTGCAATCATCGGTTGGGAGGCAGCGAAAACTTTTCCTGCATAAGAATCTTCGCAGGAGAAAATAAGCACGATAAATTTCCAGTTGACATCAGTCGATTTCCCGAACAGGTCGTTCGGGAAGCCGAATATCATAGGAAGTGATTTTGATCGGCTCTTTTCTTATTCTTAACAGGAAAAACAATTGACTGAAACCATTGGGTATATAGCCGCGGTTCTCACAACCACTGCATTCGTTCCACAGTTTCTCAAAGTTTGGAAAACTCGTTCGACTCAGGACATCAGCTTGAGAATGTACTTGATCCTGTGTGCCGGCCTTCTGCTCTGGCTGATCTACGGAATAGAAATGAATTCTCTCCCGATTATTCTCGCAAATTCAATGACGCTGGCGTTGGCGCTTATGATACTCGCGTTTAAGATTAGATATAAGTAAATAGCCGCGTTATTTTAACACCCCGCTTATGGTTGCGCCAATGTAGTACGGCCAGACCAGTATCGCCAAAACGGCTTTCCAAAATGCCAATTTCAAGAAACCGATCGTGAACAACCAACCGATAATCCAAATAATCCCGGAGAAACCGGAATTCTCAATTTTAATTTTTTCCATAAATCATTCTCCTTTTGAACCAGCCCATTATGCGCAATAAGTTATCTCTCGAACCCATGAAGTGCAACCTTACGATTCCCTGATGCCGAACTGGAACTTTAGCAAACAAATTTAGCTTAAAGTAAGTAAGGATTAAATATGAAGAACTTAGTTATCATTCTAACAGGAGTCGTAATTGTTGGAATCGGTGCGGCACTCAGCAAGGGTGGCGGACAGAAACCAGGTCCTGCATACTCGGACGGCAAAATCATTTCCGGTACGTTTGATTCAAGTGAGTTCAAAACGGACGCACAGTGGAAAAAGATTCTTACGCCGATGCAGTATTACATACTTCGCGAAGCTGGGACAGAAGCTCCGTTCACGGGCGCACTAGATCATGAGACGCGGAAAGGAACATACTACAGCGCAGCAACGCATCAGCCGCTCTTTCGATCGGAGCAAAAATTCGATTCAGGCACAGGCTGGCCGAGTTTCTGGGCACCGATCAATCCTGACGCTGTCGTGCTGCGCTTGGATTACAGCCTGCCTGGCGAACCGCGCATTGAAGTATTAGACAGGTCGGGCAGCCACTTGGGACACGTGTTCGATGATGGTCCACCTCCGACGGGAAAAAGATATTGTATGAATTCGGCTGCGATGATATTCGTGGCGGACTCGAGCAAATAAGGAAGCTTTTGGTCCAGCAGACCGACTGGTCAAACAATTTATATGAACGGGACACCGTCCCGTCCATTATTCTTCCCTGAAATTTATTTAACCGTGAATGCCGCTTCCTTCAGGACATCTCCAGCTTGAGTGGATACCGTGACTGTCCAATCTCCTGCAGCGCTCACTGTTTTATAAGCCCATGTCCTCCATGAATCTCCGCCGATCCCGATCGTCGTATTGTACTCTTTGTCTGCATGTTTCCAGTTTACCACGATGGAATCACCCATAGCGCCGGTAATTTTCATCCAGAGATAAACTTTTGCGTTGAGAGCAAACGTAGAGTCCTCGCCAGCGATTTGTTTGTCCTGCACTCCTGTGCCAAGTTTCATTTCGACAACTTTTGGTCCGGCTTCCATTTTCTTATTGGCGTCCTGAGCTTGAACGATCTGTGATGAGAGAAAAAGAATGCCAATAAAAATTAGCGGTAATAACGCGATTCTCTTCATTGATCTCTCCTTTTTTGTAGGTTGACGTTTAACGGGACGTTCTATCTCCCGTCGTCAAATGATAATCAATCTTTGAACAATTCTCAAACCTGGTAGTTGTTAACATTACATTATTCCATGGCCACGTACGACTCCTCGTATCCGTCATACACTCATACGTTATGTTTTTTTACGAACGTTCCCTTATCCAATTCCTCGAAAGCTTGGCGAAGTTCCCCATCATGGTTCATTACGATTGGGCCGTACCATGCAATTGGTTCACCGATCGGTTTGCCGGAGAAAAGCAAGAACCTCACGGAGTCATCAGCCGTGGTAACCTGCACAGCTTCGCCATCTTCGAAAAGGACCAGGCTTTCGTTATCGATTATCTGTTTTTGCTCCGAAGTTTGCACCAGAGGCGCGTGAGCCTTTGGCTCAGAACTGCCGTTTCCTTCGATTTCATAAGTGAACAAGTCTTTCTCGCGAGTAAAATAACCTTTTCCCTCAATCACGTACGCAATTAGAGTATTTCCCTTCGTCGTGGGAAAGACAAACTCCGTGTTTGCTGGCAGCATAACATCGAAATACTGAGGGCCTGCCACGACATCCGTGACCGGGCCTTTCACTCCATCGACTTCACCTGCCACGACACGGATCTTAGTTCCGTTTTCTCTCGTAACTTCCGGGACCTGGCTACTTTTAACATCCTGGTATCGCGGATCCATCATCTTGTGGGTCTTCGGCAAATTCGCCCAGAGCTGGAAACCGTACATGCCACCGCTGTCATCACCTTTCGGCATTTCCTGGTGAATGATTCCGCTCCCCGCGGTCATCCATTGTATATCGCCTGAAGAAATTGTTCCGCTGTTTCCCATACTGTCACCATGTTCGACGTTACCTTTCAAGACATAGGTAATTGTCTCGATACCGCGGTGCGGATGCCATGGAAAACCTTTCAAGTATTGGTCAGGATTGTTTGATCTAAAATCATCGAGAAGCAAGAACGGATCGAACATTTTCACTTCATGGAAACCGAAAGCGCGTTTCAAGTGCACGCCGGCTCCTTCGAGGGTTGCTTTGCTCTTAAATACTTTTTTTATTTTTCTATATTCAGTCATTTTATTATCCTCTTCTGTACTTTGTTAGATGCAAGATGCGAAAATTAGGTGCACACGTTTAACATTGCTGCGAGGCAACGAGGTTCCACTCGCATAAAGCTAAATGCGGTACTATGAAGCAACCATTTACTCTGAAATTTATTCTTGAAATATTTTGTTATCTAAAATTGGAGCGTATTTTTACAAATTACTTCATGAAGGGAAGACCATGATCACAAAAGAAGCTTTGTTGCAAATATTCAAAAAAGAATTTGCCACCACGCTCAAAGCAATGCATTCATTTCCGGAAAACAAAATATTTTTTGCCCCTCACGAACGTTCATCAAGCGCGATGGTTGTGATACGTACCTTTGTATTCGAGATGTACCTGATCGAGTTTTACGTGTTAGGAGAAAAGATCGACAGGTCGAGATTTCAAACTTACGCACCAGACAAATTGGCAACACTCATCGAAGATTTTGAAAAGGAAAGTTCCCATGTCGTCTCGGCCTTAGAAAAATTATCACAAGAAGAGATGAGCAAGCCTGTTGAGTTTGCTGGAAAGAAATTCATCGCAGATGAATTTATGCTCATGATGGTTTTCGATATGATCCATCACCGCGGACAGCTTTCTGTTTACATTCGTATGGCTGGGGGAAACGTGCCGTCCATTTACGGGCCTTCGGCAGACGATTCTTCGACAAATCTTTAAGCTACCGCAAACTCCCAGACCACATGCGGCAGTTCAATGCTACAAGTATTTTCGCCTTTAGCGTCGCCTGTTAATGCCTGTCTTCCCATTTTCCCTCGAAGAAAACCCATTCGCCGTTCCGCTGCTCCCAATGACCTGCGGTCCAAACCGCGTGCGGCCGAGGCGGGCGTGCCCAGTATCCCTTTACCCAAACATATCGGTGTCGCTTCGGGCGCCAGTCATAACGACCGGGAACCCATGCCCAACCGCGATGCGGCGGTCTCGCAGCGACCACTTCTCTCGGAGGCGGCGGTGGACCAACTCGTACACCGAGACCGATATATAATTGACCGAACGATGGTGACGCACTCGCAAGGATTCCTGCGACGAATGCTAACTTCAAAATAGTTTTCATAATTTCCTCTCTTTTTATTCAACAATTACTATTCATACTGAATAGACAAAAAAAGACACGATGAGTTTAATCGTTTAAGTATCACGAACAATTTAATTTCCGAACATCAACCCAATGACGGATAGTTCCAAACTTTCCGAATCATTTTTCTTTCCCGTCATTTCATTGTTCCCTGGTGAAAAACAATTTGCCAGCGCCCATCTGACCGTCTCCAGATAGAGCTTCGCAGCGATTGCATCGTTGTTAACTTGGCGTCGTCACGCTTGACCGCACGATAGGTTGCTAAAACTATATTTGATGCCAATTGTTTCACCTGAAAGTTCTCCATGATTATCCCCAATGATGGTACATGGATCAACCCCTCCAGAACCTGCTCTTTGTTATAAACAAGACCTGAACTTCCAAACTCCACGAAGTCATCTGCAATCAAACTTACAAGTTCCTCAGCATTGCTTCGCACTCCCGGCAACAGCAAGCATTCTTCAAGTAAGCGTATTTGTTCTTGCAGAGAACCGGGGAGAGCCGATCCGAAGGATCCAGCGGACAATTTTTATCTTTCGTCTGCCGTCGGCCCGAACGTTTTGGGAATCGACACATCGAGCAATCTCAGAAATACGGTCAACTGCCCGCGATGGTGGATGATATGGTTCAGCGTATTACGGATGACTGCGCTCCGCGGCATTTCCCAAACCAATTGCTCACCTCTCGTGGCTCTCCATGTTATCGCGAGTTTATCGTCGGGAGTTTTTTCGAGAATGTCCTTCGCTTTCTGCAACATATTCTCAAATGTCTCCATTATCTCCGCCGTGGTATTGGGGTACACCGGCTTAAACGGTGTCGCTGCGAAATCGAAACTTTCCGTCTCGATCGCTCTGATTATTGTATTTGGCAATTCCGCGATGTGCATTCCGAGTCTTCCGATTTGCTGGGACTTTTCATGCGGTTTCCACGTCAGCTTGTCCCCGGGTATTCGCTCCAACACTTTTCTTGTGTTTTCTGCTTGGCGATTTAATTCAGTGCTGAAATCTTTTGAGGTGCTCATTATAGTAGATTCTTTCTCTGCGTCTCAAATGCAGCTTTTGTTCTATCTATGTAAGATTGACTTTGTATATCTGTTTATAGATTAAAACTAAGAGAAGCAAATTGAAAATTCAATCTTCAGTTCACGACCAAAAACTGTTGACTCGTGCGAAGCGAAACCGTGGTTCATGCCCGGAGCGGCAGTTCTCAATTAATACACAAGATTAAAAACGTATCCGACAGCAATTATTCCCACTGCAACCACCCCGATAAAAACCGCTATCAATCGCATCTTCAATACTTTCCTGAGAATGATCGTCTCGGGAAATGAAAGCCCGATCACCGACATCATGAACGCGAGCACCGTTCCCAGCGACGCGCCCTTTTCAAGTAGCGCCTGTACAATCGGGAAAATTCCTGCCGCATTGGAATAAAGCGGTACACCGATCAAAACCGCCGCGGGCACCGACCACCATGCTGATTTGCTCAAGAGGCCCGCCATGAAATTTTCGGGAACATAACCGTGAATCCATGCTCCCACAGCAATTCCGGCAAGAACGTAAGGCCAGACTTTTCCTACAATTTCATTTACGGAGAAGATTCCACGATTAATTCTGTCGGAGAATGACAACGTCCCTTCAAGTATGTCCGCATTGGCGGCTCTCATCTTGTAAACCCAATCTTCGACATGCTTTTCCATACGCAGGCGGCCGATGACAAATCCCGAGAGGATCGCGATAGCCAATCCGGTGGAGATATAGAGGAGTGCTGTTTTCCATCCGAAGAGGCCGAGCAAGAGTACGACCGCAATTTCGTTTATCATCGGAGCAGAAATAAGAAACGAGAATGTGACTCCGAGCGGAACTCCTGCTTCCACGAAGCCGATGAATAGTGGTACAGCAGAACAAGAACAGAACGGCGTTACGATGCCGAGCAAAGCCGCAAGAATGTTTCCGATAAAACTTTTCTTCCCGCCTAAAATCTTTCGGGTCTTCTCAGCCGAAAAGTAAGTCCGAACGATGCCGATGGCAAAAACAATCAGCAGTAACAGCATCAATACTTTTGGTGCTTCGAAAAGGAAAAATCGCATGGTCTCCGTCAGGCGGCTCGCTGGCGGCATCTTTAGTATTCCGAAAACAACTCCGTCAGTGATTGTCTGCAAAAAGGCATACAACATGATCCACACCAATAGCGAGCCGACTAATAAGATAATTTTCTGCCTTAGTCTGACGGGATAATTTTGTTTTTCAACAGCCCCCAGAGACATTTTTTGCTTTCCTTATGATGAGTGAGTGGCGTTGAGGTTCAACTCTTCCAATGCCATGGCCATTCTTTTTTCCAATGTCTGACAATTCATGCATCCTGAACCAAGAATTTTGATTTTCATTGTTTTCCCTTTTTGCTAACCATTAATTTCCATCAGTAAAATGAATCTCATGCTCTTACTTCATTGACCAAAACAAGTTCATTATCTTTGACGAGCCTGCGCAATTTATCCATGAAACCAGTCACATCTTCTTGTCCTGTCGATGTGAGATCAAACGACATATATGATGGTGCACCTTCTGCGGAGCCCTTCACTGTCGGAACTTCCATCTTCAGGTTTACAATATCAAAAGGGTCACTTTCAATCAGGCTCCGGAGTTTTACAAGAAATTTCTTTTCACCAAATGCACCAGCAAGTTCTACATGCATGCGGGTGGTAATTTTGTTTAATAGTTCCTGCGCCTGTTCTCGTGCTCGTTGAACAGCCTCTTTTTCTTTTTTTGTGCGTGCTGCTTGCCGCACGATTCCGAATATTCTGAATTCTCGTTCCATCTTCCAAACAGCATCTCGCTGCGGAAAGCTAATAGCCTGTGTCGGGCAAACCGTTGCGCACGTCGAGCAGCCAACCATACAATTGTACGGACGAGGAACATCGACATGGCGATTTTTGTCGTCATACTCATACACCTCGCGACCGCACGAGACGTAACAGAGGCCGCAACCAATGCATGCTTCTTCATCAAGAGTTGGAAACCATGGTATTTCCTTCCGTGGAATTCCGTGCCATTTAAGCTGGGTTAAATCCTTTGGCATGTTTTTCTCCTTTCGATTTTATTATCGAAAATTCTGATTTTCATTCTTAGCTCCCTGACTAATTTGCGTGAATATTATTTTTATCTTTTGGAAATCTTTGATTTTTATTTGTCTGATAAAACCTCGAACTGTTCCGTTGTCGAAAAATATTTTCGCTGAAACCGAAGCGACACATTCACCAGGCTGATCAAAACCGGGACCTCGACAAGCGGGCCAATCACGGCTGCGAAAGCCTCACCTGAATTTATTCCGAACACGGCGATGGCTACGGCAATTGCCAATTCAAAATTGTTGCTCGCCGCGGTGAACGACAAAGTTGCCGTCTTACCGTAGTCCGCGCCGGCTTTTTTTCCCATCCAAAAAGAAACGAAGAACATTATCACGAAATAAAATATCAGCGGGATTGCGATCCTGATTACGTCCAGCGGTATTTGAACGATCAATCTTCCCTTCAACGAGAACATAACGAAGATGGTGAACAACAATGCGATCAATGTTATCGGACTAATCTTCGGCATGAACTTATGATTGTACCATTCCTTACCCTTCGATTTCAAAAGAGTGTATCGTGTGATGATGCCTGCTAGGAATGGAATTCCAAGATAAACAAAAACGCTCTCGGCGATTTGCCGGATTGTTACATCAACTTTGAACGAATTCAATCCCAGCCATTTAGGGAGAATGGTTAGGAAGACATACGCGTAGAGCGAATAAAACAGAACCTGGAATATCGAATTGAAAGCGACAAGCCCGGCGGCATACTCTGCGTTTCCATGTGCGAGCTCGTTCCAGACGATGACCATGGCAATGCAGCGGGCAAGTCCGATCAGGATCAAACCTGCCATGTATTCAGGATAGTTGTGAAGGAAAATCACCGCGAGCAGAAACATTACTACTGGCCCAATCACCCAATTCTGCACCAGAGAGATCAACAATATCCTGCCGTTCCTGAAAACTTTCCCCAGTTCTTCGTATTTCACTTTCGCCAGCGGCGGATACATCATCAGTATCAAGCCGAGGGCGATAGGGATGTTAGTCGTACCACTTTGGAATCTATTCCAGAATCCGATTATCGATGGAAACAAATAACCGGCTGAAACGCCAAGCAGCATTATCCCGAATATCCAGAAGGTCAGAAATCGATCTAGAAAGGCGAGCCGGGCTTTCATCTTGCGTTCTCAGTTTCCTTAGACATTTTCGCGACCCACTTTCGTATTTGCTCTTCGATCTCATCCCTGATCGCACGTGTCCCCGCCAGTTTCTCCTCGTAGCTTCCCGTCAGCGCCGACGGATCTCTGAAGCTCCAATGAATGGTTTGCTTGACTCCGGGAAAAATCGGACAACGTTCGGCATTCGACTCGTCGCAAACAGTGACCACATAATGGTACCTTCTTCCTTCTTTAAAAAATTTGAAAACGCTGTTCGTTTCTTTCGTCGAAATATCTATTCCTATTTCTTTCATCACATCGACCACGATAGGGTTCAATTTTCCTGGCTCGAGTCCTGCACTCTCGGCAATGAAATTATCCCCGCCGTATTTTTTGAGAAATGCTTCTGCCATTTGACTCCGCGCGCTATTGTGGACGCAGATGAATAGAACTTTCAATTTATTCATTTCAACCTCCATTTATTTGCTATCATTTGGTTCCTGTAACAGTGATTGAATAAATCCCCGCGCCGCTCATGAGTTGGTAGTCATTTTTTGTCAGCGAACTGACATGAACATCTTTGAAGCCTGATTTCGCGATGATTGCAAGGTAATCTTGCCTGTCGAGCGCACCGCTCACGCAACCTGCCCACAGCGAAGCATCGCGTTTTTCTTCTTCGGTGATTTTGCCGTCTGTCACGATGTCGGAAACGGTGAACTTGCCGCCAGTCTTAAGCACGCGATATATTTCCGAGAAAGCTTTTTTCTTGTTCGGCACAAGGTTAATGACACAATTGCTGATAATGCGATCGACTGTACCATCATCAATAGGAAGTGACTCGATTTCCCCAAAACGAAAATCAACATTTAAAGCATTTACCTTCGACTTGTTTTCGTTCGCTTTCCTAATCATCTCTTCGGTCATGTCAATGCCGACCACTTTTCCTTTCGCACCGACCCACCTGGCAGCAATGAAGCAGTCAATGCCTGCTCCCGAACCGAGGTCAAGCACTGTCATTCCTTCTTTGATGTCCGCAAAGGCTGTGGGCGTGCCGCAGCCAAGGCCAAGGTCTGCACCTTCGGGAAGTGCGGCCTTATCTGCATCACTATAGTTCAGAGAAATATCCACAACATCTTTGCATCCACAGCCGCATGATTTCTCAGCGGTCACGATCGCTTTAATGTTCCCCTTTGCAACCTCTGTGTACTTCTCTCTTACTTCTTCCTTAATTTGAGAATCGCTTTTCATAACAGTTCCTTTCATCAAAATATTTTGATACGTTAAAACAAAAAAATATTTAAGCGGTAATTTAAGAACAGGATTTTATGGCCATGATATGTTTTACTCGGTTTAGCTTTCGCTTGTCATTGTCAATTGTTTCGTCGTCCACAAGCAATCGTGAAAGCGAAATAAGTATCTCTCGGTTTTGGGCATTGAGCAATTTTGTGTCAACACGGTAGTAATTCCATTTCCCGCGCTTCTCATCCTGCAACAGTCCTGCGTCCCGAAGAGTAATAAGGTGGTGGGACAATTTCGACTGCGCCATCTTGAAGACCGCCATTAGCTCGCAAACACATGCTTCCCTATCCATCAGGAGCAAAAGCAGCCTCACTCGAATTTCTTCCGAAATGGCTTTGATCGATGTTAGAACTTCGTCCATATTAATCATATCAATTTATGTTGATATGATAATAAGATTTGAGTTGAGATGCAAGAGATTTCTTAATATTGTCAGCAGTCACATTATCTGAGCAATTCTGCGCTGTATTTATTACCGATTATTGCATTTTGGCACTCCTTCAAAGGCAGGTGGTGTCTCAGTTTGAAATGAGAAGATTTGGTAATTCAGGAAACAAAAAAGTCCCCCAGCTTATAATCTGGGGGTAACAACGACAATATAACGATGGAGGAAAGAAGAAGATCTCTACTTAACAATTAATAGACTAGTTGTTAAGATATATTATTATCTCGGAATAAATTGTCAAAACATAAACCTGATGTGCCCCCATAATGTCCGCCAATGGTAAGTTAGTGGTTCCAATTTCGAACTGAGATAACACTGGATCACTTATTGGGAGGCAGGTCAAATCGAGCGATGCCCCATGGAGCCCATTCTTTGCCGCGATGCTGTTTGACACTTGCATTCCCTACGGTGGTTAATTAATATAGAACGGGAGCAAAAAAACTTACCAAGAAATCAGGAGGAAAAGATGAATAACATTTTACTACATGTTCGCCGAAATGGATTCTTCTTTGTGATGTTTTACCTATTCACCGGCACTAATCTATTGCAGGCACAATGGGTGTCAACAAGCGGGCCCCCTGGCCAGATCAGTTCCCTTGCCGTCAGCGACACTAATATTTTTGCAGGCACTAATGGCTACGGCATTTTTCTTTTGACACACAACGGCATGATCTGGACAGCAGTCGATTCCGGCTTGACCAGTGACGTTGATGCTTTTGCGGTCAGCGACACTAATATTTTTGCGGGCACTTATGGCAACGGCGTTTATCTTTCCACCAACAATGGGACAAGCTGGACTGCCGTCGATTCCGGCTTAACCAATGGCGATGTTAATGCGCTTGCCGTCAGCGGCAGTAATATTTTCGCAGGCACTGATGGCAGCGGCGTTTTTCTTTCGACCAACAGTGGCACAAGCTGGACTGCCGTCGACTCCGGCTTGACCAGCAGCGGTGTTAATGCCTTTGCCGTCAGCGGCAGTAATGTTTTTGCAGCCACTTCTGGCGGAGTCTTTCTTTCCACTGACAGCGGGACGATCTGGACCGCCGTCGATTCCGGCTTGACCTCCAGCTATATCACTGCCCTTGCCATCAGCGGCATTAATGTTTTTGCAGGCACTTCTGACGGCGGCGTCTTTCTTTCGACTAACAGTGGGACGAGCTGGACTGTCGTCGATTCCGGCTTGACCAACAGCGATGTTTATGCGCTTGTTGCCGTCAGCGGCAGTGATATTCTTGCAGGCACTTGGGGCGGTGGCGTTTTTCTTTCGACTAACAGCGGGACGAGCTGGACTGCCCCCGATTCCGGCTTGACCGACAGCTATGTTACAGCTCTTGCCATCAGTCATAATCCTGCTCTTGCCCCCATTACCGGTGATATTTTTGCAGGCACTGATGGCAGCGGCGTGTGGTGGCGGCTTCTGTCGCAAATGATTCTTCCTACTGGAGTCAAGGAAACAAATGGCAACCTTCCGGCGAAATTTTCTCTTTCTCAAAATTATCCCAATCCATTCAACCCGACCACAACTATCAGGTTCGGCATGAAGGAAAACTCTACGGTGAAGCTCGACATCTTCAATGTGCTCGGACAGAGAGTTCAGGAGTTTGATCTGGGACGGATGAGCGCAGGCAGCTACAGCCAAAGCGTTGATATGTTAAGGTATGCAAGTGGAATTTACCTCTATCGCATTGATGCCGTGGCGTCAAATGGAGAAAGATTTGTTTCAACGAAGAAGATGGTATTGATTAAGTAAAACAATATGCAATGAGATGGCCTCCATTGTGTGTGAATTTTATATCTTCTGCTTTGGGACGGAAATTATTAGATGAGGAGAGGTCGATATGCTTTACATTAAACCGCGTGCTTTGCGCCTGTCGTCCTGTTCGCTTACCAGTACTTGCTTGGTCATGGTATTTGCAGCAATTGTGCTATCAGCCAATGAAACTCGCGGCGAGCAGCCAGGTGCTTCAACCGATTCCGTAAGTTCTCAGACTCAAGACTGTATCGATTGTCATGCGGGAGTAACTCCGGGCATCGTTAGGGATTGGAAAACCAGCCTCCACTCTCAGATGACAGTCAGGGAAGCTATGATGAAACCGGCAATTCAGCGGAGGGTTTCCGCGGACAGCGTCAACGCCGGGCTGCGGAACCACATCGTGGGTTGCTACGAATGTCACTCGCAGAATACGGATAAACACAAGGACAGCTTTGACCATTTCGGGTATCGAATCAACGTTATAGTATCACCTAACGATTGCGCGACTTGCCATCCTGTCGAAGTCTCTCAATATGAAGCAAGCAAGAAGGCAAACGCTTATGCAAATCTGATGGAGAATCCGGTATATCATAAGCTCGTTTCCACCATCGACGGCATGGTGAAAATCAAAGGCGAGAAAATTGTTTCCGATGAACCAAGCGAAACGGCGTTGAACGAATCGTGCCTTGGTTGCCATGGATCGGTAGTGAAGGTGATAGGCACCGACACGATTCACAGTTCAATTGGTGATGTGGCAGCACCCAAGTTGTCTAATTGGCCGAACCAGGGAGTCGGCCGGATTAATCCCGACGGCAGCAAGGGAACTTGCACTTCATGTCACACTCGACACAGCTTTTCAATTGCCATTGCCCGCAAACCTTACACCTGTGCCCAGTGCCATCTTGAGCCGGATGTGCCGGCATGGGAGGTTTACAGCGAGAGCAAACACGGCAATATCTTTCTTTCAAAAGGCGGCGACTGGAATATGACCGATGTGCCCTGGGTTGTGGGAAAAGACTTCCAGGCGCCGACGTGCGCATCATGCCATAACTCTCTACTCGTCTCAGAAGATGGAACAGTCATAGCACAAAGAAATCATGACTTCGGCTCGAGGCTATGGGTACGGTTGTTCGGATTGATCTACTCTCATCCCCAGCCCAAGTCGGGAAATACAACCATCATAAGAAACCAAGACGGTGTCCCGCTGCCGACAACCTTTGATGGTCGAATTGCGTCTAGTTATTTGATAGATTCCACCCAGCAAGCAAACCGGCAAGGAGCCATGGAGACGATATGTGAATCATGTCACAGCACGCCATGGGTACGGGGCCACTTTGATGAGCTTGATACGATGATACTGGAAACTGATGGAATGACTAAAGCTGCGACAGAGATCGTGGAGAAGGCATGGCATGACGGTGTTGAAGATCCCGTAAACCCGTTTGATGAAAGCATAGAAAAAATGTGGGTCGAGCAATGGCTTTTCTATGCTAACACGATGCGCTATTCCGCGGCAATGACCGGCGCTCCGGACTATCAGGCTTTCAAACACGGATGGTGGGACATGCAAAAGAACTTGCAGGAAATGAAAGATATGCTGGATCTCAAACTGGCACGTCGGAACAAACCCATAAAATGAATAGACCGAAGATCGGTGACCCGCCCCCCAAAAGATGATCCATTGCTATGTTGGTTCGATAGTGAGATCACTAACTTAACATTGGTACACAATATGGGGACAGGTCAGTCTTCTGAAATCGGCTGGCTAGCGACTATTGGACTGGTTCTCTCTTTTTCCTTCAGTTCTCCTTCTTATGTTCCGTACTAATATTCCAGTTGAGCGGCGGCGATATGTGCTGTCCGCTTGAACGAGTTGTTAGCAGACCGTTCATTCGCCGCCTGTCAGAAACCCTCGAAGACATTTACGCTAGGATCTATAGAGGTCGAAACGGTCAAGGTTCATGACTTTGTTCCACACCGCTATAAAGTCGTGCAGAAACTTCTCCTGAGAGTCTTTAGATCCGTAGACCTCCGCGAGGGCACGGAGCTGGGAGTTGGAACCGAAGATTAGATCGACACGCGTAGCGCTCCACTTCAAGTCACCCGTCTTGCGGTCACGCCCTTCGAACTCATCCTGGGCTTCCGATACCGCTTTCCACTCCGTGCCCATGTCGAGCAGGTTCACGAAGAAGTCGTTGGTCAGCGCTTCTGGCCGCCTTGTGAAGACACCGCACTTGGTCTGTCCGAAGTTTGTATTCAGGACGCGCATGCCGCCCACAAGAACCGTCATCTCGGGTGCGGTCAGCGTCAGCAATTGTGCCCTATCGATCAGCAATTCCTCCGCCGATACAGCGAATTTGGTTTTGAGGTAGTTGCGGAAACCATCCGCGACCGGTTCGAGCACGGCGAAAGAGGCTGCATCGGTTTGTTCCTGCGACGCATCCATGCGTCCCGGCGTGAAGGGAACGGTCGCTTTGTGACCGGCATTCTTCGCAGCCTTCTCGACACCCGCGCAACCTGCCAGAACGATCAGGTCGGCCAGCGATACTTTCTTGCGGCCAGACTTGTGTGTCTTGTTGAAGACGCTCTGAATTCCCTCCAGTGTCTTGAGCACCTTAGCGAGCTTGGCAGGCTGGTTCACTTCCCAATCCTTCTGAGGGGCCAGACGAATGCGGGCGCCGTTGGCACCGCCGCGTTTGTCGGAGCCGCGGAAAGTGGACGCAGACGCCCAGGCGGTCGAAACGAGCTCCGACACCGAAAGGCCGGAAGCCAGGATCTTGCGCTTGAGAGAGGCGATGTCCTTCGCATCGATCAGTTTGTGATTGATTTTGGGAATGGGATCTTGCCAGATGAGTTCCTCTTTCGGAACCTCCGGGCCGAGATAGCGTGCGCGTGGGCCCATGTCGCGGTGCGTCAACTTGAACCACGCCCGGGCGAACGCGTCAGCCAGCTGATCCGGGTGATCCATGAAGCGCCGCGAAATTTTTTCATAAGCGGGATCAAACCGCAGAGAGAGGTCTGTAGTCAGCATGGAAGGCGCAATATGCTTAGAAGTGTCGTGCGCGGCAGGCACTGTGCCCGCACCTGCGTTTCCCTTCGGTTTCCACTGGTGTGCACCGGCCGGGCTCTTCGTCAGTTCCCATTCGTAGCCGAACAGGTGCTGGAAGAAGTCGTTGCTCCACTTCGTCGGCGTCGTGGTCCAGGTGACTTCCAGGCCGCTCGTGATTGCGTCAGCGCCCTTGCCCGTACCAAAGCTGTTCTTCCAGCCGAGACCTTGCTCCTCGATGGGTGCTGCTTCCGGCTCGGGACCCACATTGGACGCAGGGCCAGCCCCGTGGGTCTTACCGAATGTGTGGCCTCCGGCAATGAGCGCCACCGTCTCTTCGTCGTTCATTGCCATGCGAGCAAACGTCTCGCGTATGTCCTTGGCCGCCGCGATCGGATCAGGGTTGCCGTTCGGGCCTTCTGGGTTAACATAAATTAATCCCATCTGCACGGCAGCGAGAGGATTTTCAAGATCACGGTCGCCGGAATAGCGCTTGTCAGCCAGCCACTTCTTTTCAGAACCCCAGTAGGTGTCTTGTTCCGGTTCCCAGATGTCTTCACGCCCGCCGCCGAAACCGAATGTCTTGAATCCCATCGATTCCAGAGCGACGTTGCCCGCGAGGATCATAAGGTCGCCCCAGGAAATTTTTCTGCCGTACTTCTGCTTGATCGGCCAAAGGAGCCTGCGCGCCTTGTCGAGGCTGACATTGTCGGGCCAGCTGTTGATGGGGGCAAAGCGCTGATTACCGTGACCTGCGCCGCCGCGGCCATCGCCAGTGCGGTATGTACCGGCGCTGTGCCATGCCATGCGAATGAATAGAGGTCCGTAGTGTCCGAAGTCAGCCGGCCACCAGTCCTGTGACTTCGTCATCAGCTCACGGAGGTCTTTCTTCACGGCCTTAAAGTCGAGGCTCTTGAACCCTTTCGTGTAATTGAAATCCTCGCCCATCGGATTGGACTTGGAGGAATGCTGGTGCAGGATATCGAGCCGTAGCTGGTTCGGCCACCAGTCCCGGTTCGACGTGCCACTGCCCGCTACCGGGCACCTGTTTTCTTCACTCATGATATTTACTCCTTTCGCTATGTAGATTGTTAAACAAAACAAGGACAAATAATAATAGTGTTTGCAGCCCCTCTAGCAAGCGTTCGCTTGATCTGTGTGTCTGCTGAATGGGGTTTAAGCGAAAAATTAAGATGAATCCATTTTATTTCTCAACCTCTCCCCCCTTGTTACGTGAGAACAAGAAGAGATTCTTGCCCAACTACTATCATAACTCAATGCATTGTCTTTTGGTGAAAATGGATTACATCAATACCGCTCAGATGCATCATTCCAAATTTCGCAAAATAATATTATTAAATCAATTTTGAGTAGCTGTTAGACATCATCAAAGTCAAGCCGATTACTTTATTCATCAGTCACCATCTCCTCTTTTCTCTTTCAAAAATCAAATTGAGACACTACCGGCTATGGAGAAATCTTTGATGTGTCTCATCGAAAAAGTTTCTGAATTTCTTTCGAATATGCGATAAACTTTTTATCACAGAACTCAATAAGTTGTTCTCCCATAGGTTTAGGCATCCCATGATTCAATTGGTCACTTATTTCTTTTTTCAGATTTATCCAGATTTCCCGATTTTGGATGGCAACTTCTTTTGCTCGGTCCATTGGCGTGTTCTGATAAATCAGAAGAGTCGTTTTAAGAGTCGATTCAATCTTTTGTTTGAAAGAGTCGCGAATCTGTTCCCAAGTTTGAGTAGCCATATTTTTGCATTCCGATGTTTTTGCTTGGCTAATAATTGAGCATCAAACGAGTAATTTAGACTGTACCATGGCGTTTTCAGTAAATCATGCAGCTCGGTAGAGTCTTCCCATCATGTTTTCTTTTTGATACCAACGAATAGCTGTTTTTCTATTACGCCATTGGAGTAGCAAACCATCCAACTACGTTCGATATTGTTCTCAAATGCTTCGATGTGAGTAGTAATTTTAATTGTTGTCTCGTTGTCTCCGTTTTTTGTTACAAAGATACTCAGCATATACCTTGCATCGCTCCAATCGTGCATCCATCCCGATGGTTTTACCGCGACATCATCAATTTCTTTTTCTACCTGATTTCCGTAGGCAAAATTGACAAAGTTTGTTGTCACGTGTCCACTTACCTTGTCAATCGATTTGACGGGGATGGATTGTTCGGCGAGTGTGTTAACTGTAGCACTCCAAACCGTGTCAAAGGGGGCGTTGATGATTTCAGTATCTTGAATAGTAGGGCGCACCGCAACCGATGAGCACCCTGCTAAAAATGTTGTGACTAATAATGCTACAGCGAGTTTTCTCGTCAATTTACATCTCCTTGATTTTCGTTCATCTGTACGTTAGCTGCTAATTTTAGAACAAAGGCAAACTCTTTAGTTGTGTCTTATTGTGTTAACTCCAGTCAAAATGGGGTTTCATACCATCGAACCTCCCTGCTCCCTATCAGAACTGATGCGCCCAGACTTTAAGCTCCACCAGAAATCGGAAGCCCACACCATGACCTACTAGTTTGTGATGTGGGCTATTACCTAAGGCTACGTCAGGAAGC
>JBAPNE010000278.1:0-1572 GCA_049278975.1 Candidatus Kryptoniota bacterium
CAATCGCAACTCTTTCTTTGCGCTTGCGTTCTACGGTATATCCATTGGACGCACCATGCTGCCTTTCATAGTCTGCAACGAAGCGCTCTAATTTTCCCACGGCAACCGGAAGATGTTTTTTCCCGATCGGGCAAACTTCTTCG
Source organism: Candidatus Kryptoniota bacterium (assembly GCA_049278975.1). Lineage (GTDB taxonomy): Bacteria > Bacteroidota > Ignavibacteria > Kryptoniales > JAKASW01 > JAKASW01. The sequence goes on from JBAPNE010000278.1 coordinate 144, forward strand.
CATTGCGTTTCCTGCGGGCACACTCTGCCCGTTATTGCAGGCAGATAATTTTTCTCTTTGATTTTCCTTGCGGCCCCAAGATAATCTTTTTCAACGATCAGCTTGATAAACCCCGGAATATCTATTCCCACCGGACAGCCGTCGACGCAAAGCGGCTGCTTGCACTCGATACAGCGAAGCATTTCCTGCGATACAAGATTTTCATCGAAGCCGAATGAAACTTCCTCGAAATTATATCTTCGAACATCCGCATCCTGTTCGATCGGGACCTGTCTCGGAATTTTCAGCCTCTCGGAAGGCTTCAGCGTATTAGGCATTCGCAGCCTCCTTAACGCTCGACTTACATTCGGGAGTTGTCCCACCTTGTGATGAGCTCGCCGAACCGGAGGAACCGATTCGACTAAGTTCTTTATCAAATTCTTCCAACGACAATTTTTCCAAATCCAGGTAACTTCGGTTGCGAGTGATAAGCTCATCGAAATCAACGAGATGTCCGTCGAATTCAGGACCGTCAACGCAAGCGAATTTTGTTTCATTTCCAATTGATACCCGGCATGCCCCGCACATTCCTGTACCGTCCATCATAATAGGGTTCAGACTAACGAACGTTTGAATTCCAATCGGTTTTGTAAAATTCGATACCGCTTTCATCATTATAATGGGTCCGATTGCATAAACCGCTTTGACGCTTGAGTCTTTCTTCAGATATGCATCCAAAGCATTCGTAACTAGACCCTTCATCCCGTATGAGCCATCATCTGTTGTTATAAAAAGTTCATCAGAGATTTTTCGCAGATCACTCTCAAGTATTATAATATCTTTCGATCTCGCGCCAATAATTGTGATAAGTTTATTGCCAGCACTCTTCAATTCCCGAGCTATCGGATAAACTTCTGCGGTTCCCACGCCGCCGCCGATACAAACAACCGTACCATAATTATGAATCGGCGTCGGATTGCCAAGCGGCCCGGCAACGTCTAAAAGAAAATCTCCCTTCTCTTGTAAACTGAGGAGCTTGCTGGTCTTGCCAATCGTCTGTACCATAATAGATATCGTACCGGCATCCTGATTCGAATCCATAATCGTCAACGGGATTCGCTCGCCATGGTCGTTCACTCTAATGATGACAAAATGTCCGGCTTTGTGTTTGCGGGCAACGTACGGAGCTTTGATTATGAATTTCGTGATTGATTTCGCGGGAGTTTCTTTATCCAAGATTTCGAACATCAATTTTTCCTTTCCCCTAATAGGATCGGCTCAAGCTCTGGAATTGATGTTTCACGAATTGCATCAGAATTGCAGAAGGACGTAGTGCCTCTCAGGAGTTCAATCTCGTTCTTAGTTTGGGGTTGGCGAATGACAAAATAAGAGTTGACATTTTTTATGTATTCAAAAAAATCCGGTGCAATGTTCTTGCAAAGCCCGCAGC
>JBAPNE010000279.1:0-6220 GCA_049278975.1 Candidatus Kryptoniota bacterium
AACGAAAAGAAGGAGCTTGATATCCTGATCGAGGATCTTCGGGCGGCACTTTCGCTTACAAGGTATAATGTTCGTCAGAAACACGGTTATGGTGTGTATGTTACGGCACTCGAAGAAATGCGCGGACTGGAATTCGATTACATGTTTATCGTCGGACTTAATGAGGGCGAGCTTCCGACAAGATATGTCCCGGAAATTTTTCTCCCGCTCGTTTCACAGAAAGAAAATCGCAAAACACAGCCGTATCTCCAGCGGCACTTGTTCTATCAGGCAGTTTCTTCGTTCAACAAAAAGCTGTTCCTCATCGCTTCGGAACAAACCGATGATGTGCATCTTATCAGGTCGTCATTCGTAGATGAGTTTGCTGAAATTGTCGATCCATCTTTCATTCACGACACAGAGAGAGGCGAGAAATTCTCTCCCTCTTCGCGTGAGCAAAACATTTATAATATCCAGCAGCTAATTGAGCTCCATTCGCTTTACGATTCTCATCAGAAAATTTTGTCTGAACATATTCATCTACTTCCTACAAACGCAACACGATGCGAGACTGCGGAACTTGAAAGATATAAGGATAACAAAGAAAGCGAATTCCACGGAAAAATAAACCAACCGGAGCTGGTCGATTCATTAAATAGCAGCTTCGCCGATAAATTTTTTTCATCCGCACAAATTGAATCTCTGGCGCGATGCGGCTTTCAATATTTTGCGAGGAGGATTTTGCAGATCGCTGAAATTCCAGACATCGAAACATCTCTCAGCGCAATCGAGCGCGGCGCGGTGCTTCACAGAATTTTGTTCCGATTCTATAATGAGCTTTCGCACAGCGGCAATTTGGACAATTCAAAAGTCGAGCTGAACCTTCTGCTCAAGATAGGGCGGAAAGTTTTGGACGAACTTGGAATTGAGCACGATATATTTGAAATGGAAAAAGAGACAATATTGGGAAACGAAAATATTCCGGGAACGCTGGAGCTTTTCCTGACGAAAGTGCAGACAAAACTTTCGGAGTACGGATTCCATCCGCAAAAGTTTGAGGTCGGTTTCGGAATGAAAGGTGGTACAGATGAATTCTCAGCAGTAAAAATTGGCAATGTGTCGCTTCGCGGAAAAATTGACAGGATTGATTCCGATTCGAACGGCCTTTCGATTTTCGATTACAAAACTTCTTCGGTAATTTCAGGGCACAAAGATGTGGTCGGCGACAAAATTTCGCCGCAACTTATCCTTTATTTAAATGCTCTGAGCCAGATCACAAACAATAATGAAGCGGCGGGCAAACCCGCGGGCGCCGCCTTCCTTTCGATTAACAGAGACAAACTGTTGAAGACTGACGACGGGAGAGATGCGATTCAATTCATCATACAAACTGAAAATGGTGAACTCAGGTATAATCCGACTTTTGGCAGCAAAGCCAAGATTGCGGCGGCGGAAGATTATCCGAAGACCATGGCCGACCTTTTGAAACAAACGGAATCTTTTGTTGAAGAAAAAGTATCTGAGGCGCGCGGGGGACGCTTTAATTTGACTAAATTCGCGCGCGATAGGGTTTGCACTTTTTGCTCTTATTCTGAAGCTTGCCGGATAGCTTTAAGAGGCGAGAGTTTTTCAAGTTAAGAGCCGAGATAGGTACCCGCCGCGGAATACCCCCAATTCGCAGAAACACCAACCAGATATTGAAATTTCTCACGGGGCCTGGTTCCTGAGTTGTAGTTTTAATATTTCAATTTTGAGTTTGTTTAAAAATTGAAGCATGAAATTTAGAGCTCTCTTCGTTTAAAAAAATATTCTATTTAAATAAGATACTATATGCCTTTGAAAAATCGGTGGCGACGATTAAATTTTGTTGCTTTGAACCCCGCATTCGGAAGAACAAGTTTACTCATTGAACAGTGGTGGCATTGACGTGAAAATTGACAGACTAATTCAAATTCTTTTACCTCACGACGAAAAATTCTACAAGCTGTTTGAGGAATCGACGAGGCTCCTTCTCAAAGCTTCCATCGCGTTAAGAAAAATTTCAGATGCTGATGCGGCTACGACTCATTCTCTCGCAAAAGAAATAGAGGACCTCGAGCATCAAGCAGACGAAGTGACACACAAAATCTACGGCGAGCTTAATTCAACATTCGTTACGCCGTTTGACCGCGAAGATATTCATGAGCTTGCTTCGTCTCTTGATGATATAATGGACTTCATGAACGGCACGGTGTCACGCGTAACTTTATATAATGTTAAAGCAGACTCACATTACATGCGCAAGCTCATGGAAATAATTCAAAAACAAATCGAGGTCATCGGAAAAGGAGTTCCGTATCTCAGAGACTTTAAGGATTCGGATTCGCTTCAAGAAGTATTGCAAAAAGTCAACGAGTATGAGAACGAAGCCGATTCGGTATTCGAGCTTGCGGTGGCAGACCTCTTTGAAAATGAGAAAGATGTAATTGAGCTAATAAAGAAGAAAGAGATATTGGTGGGATTGGAGACCGCCACTGACAAATGTGAAGACGTCGCCAATGTTCTCGAGTCAATCCTGATAAAACATGCTTGACCCCATTTTCGTCTGATGCTCACGCTCGTCGTCTTCATCATATTCGTCGCTCTTATCTTCGACTTTCTGAACGGCTTCCATGATTCTGCAAATTCGATCGCAACGGTAGTCTCGACACGCGTGCTCTCGCCGCGGAAAGCGGTGGCATGGGCAGCGTTCTTTAACTTCGTGGCCGCCTTCATGTTTACGTTAAAGGTAGCGGGCACTCTCGGCAAAGGCTTGGTGGAACTGAGCGCAGTGAACCAATATGTAATTCTGAGCGGGTTGATCGGGGCTATCGCATGGGACATTATAACATGGTACTATGGTTTGCCGACAAGCTCTTCCCACGCTTTGATGGGAGGATATGCTGGAGCAGCTGTCGCAAAAGCGGGTTTTTCTGTTATTATCGGCCATGGATGGATCCCGACTTTGATTTTCATTGTGGTCGCTCCGGTCATGGGACTTGTAATAGCATTCATTTTAATGGCAGCGGTAATGTGGATGTTTCACGAAAAATCTTCGACCAAAGTGAACAAATCATTTCGAAAACTTCAACTGCTCTCTGCTGCTTTTTTAAGTCTGGGCCATGGTACAAACGATGCTCAGAAAACCATGGGGATAATAACAGGTTTATTAGTCACTGCAGGATTTTTGAGGTCGTTTGCAGTACCAATATGGGTTGTCCTTACGTGCCATTTTGCGATCGCCTCCGGGACTTTCTTTGGTGGCTGGCGAATTGTCAAAACGATGGGACAAAAGATTACGAAGCTGAGACCAGTCGATGGGTTTTGTGCCGAGACTGCAGGCGGGATAACTCTTCTCCTCGGGACGTTCCTCGGTATTCCAATCAGCACGACTCACACAATAAATGGCGCCATCATGGGCGTTGGGGCGACGAATCGTCTCTCAGCAGTGCGGTGGGGTGTGGCAGGAAATATTGTCCTCGTATGGCTCCTTACTATTCCGCTGTCGGCGTTGATTGGAGCCGGAGCATATAAGGTAGTCGCACTTTTCGTAAGGTAAGTAGAGGTTTGAACGATCAAACCTCTACTTGTTACTCTGTAGGTTCCTCTTCAATACGAGCTTAACTGGGTTGTCGCACCGTTCCCTGTGGCGTTCAATTCCCCAGCATAAATAGTATCCCCGCTGTTATTAACCATCTCGTATCTGACAACCCCGCCGGGCACGGTTGTCGATCTCCACATTCTTAATGTCAAATTTCCCCCCACGGCAAATTCAATTTGATCGCAAGTAAAAGTCCCTGCCGGCACGGTGACGCTCACACCTTTTTTCACAACAGCGCCTTCAACCGACTCGGGAGTCAATTGGGTGGGTGCAGTGTACCATCCTTCAGTCACAGGAACTTCTTTGGGCTTGTCATTTCCAAATCGCTGCCTCATTCGCCTGATTGACTGATGCTTCTCAGAAAACATCACCTCCATTATAATGGAATCTTTGTTGGAAACATAAGTAAGTCCCCACCATTCTTTGCCATCCGGCATAGTAGTCAGGAAAGCTTTTCTTGTTTCGAACGGTTTTCCACTCTTACCGGAAATATTCCAATCGGTATATTGTCCCGGCTGGTAAGGATTTAATTCCATGCTGTATCCGTATGCACTGAACATATACTGGAACAGGATCGGGTAGAGGTGAGAAGCCATCATAGCGAGACCGCTATTATCTTGTTCCGACGGCGCATTTTCACCGCCGGTTGTCGGCTGTGCGCCTGGCGAATAGTTCGTCGTCAACGTTTTTCCACCGTCCGATGGCATAGAAACATTATATGATGAGATAACCCTGTCCTGATAAACCACCGAAACATAATATGGACCAATATCTGAAAAGTGAAGTGTTGCAATGCCCGTTGTATCGACGGTGACGGTTTCACCGCAACTACAATGAACAACCGCGCCGACAAGAGCCGCATTGTTCGGGCCGCGAACCTCGATCTTCATCGAGAATAGATGAAGTCCCATCGTGTTTATTCCACCAAAACAACCGCCCCAGACTAATGCCGTAATCGCCAGCACAGTTACGAGCATTGAAGCTTTGAAGTACTTCGAACGTACCATGGTATATCTCCTCCTTTTATTTTTTGAATGCCTCACAACTTTCAGTAATGTAATGATCTCATCCGCAAGAACAAAATGCTTTTTGTCACAACAAGTTTCTTTGTAAAAGATTTATCACCATCTCAATGTGCGTCCAACCAATTCGGTCCCGTCCCGACTTCAACATCGATAGGCACACTCAGCTTCATCGCGTTTTTCATTTTATCGGCAACAAGATCTTCCAACTCTTTTAGTTCACTTTTTGACGATTCAAAAACCAGTTCGTCGTGTACCTGCAGTATCATCCGCGATTTCATCTCTCGTTTTTTCATCTCGCGGTAAATATCAACCATTGCGAGCTTGATCATGTCCGCGGCAGTTCCCTGTATCGGCATATTGATCGCCTGCCGCTCTTCTGCCATTCGCACTGCGGAATTTTTGCTGTTGATGTTTGCAAGGTAGCGGCGTCTCCCGAGAAGCGTCTCTACATATCCATGCTTGCGTGCAAAGTCGAGCGTGCTATTTATATATTCCCGAACGCGCGGAAACCTCTGAAAATATGTGTCGATCACTTCTTTCGCCTCGCTTTGTGAAATTCCAAGCCGAATTTTTAATCCATAAGGGCCGATTCCATAAAGTAATCCGAAGTTCACTTCTTTCGCTTTTCGCCTCATGTCATGGGTTACTTTATCGGGTGCGACTCCAAAAACTTTGGAAGCCGTGGTACGATGGATATCCTCATGTTTGTTGAATGCCTCGGTTAAGCCTTCATCTTTGCAAATGTGTGCCATGATACGAAGCTCTATCTGCGAATAGTCCGCCGACACCATCACCCATCCTTTTTCACCCGGCACGAACGCTTTCCTGATTTCCTTTCCCATCTCGCCGCGGATCGGTATATTCTGAAGCCCAGGATCAGAAGAGCTGAGCCTTCCTGTCGCAGCGACCGTTTGGTTGAACGACGTGTGGACTCTGCCGGTCCGCGGATTTATCAGGGTCGGAAGCGCGTCAACGTAAGTCCCTTTGAGCTTCGTGAGCTTTCTGTAATCGAGAATTTTCCCGGCAATCTCATGCTGTGCGCTCAACTCCTCGAGAACAAAAACATCAGTAGAAAATCCGGTCTTGGTCTTTTTCGTCGGAGCAAGCTTCATCTTGTTGAACAGTATTTCTCCAAGCTGCTTCGGGGAATTTATGTTGAACTCTCCTCCGGCAAGTTTGTACACTTCGTCGCCTAAATTTTCAATCATCCGTTCCAACTCTTTTGAAATCTGCGCAAGAATCTCCGTGTCGATCTTTACGCCTGCTCTTTCAATTGCCGCGAGAACTTCAACCAATGGGAATTCCATTTTCTCGCAGAGTTTGAGCAAATTCAATTTCTCCAATTTGTTCTGAAGAACTTCCATCAATTGCAATGCAACGTCTGCATCCTCGCCGGAATATTCTGCAACAACTTCCGGTGAAACCTCACGCATGTTCTTTTGATTTTTCCCCTTGCCGATCAATTCTTCAATAGCAACGGGTTTATAATTCAAATATTCTTTCGCGAGTGAATCAAGGTTATGCTGTCCGTCCGGATTTACGATATACGCCGCAACCATGGAATCGAAAGCAACTCCCTTTGTCCAGACATCATAGT
>JBAPNE010000280.1:0-7284 GCA_049278975.1 Candidatus Kryptoniota bacterium
CATAGAGGCTAATGAACAAGCAGCCGCGATATTAGGATATTCATTATCAGAATTTATCGGCAAGCCGGTCATGGATTTCGTAGCACCTGAATCCAGATCGTTTGTCCTGGAGATGCACAAGACAGGCTCCGACAAAGAGTACCATCATATGGCACTGAGGAAGGACGGAACAGTTTTTCCTGTGGAAGTCCGGGGGCGGGTAATGACGTACCATGGGAGGCAAGTCAGGGTGAGCGCGCTTCGTGATATCACCGAGCATAAGATGGAGGAACTATCGCTGAACCGGGCGCTGGAGTGGGAGCAAGCTATCTTTGAAGGCTCACGCGATGCTGTTTTTATTTCCGATACAAAGTCCCGTTTTGTTTCAGTGAATAATGCTGCATGTAAGTTAACGGGGTATCACCGGGAAGAACTTCTCAAGATGAGCATCCCGGATCTTCACGAGGATATCGATTTGGACGCGTATAACAGATTCCACAATATGATCATGATGGGTAACCCGGCCCTTACGGAAGCGAAGATATTGCGGAAAGATGGGACAAAGGTGGACACGGAGTTCAGTAGTACGCGTGTGTCCATTGTTGGCACCTTCTACATGCACACCGTGGCAAGAGACATCACGGAACGCAAACAGGCTCTGGAAGCGTTACGTGAAAGCGAAACTAAATTTCGTGCAATGTTCGAAAGCTCCAGAGACGCTATTTATGTTTCCAAAAATGGGGTGCAGCTTTTTGCGAATCCCGCATTTCTCAAATTGCATGGGTATGAGAGTGGTGAAAAAATTGCGGGCGCTTCAGTGCTTGATCACATTGCGCCGGACTATCATAAACAAATAATGCAAAACGTAAAGCGAAGAGCTGCTGGCGAACATGTCCCCACATTTTACGAAACACGCGGCAGGAAAAAAAATGGAGCTGAGTTTGATGAGGAGGTGAACATATCTACGTATGAACTGCAAGGCGAGGTCTATTCACTTGCGATCATCCGTGATATCACCGAGCGGAAGCGGGCCGAAGCAGAGTTGAGGGAAAATGAGAATCGCATGCGCGCCATCGTTGAAGGGACACCTCACTTGTTTTTCTACACTCAAGACACGCAAGGAAGAATAACTTATGTTTCTCCATCGGTCAAAACAATCACCGGCCGTTCGGTAGATGAGTGGCGGTCACAATCTCACTGGTTTGTGACAAAGAATAAGATTAACGATTATGCCAGAAAAGTCACACAAGCTCATTTGCACGGAGAATTCAGGAACGGTCCGGTGTTGGTGGAAGTGGAACATGCTGATCAACGTCCTATCCTTTTAGAGGTATATGAAAATCCAATTGTCAGTGATGGAAAGATTATTGGGCTTCAAGGCGTAGCCCACGATATTACTACACGAAAGCAGATAGAAGAGTCCTTGATTCGCCTCAACCAAGCCGTTGAAGCTTCTGGCGAAGTAATGTTCATGACTGATCGGGACGGTAACTTCACGTTCGTAAACCGGGCATTTACACGTCTCTACGGTTACGAACCATTTGAAGTCATCGGTAAGGCAACCCCGCGCATCCTAAAATCGGGGAAGCAATCTTCTCAACAGTATAGTTCATTCTGGCAAGATCTCACGAATAAACAGATTGTCAAACAGGATTGGATCAATCGATCGAAAGATGGCCAGCTCGTTACCATCGAAGCAACTGCAAGCCCGTTCCTTGATAAAGATGGAGAGGTCATAGGCTTCATGGCGATCCAGCGCGATGTCACGGCGCAGCGAAATTTGGAAGAGCAAATGCGCCAGTCGCAAAAAATAGAAAGCCTTGGTACGCTTGCCAGTGGAATTGCGCACGACTTCAACAATATCCTCGGCATCATAATTGGGCACGCTTCAATACTTGAGAATCCTCCCGCTGATCGCTCAATCATTCAGAAGGATGCACAAGCCATCATGAAGGCATCATTGAGGGGAGCCGCTCTCGTGAAACAGATGCTTACCTTTGCGAGGAAGAGCGATGTGGTGATTGAATCCGTCATGATCAATGATATTGCGAATGAAATTGTTAAGCTGCTGCGTGAAACATTTCCTAAGTCGATCATGGTTGTAACTGATCTTGCACGAGATATTCCGTCGATCAAAGCCGATGCTACGCAAGTTCATCAGGTTTTGCTGAATCTCTCTTTAAACGCACGCGATGCTATGCCGGGTGGTGGAACACTCACAATTACGACACAATGTGAATCGGGCGAGGCATTGAGGGATAAACATTCGAAGGCAACCGCCGAGAGCTACATTGTTCTTAGCGTTGAAGATACCGGTGTTGGAATGGATGAGGACACGCAACGTCGCATCTTCGAGCCATTCTTCACGACAAAAGAGCGCGGCAAGGGGACCGGTTTGGGGCTCTCAACTGTCTTTGGGATCATGGAGAGCCATAACGGATTTATCACTCTTCAGAGTGAAGTCGGCAACGGAACAACATTCAAATGTTGTTTCCCTGTGCCGCACAATATTTTGGAACTTTCCCAAGCCGAAAAAGAGACAACAGAAGAATTTCTATCTGGCAATGAAACAATCCTCGTAGTCGAAGATGAAGAGTTACTGCGAGAACTTTTGGAGGCGATTCTTGAACCGATGGGGTACATGGTATTGATGGCGTCGGATGGAGAGGAAGGATTCGCCGAGTATCAGAAACATCGTGAAGAAATCGCGTTGGTGATTTCCGATCTTGGACTACCCAAATTTGGTGGTGATGAGCTTTACCGAAAGCTTAGCGAGGTGGACCCTCATGTCCGCATGATACTTTCCAGCGGCTACATCGAGCCGGGGATGAAAGCCAATATCCTAAAGGAAGGAGTGAAGGCGTTCATTCAGAAGCCATACAATCCGAAAGAGGTACTTAGTGCCATACACAACATTCTCCACATTGTAGAAAGAGCAAGTAATCCAGAATAGTGGAAAACTAACACACTTTTGCCTTACTTGCATAAAAGGTCGGAGTCGCTGGACAACTAGATTGCATCGTGGATGCAGAGAGATTGATGTCGCAACGTTCTTTGTACTGTCGCTAGTTCTCTTTAATTGTATCGTGAAGAATAAACTATAGGCTGGAAATCAATGACCTACAAAGACTATTACAAAGTGCTGGGTGTAGCAGAGACGGCAACCCCAGAGGAAATCAAGAGCGCGTACCGAAAGTTTGCCCTCAAGTACCATCCTGACAGAACCAGGGGAGACAAAGCTGCCGAGGAGAAATTCAAGGAAGTCAACGAGGCTAATGAAGTTCTCAGTGACCCGCAGAAACGAAAAAAGTACGATCAGTTCGGCAAAGATTGGAATCACTATCAGGAAGCTGGAGCACAGCCGGGTGGATTTGACTGGTCGAAATATGCAAGCGGCCAAAGTGGAAAAGCACATCGGATGAGCAGTGAAGAACTCGATGCAATGTTTGCAGAGGAGGGTGCTGCGGACCTCTTTGAACTCCTTTTTGGACAACAGAGTGGTCAAAGACGGGGAAGGAAGGCCTACACAATCAAAGGAGAAGACCTCGAGGCTGAGACATCGCTCTCGCTTGAAGAAGCTTATCATGGTACGACGCGACTCATCAAGGTTGGCGATCAGACAATTAGGGTGACGATTCACCCGGGCATTGAAGACCGGCATGTCTTGAGAGTTTCAGGAAAGGGAACTGCAGGGATGAACGGTGGGGCAAATGGCGATCTTTACCTGACAGTCAATGTTGCATCGCATCCAGATTTTCAACGTAAGGGAAACGATCTTTATTGTGACCTGCCAGTTGCATTATATACCGCTGTGCTTGGGGGTACAACTAAGATCAAAACGCTGAAAGGCACTGTCAAAGTCAATATTCCTAAAGAAACACCAAATGGCAGAGTGCTTAGGCTTCGGGGACTCGGAATGCCGATTTATGACAAGAAGAATGAGTTTGGCAACCTGTATGTAAAAGTTCTGATTCAGTTGCCGGACCATCTTGATAAAGAAGAACTTGATTTGTTCAAGAAGTTAGCGGCACTACAAAAAGCGGGTCATACTACGGCACATGAATGAGATTGATCCAATATGAACTTCGTAAGAAATATATTATGGAACAAAGGAGACATCAATGAGTAAGAAGCGAGACAGCAAAGATAAAACCCCGAAAGGACAGGATAAGAAAACTTCATATGAGCCGCCATACATCAAAAAAGTTGGAGAGCGCGGCAAGATCGTTATCTGGGTAGTCGATGGGACCTATGTGAGAACGCATCTTGATGAAGAGTTTACAAACTTTGGCCAGCATTATGGTTTTAAATGTATCCCGAAAGATGAATTTTGGCTTGACAAAGAGGCTGAGGAGGATGAACAGCGTTTCTTCATTGACCATTTGCTGGTTGAACACCGGTTGATGGAGAAGGGTGTTCCATATAACGATGCGCTGGACGCCGCTGATAAAAAAGAGAGGTCAGAACGCAAGAGGGCGGGCGATGTGAAAAAGCTGACAGGGGGAGGCAATCTTCCTGATTCAACAAAAGTGCATGTTCGGCTGTGGAAGGAATTAGAATCCAAGATTAGTGTATGGATCATTGATGGCAGGTTAGTGAGAAGTGTGTTTGATATTGATTTTACGGAAGGCGGGCATGACTATGTATATGAATTTGTGCCCGAGAATGAGGTGTGGATTGATAACGACCTGGAAGAGGAAGAGCGCCCTTATGTTCTTCTTCACGAACTACACGAACGGAACCTTATGGCAAAAGGATGGACGTACAGTAAAGCACACGAGGATTCAAGCAAGATTGAGTATTACTGCCGCCATCATCCCAACGAGTTGCACTCGAAGTTGGCAAACGAAGGGTGGGAATGAGGGGTTGCCGCATGATGCAGAGGCACCACTTGTCCCAACGGGATCATCCGAAGAAGTCCTTGGGACCTTAGGGACTATAAATTTGTGTCGGCCTTTCTTTTGCCACATCCAAACTGATGCATACCATGGTTTATCTTACTTAGACATTGACGAAACATCGTTACGACGAAAACCTTTCGATAAACTAGCGAATACTACCAACGCAACTGCAAAGACAATCGCACTTACTACTATAGTAATAGTTTGTGTAAGAAGAAGTGCGGCGAGAATTACACAAACAATTAAAAAACAGGTAAGAGCAGTTCTTCTTTTCATTTATTTTCCATTATGTTTTTCCTAATTAACCTAAGGCTTAGCTTCAGCATCAGAGGTGTTCCATCTTTCCTTCTGTCATCATGGAGCGTTCTTGTCTCATAAAGCTGCCGGCTCCCGGATCTTCCAGCCTCTGATCAAGAGCCAGAACATGAAAATAAGTTCGCCGAAGAATGTGACAAAGATGAATCCAAGATTGGCGTCCGGAAAAAGATATGGCTGTAAGCTGTTAATCACCCACCCCAATCCATCGATTGCCAGCACAATCCCCAATATTCTTGGGATGTAGCCGGACCGGTAAATCAAGTAGCCCAATAGAATAAGATGGATTCCAAAAAGTACCAGACCCATGGCCCAATCATATCGAAATGAATTTAGCAAAAGCTCAACCTGGGCATGCAGCTGACCTGACCCAAATGCCGTCAGATAATCCGTTGTTTTCAGCAAGTGAAAAACCGTCACAAGGCTTAACCAGCCGAATAGAGCGATTGCTGTATACATCAACCGGAACCACGCTGTAAGCAATGACAATGCTCTATTTACTGGCACAAGCAAAACATACAGCGCCCAGGCAATAACCACGTCACCGATAAAGTTGATCAGGTAACAGAAAATTGCGGCAAGAAAAAGGGATTGATGTGCCATAATGTTCTGAATGGTTTGTTCGATGTTGCCAGGAATAACAAGCTTTGGCCAGATAGAAAACTCAGCATAGGTAACGGGATTAAGCAGGTAACCTAAGCCGGCGATCAGAGCCGCCTGACGCAATGTTAATCCTTCACGCCGACTTGTTGGGCTAATTGAGTTCACCAGCCTGCTCCTTCCATCGTTCATTGTTTGCGCCGACTATCAGGAGCCATAGCAGCAACGGTATTTCTCCGATGGCTGACGCGCCTGCGATGTAGGGGAAGAACAGACGGATTGCGGCCGGCGGCACTAGATACGTCACCCAACCCAAACCAGAGATCGCCAACAGAACTCCCAAGACTCTAGGCATGAAGGTTGACCTAAAAATGAGGAATCCGATCATGATGCACCAGAGTCCGAAGAAAACCAAATACGTGTTAAATGCGTAGCCATTCAATCGGACAAACATGTACGCCAGTGCTTGCGACTGTTCCGCCGTAAGGGCGCTTAAGGAATTCCCCGCATTCAAGATGACCATGGGTGCAACAAACAAAACAATGGTAAGAGCCTGAATCGTGCACCCCACGAGCATGACGGACAACGCGAATAAAGAGACGCGCCTGTTCACGGGCTTTAACAGGTCATAGAGGAGAAGTGCCCAAGCAATGTGGCACACAACACCAATGAGTGAGGATGCGAACCCCAACCAGAATAATCCCTGGTGCCAAAGGATATTGGTCGCAGTAGCCGCGGCGTTGCCTGTGACAACGAGCCAACCGAGAACGATCACCTGGCCGAATGTGGCTGTTATGTTTTCGAGCGCTTGAAAGACACCAGCCATCCTGGCTAAAGAACGCGGCGATCTTTTTGCAATCCGTTCCATCATTACGGTCGCACTCATAATCTCTCCTATTTATATTAATTATTTAAAAACATGGGGTGAACCATGGTGGCGATAAACGACTGCTTTCATGTGAGCCATCCGTTTGTTATTATCCCTGCATGATGGCACACCGACCTGTGCTCAACATGTTGTGTTGTTGAGATCAGATATTAAGCTCCAAATGCATCTTTTATTTTGATAGTGTAGTACTATAAATTCCAAACAAGTCGTATGGTTTTTTGCTAAAATTATCATTGAACAAAAAGCTTGCAAAGAAAATGTATCCAATAAATCCCAAAACAATTAGCATCTGAACTTTGGATGTTTTTTGAATATCTTCTTTCGATTTCACATCACAAACTTCACCGGGACAGTATTGCGCTTTTTCTTTATAAAACATCGAATAAAATTTACATCCCAAACAAATACCAAATGCCGATTCAAAGAATAAGAATATCAGGCAAATTAAACAGACAATACCTGTTATTGGGCTAAACGCATTTACTACCACTAGAAAAACGAACATTATAGTTGACAAAACCACACCAATTATCCAGGCAAACTTTTTTTGTCGAGCTCCGACATATTCGGGAACTTGGTTGCTAACGATCAAACGACCAA
>JBAPNE010000281.1:0-7998 GCA_049278975.1 Candidatus Kryptoniota bacterium
TCCCTGTCCGATAATCTTTCGTGAGGCTGCCGCCCAAAATCACTGTCGATTTCTGTGGCAAGCTTTTCTGCAAGCGACGGCGTGATGTACTTTTTCCCACTAGCAACGACCCGAACTGCCTTTATAATTTCTTCCGGTGGAGTGTCCTTTGTCAAGTAACCGGCGGCTCCAGATTTGAGTGTTCTCACCGCAAAGCGTTCCTCCGGATGCATCGTCAATACTAAAATAGGTAATTTCGGAAAAAGTTGTTTCACATCCGCAATCATATTCAACGCGCTTGTCCCGGGCATAGAGATATCCGTAATAAGCACATCAGTCTTGTTCTTTCCTAGCCCATCAAAAACTTCCTGAGCGGTACCCGCTTCTCCTACCACCTTCAAATCAATCTCTCCTTCTAAGATTTCTCTCAGACCCTTGCGTACAAGCGGATGGTCATCTGCGATCAAAAGTTCGATCATAAAGTACCCCTCAGTAATCCCAATCCATCATCACGCAATTAATGAACTCATCAAAGAAAATTTTAACAGCAAATGGCACAAATGCCGCCTTGCGACATCCTGCATATCCATATATAAAAATAATATGCCTCTTGAGTCTTTTCATATGAAAAACATTTACGCAGCAATTTAATTCAAGAGCGATAAAATAAAGATGAACCGAAATCCATTTATGAAACCCGATGTAGGTATACCTGTTTCTTTTTGCTGACATGCTTTTGAAAGAAGCGAAGCAGTTGGACTAAACAAAGGAAGCAGTAATAGGGCCAATGATGCAACAGAAATAATCATAAGCAAGCTGTCAAGTCGGCTTCTGTAATTTCTTAATTTCGCCTTTAACTGCACTCATAAGGAGAATTGGGCTAAAGCCAACTTGCCCTATCACGAAAAGCAGTATCATAATGCAAATTACAAAGGAACAAGTTAATGAGCAACCCTGACAGCATGTAAGATCAAAGTTATTGCGCGACATAAACAAGAAGGATTATCGTGTTTTCATAATCAGACGATTTTGTGTATTGTTGGCCGTCCACGGCTGGATATTTTGTCATGTCTGTCCTGCGCGTTATTATCTAATCCCTTACTACTTTTATTCATATGAGCTAACGGCAACATAGGCGACATTCATCCGGTTCTGATTCAAATCTTCTAATTCAGAAACATGGTGTATATTTAGTAGCCATTTTTCAGAATCGCCTCCGTTTACATTCTACACATCCGTCATCAAAAACTGAAACAAACCTCACCCAAATCAAAGAACTTATGCGAAATCGTTCAAATTTGATATGATGCAGCGATCCTCTATGGCATATACTTTGCACTTATGTAGGTGTTTGCAAAAATCACGGGAAAATGTTAAGGTTTTGCCATCCGACGCAGAAGAACTTAAACGATAAAATAAGGTAGCTTTATGTTAGCAATTGTTACTCTGATCTTTTTCATGGTGTTAGCTATAATGCTAGGTGGGCAACGATGGCGCGGAAAATCGATTAAGTATATCATCCTCATTATTTTAGCATTGATGCAAACTGCTCTCATAGTCCTTGATATGTTTACAATGAAAGCCCCTACGAAATGAATCTGTTTTGAAAATCAGAAAAGCCGCGGTATAAATGGGCTTAACAAAATTGATAAGATACCAGGGAATCAGAAGGAAATTCAAATTTGATAAGATCCTACAGTACGCCATAATTATTCCGGTATCACTCGCTGTTTCTGGAATTCTAATCATGACCGATGGGAAAATAGAAGCTGCGGTGGCCTTTATCGTTTTACTGACGATTGTTTTTATTTCCTTTTATCGGGCTGACTGGGCATTCTTTATTTTTTTCGGAATGGTTTTACTCTTCGACCAATTTATAGTTTCACCAACCGGTGATCCTATAACTTGGGTAGTTCATTATTTCGACAATATCAAAGGTATACCTTATCTTCCCCATTTTGATGCTGGCGTCATGAATCCACTCGAGCTCCAAGTTGCTCTAATGCTTATCGGTTGGTTTATAGCATTAAGCACAAGGAGAATGGCAAATGTGCAGAGGGTTCCTTTGTGGGGACTTGCAATTCTCCTATTTATTATCATTGCCTTCTCATTAATACACGGGTTAAGTACAGGTGGCGATTTCCTTCCTTCACTTTGGGAGGTTAGAGCACTTTTTTACTTCCTCTTGCTTTATTTCTTGGTTCCCCAGATAATTCAAACACGGCAACAAATCGACATCTTGTTGTGGGTAATGATAATTATGATCTCGATAAAGGCATTCCAAGGCACTGTAAGATTCGCTCAGCTAGGTTTTTCTTTTGGGAATTCCGATTGTCTTACAAATCATGAAGATCCTGTTTTCATCGTGGACCTATGGATATTACTTATAAGCTTCTTGATGTTCCGTGTGAAAGTAAAACAGCGTACCGCGCTTTTGGTTCTTCTGTTGTTGATGCTAACCGGTTTTTACTCCGGTCAGAGACGTGCCGCGTACGCTGGACTCATCGTATGTCTTGGTGTATTCATCATTATGCTGCGACCTAAAGAGAAGTTGAAATTCTTCCGAATATTACTCCCTATTCTCTTCGTTGTGGCATGTTACTCTGCAATCTTTTGGAATCATCCCGGCAGGATCGGCGCTCCAGTACAACTAATCAAATCCGGTTTCTTTGAAAGTGATAAGGCGGACGCTGGTGAGCGTTATAGCTCTAATCTTTACAGGGAAGTTGAAAGATATGATCTGGCTGCCACCTTACAAAAGTCTCCGATTATCGGAATTGGTTTCGGAAACAAATATCTTGAGCCGTTGTTTTTGGTACCAATTCCGTTTCCCTTGCGCGATTGGATACCACATGATGAGATTCTCTGGCTAATCGTAAAGATGGGGGCAGTCGGATTTTTTGTCTTTTTCTTTTTCATCGACGCCCTTTTATTTGAAACTGCAAAAATTGGCAGGATGCTTAACGACCCTTTCCTTAGAGCATTAACCATAATGATTGCTGCAGCAATCGTGAACCAAATAATAGTATCGTATTATGATTTACAGTTGACTTACTATCGCAACATGGTGTTTTTAGGAACATTGTGCGGGCTACTTCCAACTATCAAGACAATAAATAGGAATCAAGAGATAAATAAGATGCAGATGCTCAATCCACAAGTGCCGACTGAAGCAGTAATTGAAAGTTAAAATGAATATGAAATCAAAAAACTACTTATGAGCGATTCAATCGCTAAATCTATCGTCAAGAATACATCAATAATGATGTCAGCTCAGATGATAACCTGGGTCTCAGGATTTGTGCTCCTCTTGTTCCTTCCAAGACATCTTGGAAGCGAATCGTTCGGGAGGTTGTATTTAGCAATGACGGTCCAGACAATTTGCCAATGGATCATAGATTATGGCGGAGGAAATTACGTCCCTAAAGAAGTTTCTCGTGACAAGTTGAGTAGTCATGTTTCAGAGCTTATGACCAATTCCATTGTCCTGCGAATCGGGCTATGGTTTATGTCGCTCGTGTTGACTTTAGCTTTATGCTTTGTCGCCAAATATCCATTTACCGTTACAATACTGATTGTCGTGTTAGGAATATCTAATCTCTGGGGAAACATGACAACTTTGCTTCGCGAATGTTATCAAGGCTTCGAGGCAATGAAATATCCCTCAATCGCCTCAGTTGTCGAACGGAGTTTCTTGATGCTCACTGTTGTGCCAGCATTGCTCCTTGGAGCAAAGGAAATGGTGGTCGTTATTTTGATGGCGGTCAGCACCGTTTTTAGTTTCGCAATATCATGGAAGTACTCCAAGCTAATGTTTCGGCTCAACTATTCACTTCATTTAGAACAATTGAAAAAACTCTTGAGTCAAGGACTTCCATATTTCCTCTGGTCGCTCTTTGGAATTATTTATTATCGAATCGATGCGGTCTTGCTTTCGGTGATGGCGCCAGACTCGGTGGTAGGATGGTACGGTGCCGCATATAGATTCTTTGACATACTAATGTTTTTGCCGTCTATTTTTTCACAAGCTGTGTTCCCGATACTATCGAGACTTAGCACGACCGAATATGGCTCGATGAAAAAGACTTCGCAAAAAAGTCTTGAGTTTCTTCTATTGGCCGGTATTCCAATTGCTTGCGGCCTGATATTCTTTGCAAGAGAAATAATCCAAATACTTTTCGGGTTGGCCCAATACACTCCGTCGATTGTGGTACTACAAATTTTTTCGGTTGGAATGCTATTAGTTTATGCCGACTTTGTCCTCGGCAATACCGTCATTGCACTCGATAAGCAGAAGCAATGGGCCATGATAGCGTTCGTCTCGATGTTTGTAAATGTCGGCGCTAACCTTTTTCTGATCAAATACTTCCAAACACAATTCAACAATGGTGGAATTGGTGCCGCAATCTCAACGGACATTACTGAACTTTTCATTATGATTTGTGCCATCCGGCTTCTCCCGAAGGAACTGTTCACACGGGATCTTTTCGTGGCCTTGGGAAAAGGAGTGGCTGCGGGAATTATGATGGGACTTGCAATTTTCGGCATACGGATATTGGGCTTGCCTTTAATTGCGCAGGGCTTCGCAGGCGCGATTGTTTATGTACTTTCCTTATTTATTTTCGCAACATTCAAACCATCTGAAATAGAACTTTTTAGAAAAGCGATTTCCGTGAAAAGGCTCAGACAAGCTTTGTCAACAGGGAAAGGATGATAGGTTATGAAGATACTACATATTGCACCATATTCACCCATGCCTCCAATCTTTGGAGGTGCGCTACGCATTTTCTATATATTGCGAGGACTGGCACAGAGGCACGATGTTACGTTTGTAACATTCGGAACGGAGAATGACAGAGAACTTCTTAAGAATGAGTTCGGCGGGCTGGTTCGTCAGATTCACCTAGTCGATCATAAGTCATTCTCGCAAAAGCATCGATTCTTAGGCATATTCTACGCATTTTGGAGAGGGCAAAGCTTCTTTAAATTGCACGTAAGCAGTACTAAGATGCAGGAAACACTTGACAGACTTTTTAAAAACGAGAAATATGATCTTGTGGTAATAGAATTTGCGCACATGGGACAATTCAGGCTAGACAATAACGTTGTAAAGATTTTGGATGAGCACAACGTTGAATACAGCAACCTGCGGAGGATGTCGAGAGGAATTCAATCTCCACTCGTCAAATACTTTTATTTCAGAGAACAACGCAAAATGTTTTTGCATGAAATCGAAACCTGCAACATGGTTGACGCTATCTTTGTCACTTCCAAAAACGACGGAGTGATCTTGAACAGACACATAAACAAAAAACCAATGTATGTTATACCGAACGGAGTTGATACAAGATATTTTGTTCCGGCTGACAAAAAATTAGAGCCACATTCAATGGTCTTCATAGGCACCATGGACTATGTGCCGAATCGCGATGCCATGATGTATTTCTTAGATGAAATCCTCCCGCTTGTTAAGAAAGTAATACCGGACGCAAAAATTTACATCGTCGGAAAGAATCCACCGGACAACCTCACTCGACGCTCATCAAATGATGTTATAGTCACCGGATACGTCGACGACGTTAGGCCGTATGCGTGGAATGCGAGTGTCTATGTTGTTCCATTGAGAATGGGAAGTGGAACACGGCTAAAGATATTAGAGGGACTTGCCATGAAAAAAGCAATCGTCACAACGAGCATAGGTTGCGAAGGTATTGACGTTAAAAATGGTGAACATGTTGTAATCGCGGACGATCCGGTTTTGTTTGCGGAAAAAGTTATCGATCTACTCTTGGATGAACAAAAGGCAAGAACGTTGGGAAGTAACGGACATGAGATGGTGACGGCGAAATACAACTGGGATGTGATTGCGTCTTCAATGAATGAAGCCATTGCTTCTCTTTTCAACGAGAAAAACAGAGTTACCGACAACGTACGAACAAGTGAACATTCCACGAAAACTGATAGTAAAGGTCTTTCGAACATAAACCACCCGACTGTATCAATTAAGGATACGACTCACCAGATTGTGGAAACTCCGGTCGAAACTCTTAACGTGATTGTACCGACCATTAAAGTATTGATGTACCACCGAATTATTATGGATAAAGACTCCCATAATCGTTACTCATGGTTTGTAACCGCTTCCCAATTTCGCAGGCATCTTGAGCTGCTTGATAAATGGGGGTACACGTGCATCAACTTTGAAGATTATTCTTTGTTTCTTAAAGGACAAATTGCTCTGCCAAAGAAGCCTGTGATTCTGACATTTGACGACGGTTACGAAGAGATATATAAATATGCGTTTCCTATAATAAGAGAATTCGGAGTTAGAGGTACAATTTTTGTGATCGGCGAGCGTTCCATAAAGAGCAATGTGTGGGACAAGCCGGCAGGGTTCGAGAGCGCTAATTTAATGAATGGTGACCAGATCCGGGAACTACAAAAATCAGGTCTTGAGATCGGCTCCCATTCGATGACGCACGCGGATTTAACGAAGCTAACAAAAGACGCCGCTAAATATGAGATACGTCGTTCGAAAGAATCGCTCGAAGATTTGATTCAGATGCCGGTTATTACATTTGCATATCCTTACGGTAGTGTAAATGAAGAACTTGAAAACATGGTTCGAGACGCGGGTTACGAATACGGCTGTGGGACATATTCCGGTTCACCGAGATTTACAAATGACATTTATAATATCCGGCGAATCGCCATAACAAATAAAGCAAACGCTATGAATTTTAGATTAAACATATTGACGCTCCACGAGCATTACTCATCACTCAAATGGATTACAAAACAGAAGGTCTATCAACTGATTCCTGGCTATTCAAATAATAAAAGACTAAGAGACACGACAGCTAAAGATATTGACGATCCAGCATATGCGAAGGAAGTTGAATACAAATGAAAAAATCCGCAGCCTCGCTCAGCTTCTAATTTTTGGGGACTGTTGGAAGAGCCAATCAATCCCTCCCGCGATAATGCCAATGGATGGTAACAGTTGCAGAAAAACCTTAAGGAGAGAAAAACAATTAAGATGACACACAAAAACACAACAATGGAAAATGTAGGACGACATGATGCCACCTCCGTTAAAATGGCCGACTCCGGCAAACAATACCTTTTATCAGTAACTCGGCCTGCGTAAATTAACGAAGGAATAAATTATGACGGAATTAGATAAGACATATTGGAGCATGCCGGTAGTGCAAGATGACGATCATGCGAATAATTTTCCCAACAGCCCTGATATATCTATCGAGATAGTCAATGATGTAACCGCCATACCTTCACTTGAAGAAGAATGGGATAAGCTGGCATTGAATTCGTCCGCAACTATTTTTCAAACTTTTGATTGGCAATATCAATGGTGGAGACATTTCGCCGACAAACCAGATCATCATCTTTTCATTGTTCTTTTCAAGATCGAAGAAAGATTAGTAGGGATCGCTCCGTTTTTTATCCAAAGTTATCTCTTCCGTCACTATAGGTTTTTCATGCGGTTAATGCTATTGGGATCAGGACTACAAAAATCTCAATCTCCGGTGCTCTCTTTGGAAAAAGAAGGACCAAGTGATTACTTAGACATCATAGTCGAGCATGGCTTAGAAAAAGAAGTCGCCAACGCGCTGGTCAATTTTATTAAACGCGAGTCATATCTTTGGAATGAAATAGATTTCCAAAACATAAAAGAAGACGGAATTATTTTCAATTACGTTCTCCCAAAATTGGCTGAAAACAATTTTACTATCACAAAAACAGTTACCGACATTTGTCCAAGGTTCCTTCTCCCGGAATCTGTCGAAAAATTCATCTCCTCCATGCGACCCAAAGTCAGGCGCAATCTTCGGTATGTTCAGAGAAATTATTTGGCAAATCCGGAGTTTACCCTCGTAGATATCAGTGACGAGAAAAATGTTACAGGCGCAATAGAGTCGCTGTTACAACTTCACCAGAAAAGATGGAACGCAATTGGTTATCCGGGACTTTTCTCCGATCGGTGCTTTGATACGTTCC
>JBAPNE010000282.1:0-11124 GCA_049278975.1 Candidatus Kryptoniota bacterium
TCCTTCGGGCTCGATTCCATATACATTCCACATTTTGAAGTTGGACTCGCCGAGATCGATTGCATCCAGAGTATCTCCACCTAAAGAAAGTGGATCGCACCAAAAGGCGTCGAGTGAACCGTAATCCGTGCCGGTCCGCTGTCCGGTGTTCATATCTGCATGGCCGTACCATATTCCTGTCGAAGTGCTGTCTCTAAGATACTTGTTAGCAGCCTGGAGAGTTGACTGCCACATTGTCATACAGTCTTTGTCGTGGAAGAGAAGCGCACTCTTAATAAGATATTCGAAATAAGAATCTATCCCTCCGCCGACACTGCAATCTGTACCATCCCATTGTCCCGTCGTAACATCGATCGCGTCTCCGACGAGGCCAATTTTAGACCGAAGGCTGTAAAGTTTGACCAATGCCCGTTTGGCGGCGTAATAATAAGTTGTGTCTCCTGTAAGTTTTGACAAAGCTCCAAACTCGATGAGATGAGTCCCAATTTCAGCGGGATTAGTTACCGGTCTTCCCACCGCACCATTTGCAAGATCGATGTCGCCATACGGCATGCCGGTAGGAGAATTAAAAGTCTTGAGTATTCGGTTACCCAAGTCTTTAGCTAGCGAGAGAAGTTTTGTGTCACCTGTCAATTGATAACTCGACAGTAACCCTCCAATGAATCTGATCGTGAACTCAAAGCCGCTTACTGTTACATTCTTATCGAACGTCAAATTCTGGTCTATAAACGCGCGTGCGTCGTCAGCTTCGCTCGTTAATCCCATGAGTATCATGGTATCGAGCGCGTCGACAGGTGTAAAAAGGAAACTCACAGGTGGATACCAATCGTAGCCGTTCTGAGTTAGCGGATCAAGTTCATCGTACCCCCATGCATAATTCTTATAATTATTCCAGCAAAAGAGAAACTCTTGCTTCACAGAATCTGCCATTAGCGCCTTGTCGATGGATATTGAAGCGCCACCCCATGGTTTTGTAAGACTGCCCGCCTGTGAACCATAGCATTGCACGGAAATGACGCCGTGCAACGATGTAGCCTCCTCTCCGTGAAATTCCGAATTCAGTTTGGACAGAGTTTGGCCATGTATAAAAGGGCACTCAAATACTGTGAAAAGCAAGGACGAAATAAAAAACATTCTAAGATTTATCATTATATATACAACTTTCTATAAGGATTAATGTGATCTGATTTTTGGACCAACATGATCGAACACCGCATAGCTCCGTCTTTCATTGTGGGAACCATTTTGCTTGCGTGTAGTTGTACCAACCGGCAAGTATCGGCGAATTCAAACCGTCCCATCCCTCTGGTTGAAGAAAAGGCGAAGTCGGACTAAAAAATTGGACTCCTGGTACAGCGGTCCTCAAAGGGAAATGCGTCTTTGCCACCATCATATTCCCGCCGAAGTATTGCACGTTGCTAAGTGCGGACTTATTGATTTTCACATCATAGTCCTTCACTACCTTCAACAAAAAATCATTCACGCATTCCTGGAGCTTTACATTTTGATAAGCCGTATATAATTGGTCTTGAATTTCTTCATATGGATACGGCTCGGCGCTTTTGATCTCGACTAATTTTATAATTGCATAATCGCTGTCGTCAACTTTTAAGGGCGGCGCTATTTGCCCCGGTTCTAACTTGAACGCATTTTTCCCGGCCTCTCCCCACATGTTTTCTGTAATAAAAACTCCTGGCGTTTGTCCGTCTAAATCTTTTTTGTTAAGACTATACTTCTGAGCCAGATCGAGTATATCGGCGCCTTCCTTTATTTGCTCGTACAATTTGTCTGCTGAATTTTTGCCATTGACCACAATGGAAATAATTTTTCGCCGCTCCGGTTGCAAGTGCCTGCTCTTAGTCGAATCATAAAATGCAAATAAATCTTTTTCGCTGATCTGCAATGACTCACGAAATTTATCCAGCAAAGCTTCGGCAAGAAGACTATTCCTCCACATCTGCGTTTGGTATTGAACATAATAAGAATCAGCATATCCTTTGTGTTCGGCATCTTTAGCGACGGAATCCAGAAGAATAATCTGCTTTATAACATCTTGCACTCCGTATTTCAATTCTTTTGGCGTGCCATAATTCAAAGGATAGGGACTGGCGGCAAGTTTTTCCCATACTTCGCGGACGGTCCACATTTTCCCATTCTTAAAAACAATCAATGGCCGCTTGTCCATCTCATCGGGCTTCATGGCTGAAGCAGATAGTTCTTGTTGTATCAAATTTGCTTTGCCTTCTTTCGGCAATTGACTGTTAAAAATGATCGGCTCCAATTTGTCTACCAAATATCGGTACGCTCCGGTTTCTATCCCGTAATCTTTATTTCGCATTAATACTTTGAGCTTGTCTGATATGAGATAAGTTTCTTTTTTAGATTTTATCCTTTGGATTATTGTGGGCTTGTAAAAACCGACATCCTCCTTAGCATAGCGGGGATCTTGTTCCTTCTTGATCAATCTGAAAACATAATACGAGTTGTCAACCTTTATCGGCTCGGACAACTGACCGACATTCAAGCCATAAACAGAATCTTCAATATTTTCAAAGGCTTGCCCATATTCCATTTTTTTAAATTGCGGTTTTATCTTAGAGTCCAAACCCTTTGCAAGTTCTTCGTGAAGAGAGTCGGCCTTTCTTAAATTTGGAAGTACCCAGTAGTCCACATCTCGAATTTCTTTTAATCTATTATAGCCTTTCTGGATCTCGTTCGGACTGATTTTTATTTTGCTCACGACCTCCGAATTCATCCATTGTTCATACAATGCTTCCTTGTGAAATTCTTCCGACATCAATCCCAGATGAAATAACGAATCGAGATTTTCTTTTTTCGCCTCGCAGGCCAAAATCGCCTCTGCAATCAGCGTGGAAGCCAAATCTTCTTTCAGCGCGTCTATCGAATATTTATTTCCATTCGGAAGAGGAAGATCATTTAACCTGTCTTCAAACTCATGAAAACCGATTTTTATATTATCTACTTGAATTACAGTCGTATCTTCCGGCGCAAATGTGAACGCCAAAAGAAGAACGGCAAACAAAGCTGTGCTGGAAATTTTGTTCATTAATGTTTCACATTCTTTTCAATTAAAGCAACGAATTCATCCGGTGCTACAACGCGGACGCTCTTATTGAACAAGCTGGCACACTGGATCACGTCATCCACCGTGTGCGACCACACATGGACAGGAATGAGACTGTAACCATTAGAAGAAGTGATATCAGTCGCTAAAGCATTTAGTTTTGCGGCAAGACTCTGCGGAGTCTCGAACTGCGGGGACCATAAATTGTATCTTCCGGTTATCACAGGCTTCCCGTCAACCCATGTTATTTGTCCATTCCCTCCGGAATAATTTGAATAAAAATAATAGAAGGCTGCATCAATTTGGTTTTGGCTCATATATGAAGCCAAAGAACTCACCGGAACATTCGGTGGATTCGAGTTACCTATGATATTAACGATATGCAAATCGGCCTTCTTCATGAATGCGGCGGTGAGTGAGGTGTAAGAGCCAATGTCTTCATAAGACTCCGGATATGTATATCCAACACCGGACGGACCGGCAATGAAGCAGTCTCTTCCGCCTTCGGCCTTCCCTTCGCTATCGTAAAATCTTTTGAGAACGGTCGGCGCAAGCTCGCACATTGCTGGGGAAATTGTCCAACCCAAGTTTACTTTCCCCCTGTCCGGGCTGGCGTACCAGTTCGTATTCGTTGAAAAATCATTTAACAGCCACTGGATATTATCTCCATCGGTCATTACAAAGCAAACAGTATGGACATTTTGAATAACCTGCGGCGTTGTATTATGAGAAGCCTGGTTCGTTTCGACTCCGAAATTTGAAAGCGCCGACAGGTCGCTCGCAAAATCGGCGGCGTGTACCATGATAGATTTCCGAGAAGCGGTTTCAACAAGGTCGTATTCACTGCTCCCCCATCCTAATAATGCCGAGTTCGGATTCATCTCTGAGAAAATCTCGGAGTATATAGATCCCGAGATATCATCATAGAAAAAATATGTTTTCCCAAAGACAGAATAGTCTAAAAGGTATTCGGCTTTCGAAGGATCTTGATAGCACAAAGTGTTTTTATTCACCTCATCCTTGTGATTATCTATAAACTGCTGGTAGGTTTCGTTGGTCGCGTCTTCCAAAAGAGGGAATCCCAATCCTTTGACAGTTTGCTCATCGACACCCACAACAACTATCGCGCTCTTCAGCCCAGCCAAAGAAACAGCGATGTGAATTGACGGTTGTGTCGTCGTCGTCAATATATATCCGGCGATGAAACTCTTGAAGTGATTCAGTAAGCCGCTAAAGTCGGCACGAAACGAATTATCAACAATTACTTCATAATTCTTCTGCATATCTGTCAGCCACGTAAGATAACTGTCACTTCCGTTAGTGACATATATCCGAGGTTTGGTCTGTGCCAGTATTCCCTGCAGGCTTTCTATTGTTAACACCTGCGTGGCAGACATGCTGGATTCGTCCACCCAAAATAATGTGTCCGGTTTGTGGGATGCTGGATATGGACTCCCCGCTAAACGCGTAGGCTGGTTGATAGTTGAGTTGGCTGAATTAAATGGATTTGATTTCTGGCCGCAGCTTGACCACATCAATGTTAGTATAAACATAACTGCCACAAACAAGAGAGCAGATTGGATAAAGGGCTGTACGCTGTGCTTCATTCTTCAGTTTCCGATCGTTTAGCGCCATCAAAATTTTAGATACTAGAAAAGGTTAGTGTCCGTAGAAATTCCCTCTGTCTCCACCTTGGGACATTACTTCAATAAGACCATTTTGTTCGCCTGAGCATATCGTTTGCCGTCAGCCTGTGCAACGGTTATGTGACAGATGTAAACTCCGCTGCTTTGGTTATCGGCATTCCAGATTATGCTGTGGGATCCAGCTGCTTCGGTTGCACTGCTCACAAGTGTCTTAACGCTCCTTCCCAAAACATCATAGACCTCAAGCGTCACAACGCTTCGTTCAGGAAGATCATAGCCGATAGTCGTTGAAGGATTAAATGGATCAGGATAACTTGCTTCCAGCCGAAATGACGTTAGCATGTTGTCACTTCCAGTAGTTACACCCGTGCCACTACTTATCACCTGTGCATAGCCCCAATCGGCATCGTCATTGCTTGTACCATCACCACCATCTCCAACATCCAGGGTTAGCGTGTCCACTCCAGTTACGCTTATGTTTACCAGTTTTGGTTGACTTGACCCTGTCATGAGGCCTGAATCATACATCTTAACGCCATCGGCATAAACGGAAAATGTAACAGAACCAAGAGTATCTACTTCTTGGTCAACTCCAACGTGGGAGATGAATTGATCCCATTTCTTATTGAGGAGGAAAATGATTTGGCTTACTGAGTGAGTGCCTAAGCCTTCCGCATATACGACCCCACCAATAGTCAATGGATAACTATCCACATTTTGATTTCTCTGGACAGTTCCCTGACCTGAGATAGCCGACAACCAGTTCAAATCACTTACATACGCTCGGTTTTGAGGGTTACCGATACCCACTCCGATCGTGTCGCTAAATGCGGAGACATTTCCGAACTGGTTCAAAGCTTCGATAGTGAAAACATAATGCGTATTCCATATAAGATCGAAAAGAGTAATGGATGTATCGGGTGTTGTGGTCATCAATGCACCATTTCCATATACCTGATATCCGGCAACACCGACGCTGTCCGAAGACAATGACCATGTCAATTTCGCTTGATCATTAGGAGTCAATGCCGTCGCCGATAAGATCACCGGTTTAGTAGGAGCTGAAGTGCCAACGGATAACGTATCATAATTACCGCCGGAACTTATCTTTAACATCACAGCGCCATGTCCGGGAACGTTTGCGAAAAATTTATTAACGTATAAACTGGAAACATGTTTCCAAAGATCGCGCACCAAAGCGGTGTCCCTTGTGATTCCTATTTGGTTCCACGAAACGGACATCGTGGCATCTGTCGTATTTGTATTAAGAAGTACTACAGCGCGAGAGCTGTCTTTCAGCAGCCTACTCCAGATTTCCAGCCCGCCTTCCAACCAAATCGGCGTGCCTTGTATTCCCAATGAGTCCTGGTCTACACCAATCACTTCTTGATTTTCTAGTATTGCTTTGATATCCGGCGACATGCTCCGCAAATCATTACCGGCAATCAGCGGCGCTGCCATCTCCGCCCACATTGTGAAGTGGGTTTGGTACTCTGATGTTGTCATTCCCCCATTGCCAACCTCTAACATGTCGGGATCATTCCAATGCCCTGGACCAGCATATTGTGACAGACCGGCATTGATATTCATATTAGAAACCATGCTCCCCCAATTATCTGAGATGTCCCCTGTTGTGCGCCACAGATTTCCGATATTCACAACCCACGGTCCCGGGAAACTCCAACTGCAAATGCTAAAAACAATTGGTCGGCCGCATGTGTCTAAAGCATTATGCATGTTCGTGTAGTCGGACTGCAAAGTTCCCACCGGATTGCAGTTATCGTATTTCAAATAATCTACTCCCCACGAAGCAAATGTTTGCGCATCAATTGCTTCATGCCCGTAACTTCCGGGATAGTTCTGACAAGTTGCGGAACCACGGTCTTCATAGATACCGAGTTTCAGTCCAAGGGAATGCACATAGTCAGCGAGCACTTTGATGCCGTCGGGAAATCGAGTGGGATCGGCCTCCAGCCTTCCTGTACCATCGCGCGACATTGCCAACCAGCAATCGTCGATTATGATATACTGATATCCCGCGTCCTTCATTCCATCCGCCGCCATGGAATCGGCGATTTGTTCGATTAAAGCCTCGTTGATGTTACACGCGAACTTATTCCAGCTGTTCCATCCCATCGGCGGAGTCTGAGCTAATCCGGTGCCTCCTGCAAATACAGAGGAGGGTAGAATCGCGAAAACGACGGCGAACAAAACAACGGTTAAACAATATCCTCTCATCTTCTTCGTCACAGGTATTCTCGTTTTTCAGGCTCCTAATAATCAATAAGCGAGTGAACGGAGAATGTTTTCTCCGTTCACTCTGCCAGACTAAATTATTTCATCAGAATCATTTTTTTGACGCTGGAGAAATTCCCCGCTTGTAAGCGATAGAAATAAACTCCACTTGCGTATTTGCTTGCGTCAAATGTAACACTATGGTTCCCGACAATCTGGTTACCGGAAAATAGCGTTGTGACCTCTTGTCCGAGTACGTTATAGATTTTCAGGGTCACAAAACTATTCCTTGGTAAGGCATAGTCTATTTGTGTTGATGGGTTAAACGGATTCGGATAGTTCTGGCTCAGCGCATACGTCGTTGGTCCCGTTCGAGAATTCTTCACCGCAGTAAACAGAGATGGAGAAGCATGAACCATCGCGCCCGCGGCTGGCACGAAACCGAGCCTATTGAAGTCGAAACCTTGACCCGTTCCTCCTTTGACCTGAACGTGCATATCCTGAGGAGTCGGACCAACATCAGCGTACTGGAACGCCACCGAGCTATCATTCTTTGAAAGAGTGATTTCGAATGTGAGACTTGTATCCGTCGGGGTATCGTACGAGGTTTCGTGATACCACTCGATCACACATGTATCCTTCGCAGAATTTGTCCAATAAAATAAGTACGGGTTATGTATATCATGGTTGGGATCCGAACCGAACGGCGCCAGGATTGTTTTGTAGTTATTATTTGGAAACGGAGGCGGCCAGCCAAACGTGCTGTCGGTGAAACTTATGTATCCATTGGCCGAGACCTCAAACGAGTCGTACGATGACGAGTAAAGAGTGAAGCTGAAGCCAATCGGGAATAATCCTGCATTGCCGTCATCCTGATCTGAGCTACCAGATGGGACGTCATGGAGCAGCTGATCGACTTCCGTACCGGTCTGGGTAATGTCTATCCATTTATATCCCCTCGTGCCAAACAACTGAGAATAGCCGTCCGGCTGCAGCACGCGCAACACGGTATCTTTGTCAAATGGACCCGACCAAACCGCAGTGAGCGGGAACTGCGCTTCAACCCACGCAGTGGGGGTTTGCTGACCAGGGAAAAGGCCATAGATATTTCCATTGATAGCTACAGTTGCAGAAGTAGTGGGAAAAAATTGAGGGATTTGTGGACTATTCAGCACATCATTTCCCGAACAGAATGGCTGCGCACCAGTCAGACGAACCGGTTGCGTCCATGTATCTCCGCCGTCGCTCGAACCTGATGCAAAGATCTGATAGGTTGAATTGACAGAATTGTTCTCATCAGTCCAAACACAGTACAACCTTCCTTGCGCGTCAACACCTAAACCACCATCACGCGGAATTTCATAGGAAAGTGACTTCAAAGAGTCAGGACGGGAGACCGCATGATGCACCCATACGCCACCTTCCCTGTGAGATTCAATCAATACTTGCACGCCATTATTATCGATCACAAGGCTCGCAATGTGCGGGGTATTGCCTACCGCCACGACCGCTCCGTTGTAATCCCACGCGTTGCCCGTTGGTCCTGAGCCCTTGTTATATGATGGAGGAGTCACCCATGATGGCGTCCATGTTGCTCCATAATCTGTCGTCTCACTTATAAGATTCCAATGGTCATTGGGAAAAGTACTGTCATAGTCGGCATGGGTTTCCACGAAAGCATATCCGTTGGTGCCCATGGATAGTGATGTTACGTCCCATTGGAATGTAGTGCCCGTATAGTTGCGTGCCGCAATAGACGGATCTGCAGTAGCCAGAGCAAGCTGCTGGTTCCATGTGTTTCCGCCATCAGATGAAGTGTACGCGTATAGAGTATCATAATCGCCATGAGTTGGCTGGGCGGTAATAATGATATGTTGCCCGTCTGGGGAAACCGCAATGTCAGGGCATTGTGCCATGGTACCCGCGGTATTCACCAAGATGTCGGACAGAAGTCCAGTTCCGTCACCGATCAAATCCTTGTTGAAGTAGAGCGAGTCTCCGCGATTGAAGGCGACGTAAACGATAAAATTAGAATCTGCCGCTACTGCAACTGCACCAGCCACTGTGTTTTGTGCAAAGGGCGCTGAGTTGCTGCTCCACGTTAAACCATAGTCGGTAGAATAGTACCATATAGGGTTTAACGCATTATCAGATGCTACGTCATTTCCTGTAATGAATACCATTTTACCGGCATTTGAGGCCACAACATGGTGCGAGCGGAACGGGGTTTCGTTGCGCCAGCTGTATGCTCCACCAATAGAGTCAACCACCACTCCTGCAGGAACCTGTGCCATAGCGTTCTGGCTAAGAACGCCGGCGGTCATCAGCAATCCTGCTACCAGAGTGATTATTGAGTATCTACTTTTTTTCATTGGAATCCTCCTTTTGAATTATGGGGAAAGATTTGTTATTAAATTGGATAGATAAAAGACTTTGTCCTTCATTGTCCTCCTTGAATAAAACTATTTGTTACACATTGCACGAAAAGCAGAAGAAACATGTCTTCGTCCTTCTTCTGTACTCCAAACTCTCTATCGCCTCACCACCTCCTTCTGGGGTTCGTAAGCTATTGAAGCCATTAGTTGTGACTACTTCACAAACATAAAAAACCAACTCCACCATCCTAATCAGTTACCATCTATTAATATGAGTTCAGGCATCCTCAAAAAGGGATTGTCAAGTGTCGAATGACCCTGTAGCTCATCGATTCATTCGCCTTCATAGTCAAAACATCACATCAACAGAAAATTGCTCGACAAAACCGAGATACTTAGTATTCACATAGGAGTAATCAACTCCAATGGGGCCATACTTTATTCCCGCGCCGAGAGTCAGTCCCACCTGGGAATCGGTTAATCCCAATTCTTGATATCCTGCTCTGAGGAAGATATGATTCATGAAACCGTATTCCGCACCGATGTCGGCATTCGAATAATTGTCATTTGGATGAATGACATCAGCGGAGAGTATCACCTCATTATAGTCCGATTGGATTACTTGATAAGACAAGCCAACCCTGAGACTCAATGGTAGGTTCCATTCTCTTGTATAGAGCTCAGCCAAAATTTGGTCATTGGAGCCTGTGATGGTCGGATCAAGTTGGTGTGTCACTATAGCGTCTGCGCCCTGCATCTGAAGTTTTGTTCCGAAGTTGAGAATCGACATCCCTAATTTTATGTTTTGCCATGGAAGTTGATACAAAATTCCAAAGTCCACGGCCATGGCATCAGCACTCATATCCCAAATTCTCCGGTCGATGTATTTGAACGTAGCACCAAATGAGAACCGATCTGTCAGTTTTCTGGCATAACTTACTCCGAGCGCAACGTCGGCCGCATTAAATTGCTGTCCAATCCCGTCCGGATAATCGACGCTTGTCACCAGCATGTAGGGCGTCGAAAGAGAGGTGACTGACGCACCGAAGCTACCGACATCACCAAGGTGCAACACTCCGGCAGCATAAATGAACTCCTCGCCAGCGAACCAGTTGCTGTAGTTAAAGGATGCGTCGTTCTGGCTGAACCAATCAATACTGGAAGGGTTCCAATACATAGACTCGGCACCATCCGCAACAGCAGTGTAAGCATTACCTAATGCGGTCGCCCGTGCACCCACTCCTATTTCCAGGAAAGGCGCAGCCGTTGTCGCTACCTTGGATACCTCTTGGCATTTCACCATACCGGCCAACAAGAGAGGTAACATCACTATTCGCAGTAGTTGCTTCATTGTCATAGTTTCTCCAAAGAAGTTTTTCACTGTATGACGGCAAAGGTGCCGATTTTCTGACCGATACCCGGGGCATCGATCGCGTAGAGATATATTCCAAATGCCACGTCCAAACCGTCCTTTGACGTCAGATCCCATGGCTCACTTCCATCGGCAATGTTGCCGGCGTGCTGAATCGTTTTTACCAAATATCCGTTCTGTGTAAATATCCTGATTGTGCATTTCGCTGGAAGATGATTAAAGTAGAGTTTCTGATTCCCTCTTCCTTGAAGTGCAGTCGGTGTTTCCCAGCTCGCCGCCACCATATATGGATTGGGAACAACTGTAATTTTGTCCAAAACACTTTTTGTAACGGGAGCCGTCGAATCCGCAAAAGTATTTAGTACAAATATTTCATTTGAACTAAATGGTGTGTTGCACACAAAATTATAC
>JBAPNE010000283.1:0-8749 GCA_049278975.1 Candidatus Kryptoniota bacterium
GAACGGCGATGTATGATGCCACAACTTTGAAGAGAATCGGGGACATAGATTTCGGTTTCAGCTTTGCTGATATGGTTTCGCCAGATGATGATTACATATATCAGTACGCTGGTGACTCCTTAGGACATGAAGAATTGAACAAATTTTCCACAGCAACAAACTCTTTGGTCAGCAGTGCACCGTTCTTGAATGCTGGACCATCAACCGAGAACAAGGCAATAGTAGCCGGTAATATGAACCGTTTCGTTTTTGAATGGCAGCCTTCAGGGAGCAGTAGCGTTCTTGACAATTACTACTCGACCTATGATGTTGCCACAGGGACTAATTTGACATCCATACATTTTCCATGGATTGCAGATGCTTATCTGTCTGCAGACGGGAACTATATCATTCTCAACAGAAGAATTCCTGTTATTACTGACACCATTTCTAATGTAGGTTACAGCGAATATCCAGGAGCTGTTTACGTTTTCGATGCCTCCACAGGTGAGTTGGCCCAGCGACTATCGTTACCTTCGGGAGGCAAGATCCTCGTTTTCGCTAATTATCCTCAAATGTTCTATTACTACAATGATTCAACCAACCAGTCTGTACCTGTCAATGCTACAAAAGTAACTCCAACTGACGTACTGATTGACACACTAATATCTTTGAAGCATCAGGCTGTAGCGAACGGTTGGCTCACCGACAACAAAACCTGCAAGCCGGATTGCGACAACATAATGGATGGCAGAGACTGGTACAATATGGGCGACTTCGAGCAGTACGCGAAATGGAGTCCGGATAATGACTGGGACTTCGACCATGATTGGAATAACGGAATAGTCGAAGTGCTGGATAAAAGATTAGATAAAGCACAAGCTGAACTTTCCAAGAAAGATTCTGTGGACGCGAGAAAGGATTTGGAGATATTTGTGATGGAAGTGGAATTACTGAATGACGTGAGTAAGATAGAAGCAAGAGGACGGACTCCTATCATGACCAGTGAGGCGTACGCACTTTTGAAATATAATGCTGAATACTTAATAGATAGATTGCCGGAAGGAAGACAAGGACGCTGAATTAAGGAGATAGGAAGGAGAATTTATAAAATGAGATACGTGGTCATTTTGTTGTTGGCGATTACCGTTAGTGCATTTGCTCAGCCTGCGAAGGTCGTTTCAATTAACACTTTAGGACAAACCTGGGAGATACCCTTCGCATCCACAGGCAACAGGATTTCGCTGAACATTCAAAACAGCTCCAACCTTGAAGCAAAGAATGTCTCTGTAACGTTCAATCACCTTCCGACATGGCTCGACTTCAAATCAACAACGGCATTATTGAAGAATGTCAGTGCCAACTCTACAGGAGACGCAGAGTTCACATTTTCCGTTGACAAGAAGGCACCTGTTGAAAAAGATACAACGTTGACTGCAACGATAAGCACATCCGATGGTCAAACATGGACCAAGGATATAACGGTCGAAGTTGCAGCACCGAAAGACTATCAGCTTCATAACAACTTTCCAAATCCATTTAACCCGTCAACTAAAATTGCGTTTGACCTGCCGATAGCATGTCATGTGAAACTTGTTGTCTATGACATCGTCGGTCGACAGGTAGCACAAGTTGCAGACGCCGATTATCCTGCCGGTTATACCGAGCTGACATGGAACGGCATAAATAAAAACGGAGTTATGGTTTCATCAGGAGTTTATTTCTACCGAATAAGCACGGACAAGTGGAGCAATGTGAAGAAGATGTTGATGTTAAAATGACATCATAGTTATGGTAAGCGGATCCATTTCGCTGCATTTGAGCCCAGCACAATAAGTCCAGTTCAAATTCCGAAAAACATTCTTAGCCCGACCTGATCCACCCTACCTGTAGTACCGTGGCGAGTAGGAAACTTATGTCACACTACTTGGGATGGGATCCAATCATTTTAGAAGAACCAGCTTCTTCGTTTCGGTAACGCCGCCGCGATGAACGTAGCATTGTAGTATCCTGCACTCTGCCTCGCATTGACCAAAGTTGCGACTTCACTCCCAAGCACATCATAAATTCTTAAGGTCACAAAACTATTTGTTGGTAATTGATAATTGATGATCGTTGATGGGTTAAATGGATTTGGATAGTTCTGTCCCAACATAAAACGACCAGGGAAAGATTGGCTTTCTCCAACACCGGCCATTGAGGTTAAAGAATGTGAAGATACTATTTGCCCACCGCCGCTGGCAAGCCAGTACCACCAGTTGTAAGTCTGAAGGAGGTCGCAATGGTATGAATATCCGTCATCTCTGTCCAATAAGAGCCAAACCCCCTTGGTCATAACGATGCCATTTCCATCATACTTGCCAAAGTAGTCTCCTGAAGGATTGCTGTTCTTATACGTCACATCGACGGGTATCCAGCCGTAGGTCTCAAGATAAAAATCCGTCCATACGTGATACGACCCGTCGGGACGTACCGTAACGATATGACGCGAAGGAATCCCCTTGAACCGGAGCAAGGAAACATAAATTGAACTTAGATTTCCACAATCCCCGCCCCCCGATGCCAAGATATCGGCAAGAGTGTGCAAACCTGTATTAGCATCAAGATACTGGTAGTTCTGTGCCACGTATAAATAACACCTCCGGGCATAATCGACAATACTTGAAGATTGATTCCAAAGCGTGGAGCCAATAGTCTGAATGGTTGCATTGTCAGGATCGACATAGGCACCACTTTTACCCGTATACCAATGATAAATGTTTGAAGAAGTGTCGTAAGGATAGATTGTCGTAATTGAATTGAAATCAAAGATGAACTTTTTCAACACCACATCGAACTCATACCCAATTTTGATTGACTGACCCGCCGCAGGGAGAGCCGATGAATCTATCCACCTGATATACTTGTCATCTGTTTCAGGAATGGGCAACACCTGACCGCCCTTCACGTTCAAATTGGTTACAACCTGATATTGGTTGGTTTGGGCAAGAGGGATGATCACGATCAATTTTGTTAGTGAGCAATCAATATTCCTGACCACACAATTATTTCTTACATGATAGCCTGCAGCAACAAGATTGCATGCAAAAACCATCTGTACGAGGACGGCTAGTACAAGAGATGTCTGGGGAATAACGGCAAAAGTTTTCATCCTATAACTCACTCAATTCCCTTTCAAAATTGACCCTGCCCCATATTGTGTACTAATGATAAGTTAATGATCCGCATGAGCATTGGCAAACTGAATTCTGTAATTGACTTTGCACACTCAATCTTGCTACAATACCCTTCACTGCTGGTGAGACTGAATCTCCCGAAAGTCAAACCCAAACGATAAGATGGACTTGTAAATGACGCCTGAACAAACGAAAGAGCTTCTCGCTAAGAGAACGGAAACAGAACAGAAGCTCGCTGGTTTACTCAAGAAAAGAAAACGCCCTTTCACTGTTGCAGACATAAAGCACGCTATAAATAACGAAAAAGGAACGAATGTCATTGCTCTTATTATTCGGATGTTTGACATGGGACCCGAGTCAGCCAGCTTTGAGGAGTTAATGAAGCTCATCATGGATGCCTGGAATTATTTCCCTCACAAGTCTTTGAATGGTCTTTCGCCAAGAGAAAAGTACTTGGGATAAATAGCGACCTGCCCCCGTTTGATGGACCAATTCAGAGCATTTACCAGATATGTGGTAGGAGCCGATACCTCACCTGAATCGTGTAGGATTCATAATCTGGCAGTTCCTTTATCAGCATGCGTTCCTCTAACACGGCTCTCCGCGCAAGAACAATCATAAGGAGAAAACCGATCAGAACGCCGTACCATGATCCCAGTAGCAGCGGCGTCCCGACCGCAAACAAATCAATCCCGGAATACATAGGATGCCGTACGTAGCGATATGGGCCTGTCGAAATCACTTTCTGTCCTCGTTCCTCTTGAAAACGGACAACAGGAGACAAATAAGAATTTTCTCTGAATGTCAGGAAAAAGAGATAGAACGAGCATAATAAAATCAATGCCCCAATTAATTGAAATGGAATAGATACCGACGACCAATGAAAGCGAGTGGCATCAAATGATATGAATAGCAACCAACCCACTATTAGAAACTCCAGAAATGGAAAGAGTAATCTGTCCCACCCCTTCTGGTCAGGAGTCCTCAATCGAAGTCGTTCCTTCAATAATGAAGGATTGTGCTTGGATAGCCATAAGTTGACGCTCGTGAAGAATCCTACGAAAAGCAGAACGAATATCCACCCGCCAGCCCAAGATAATGTGCGAGCTGGCAAAAACAAGCAAAGCATAATGACAAAAAAAAGAACTACACTTTGTAACACTACCAGTCCCAAGTTGCTCTTCACTATTCATTCCCTTTCATATCACTCAACTTTGCGTGTTGAATTGCCTCCATGATATATATTTCACATGATGGCCACAATTCATTCACTGACACTTCGCAAGAAATGAGTCGTGCCCCGCGTGGGAGCACAATACATTGTTCTTGATCATCCTTAGCTCACCTAACCATCTCTTGTTTTCTCACCCTTTTCTGTCCGATTCACTCTGAAGTCTAACAATCTGCTGCGGCCTAACGGAACGCGGCTAAGCTGACCGCGCTGATATATTCAAATTGTAATTTACGAACTGAGTTCATTCTGAAAAACATATTATTAAAAACTAAAACCTCTAAGCGCAATGTAAAATGCACTCGGCTCATTCGGTCAGCGCGAAGCACCTGGTTAGGGCGCAACATTTAATGTGATTTCGGTTCCTCCTCGTTGGTTTCTATATTTGATTGCTTTGCCGCTGACCCTCCTGCTTTCTTAACAATGTTGTTTGTTAATCGAATGGACATCCACAAAATCAAGAGTATTACAGCAAAAAGGAGTATCCAGGATGGATATACTCCAAAAATGGAAACCAGAGTAAGGAAAACAGTCAGTAATGCGGTATTCACCAATTGCTGGATTAGATTATATTTTTTCTTAGGATAGCACGGAATCAACTTTATCCAAGTCGCAAAAATAGAAACAAGAATCGAAACCGCTATTGCTTCTAACACGAAAGATAACATTAGAACTTTCTAAAGTTTCTTGTCCTTACTATTTGAACAATTTAACAAAACGCATAGTACGATGCTGCACCCTAACTACAATTACCCTGCCACACATCCGCATAACACTCCGGCGGTAATATTGTCATGTGCGTACCACGACATAATTTATAAGGAGTAGCACGAAGAAACAACGATTCTGCCAGCCCGGTAGTGGCTCAGTTTGAAATGAGAAAATTTGGTAATTCAGGACATAAAAAAAACCCAGATTACGATCTGGGGGCTACAACCGCAAAATAACGATTGGAGGAACGAAGAAGGCTTTTGCTTAACAAGTCATGGACTCATTGCTAAGATATAATTTTATTTCGGAATAAACTGGCGAAACTTAAGGTTCTATTCTCTCTCTTCCATTGTCGAGTAACTGTAATCGTTTCATGGATACACAAAAAATTGTAATGGAAGAAGTGCAAAGCAACAGCCGCCTCTAAATGCCTGAGACTCTTTGCAAAGTCGTTGGTGTACCTTGTAAACCGTCTCATCTGCATTCTCATTTCCATAGTCAAGCTCGGAGAATAGTTCGTGATTATTTACTGCCGCAAGTATTGTTGACATTTGCCGAAACAAGAGTGCAGCTATTACTAACGGTAAGACTTTTTCCTGTTTCGCCATTATGCTTTCTGCACAAGGGAATGATGTACCAACTTTTATCAGTATCGCTATCCTTTTGCACGTGAGCGCCGACTAATTCCTTTTCCAGACACCCCTTGGCTGGACAGTAGTCAATTGATAGCCCACTAAATTTCTCCCAATGAGCCAACCAACTAGCACAGTTACATTTATAGTCACTCGTGCCATTTATGTTATTTACTTTCATGCTGATTCTCTCCTCTGCCTGTGCATGTTAGCTCAACTATAATTAGGCACCCATAGATCCACAAAACGTTTGGTCAGGTTGAACGACCCGTAAGACAAACAGTACGCAATTACAGCTTGTTCTTCCAATCATTCAAGGCTAGCACAAATCTACCTGTAATATCACCATAGGTACCACTTTGTCTCATCATTTTTGAAGCTGCGTCTTTTCCCCCTGTTAAGGCAAATTCAAGGACTTTTCCAGCGACCTTGTGAAACTCTGCATGCAACGTTTTCACTTTCTGGAAATCCTCACTTTTCATTTCTTCTTCGGAAAGACTATGCAGCCACTTCCCGAACTGACATTCATTATCTTGTTTAACAACCCAAATTTTAAATTCAGATCGACCTATAGTTATCGCTTCTCGTAATCGTTTCTTCCATTCCGAGTGGTCGCGGACTGCCTCATCTATAGCTTCTTTTGCAATCATTTGATTTTTCCTATCTCGTCGTGAATCACAATCGAGCTTTCCGGGAAACGTGACCATTTCAATCTCGTCATTGAAAAAAGTCTGTGGCTATAGTTGATCGGACAAATAGTTTTGTATCCCCATCTGCTTGATCTGGTCTAATTGAGCTTCAATCCAATCGATATCTTTTTCTTCTTCCTGCAAATTAGATTTGAAAAGTTCTCGTGTGCCATTATCTCCTTTTTCCGCAGCAAGACCGATGCTATCGTTGTATGCCTTGACCGCTGACTTCTCTGCCTCGTAATCCGAAAGAAGCTGTGCCTCGACATTCTTGCCGATGTTGATCTGATTGAGTTTACTTACATTGGGAGTGCCCTCAAGGAAAAGAATACGCTCGATGATTCTTTCGGCGTGCTTCATTTCCTGAATAGCGCGTTTCTTAATTGATTCATGCAACTTTTTGTATCCCCAGTTGTCGCACATTTCAGCGTGAACGATGTACTGATTGACAGCAGTTAGTTCCTCTGCTAAACGAAGATTCAAGTACTCGATAATCTGCTTGTTGCCTTCCATAATTTGCTCCTTTTCATTGAACGAAATTCCACTTCAAAATTAATATTCTTCTCCAGAAATCACAACGGCAAAAAGTATTCAGTTCATCTGGTATAGTGGTTCTATAAGGGATGATGTGCGTCGGCGAGGTTAGAGCAAATCAGAAATGGAGTCACATATACTATTGAGTAAACCCCCGAGGACGCGTGACCTGCCCCCAAAAAAGTGACCCGGTGTTATGTTAGTTCGAAGGCTAGATCACTAACCTACCGTGGGTGCCAAATACGGGGCAAGTCAGTTCTTCTGAGGGTTTTCCCTATCTCACATGGCCATTTTCCTTTCCTGCCTAATCTACTCAATTCTATCTACAATTTTTTTCCCGTTTCTGTCCGGCAGCCTCTGAAGGATAACACATAAATAAGGAGGACTGGTTATATTTTATTCCCATGGCTTTGAGAGTGAGGCCAGTCGTCTGCATGAACCGGCTTGGTGCGCGGCCGTCAGTCAAACAATAGGAATCGGCCTTGCCAGAACTGCCGCGACTACAATTCTTGCGGAAATCCCGGCAAGCGTGAATATCTCGACAGCTTATTCCTTCGGCAGTGCGATCTTAAATGGCACTTTCAGATTATCCCACCAGAGGTAAGCAGTCGCCGAAGTTCCTGCGAGATCATCAAATCCGTACATCAGCCACTCCATGTGGGGAGCTTCGACTGGCGTCACAGTTATCCGTAGGGCATCTTCCGCCTGGTTATAGGAGAAACTTCCCCAGGCCGAGTCGTTCTTGCTGAAAATGATTATCCAATCCTTTTCCGAAGGGATCATAAAGAGGCCATATTTGCCTGCCCGCAATCTATTCCCTTCAATGAGGACATCCTTGTTAAATTTTATGGTCGTATTTTCGTTGGCGCCTGCCCGCCAGGGGAAAGGATTTCCCTTTGATTCCTTATTTCCCGGAGCCATGCCATAGGGGACAAGTCCACCCCATATCTTTCTGCCTTTTACTCCGGGCCGGCTGTAATCAATGGTAATATCTGTACTTACTCCCAGTCTTTGCGTGACACTGGCTTTAAGGCTCGGGCGGACCTTGTTTTCCTGGGCGGAACTCGCCGAAGGCAAACTCAGGAAAAGAGACAAGATCAAAAAAGAGCTGAGATGTTTTACGTATTTCACGGTTCTCTCCTTTTATTGGAATCTAATTCATTCCATTCATTATATTCAGCCCAATGTTCGACCTCTCTGAAAACCTTTGTTGATCAACTTTCCGGACGATCTGCCCCTGGTTGATGTACCATTCATAAATAAGCGGTAGGACAGGTGCTGAAGGATTGAAGCTCGGATTAACTAAATTAATGTACCATGGTACAGCTCCTCGATCGGAACAATGACTCGAACTCACTTAGAGTCAAGATTCCGGTTGCGGTTACTCGTTTGCTTTTTCTCATTCCCTTGCTCCCGCTTGGAAACCATGATTTAGAATTCCGCCTTGCTTATGGATCAACTACCCACCCACATTCGAGACTCTCACAGAAGATTTCTCTTCACCATAGGCGGACTCGTGCACCGTCGTCTTTGCGGATGCGCCTTCGGCGCAGAAATGAGATGTAACAATAAGTCGGCTTCATCCAGTGGATTTTTCTATCCGCCGCATTTTACTAAAACAAAAAGCGGAGCCGCAGCTTGCGCCGACGGCTCCGCATCCTCTTGTTCTCAGAGAATCATTCGCTAGTTAGTAATCTCTGACCGTTGTATTTTACCATTTCCAATTTTGCCATATCAAGCTTTTCAAGCTGGGCAGGTATGGGAGCATAGTCAAGTCCTGCACACATGGTCTGCCCC
>JBAPNE010000284.1:0-7912 GCA_049278975.1 Candidatus Kryptoniota bacterium
GGAAACCATTTACCCCTGATTCCTCGTATCGGCAGAGATTCTTCGGCCCAATGCGCGTGGTGATAGGGAGATTTGGTTCATTTCATTGCCCGGGGGGACCGGAAGGAAATAAAACGGAATATTTCGACTTCAAGCCAGGCGACCTTGTCTTTGGTAGGTGTTACCAATCATCCAAAGGCATGAAACTTATGTCGGTCGGCCTAGACACAAGTAAGTATGGCTGTGATGGTCCACCACCAGACACCTGGATTAATGACTGCTTCCTGTTGGAAAGCGATAACATA
Organism: Candidatus Kryptoniota bacterium; assembly: GCA_049278975.1. GTDB lineage: Bacteria > Bacteroidota > Ignavibacteria > Kryptoniales > JAKASW01 > JAKASW01. Next base: position 285 of record JBAPNE010000284.1, read on the forward strand.
TATTTTCTTGGGAGCGGGATGATATTAGTCGACGCTGGAGATTACGATGCCGATGGAGAATCCGAGCTCTTATTCTGGCATCACAGTTTCGAGTTTGATGGTTATGAATTGATCTACAACAGGCTGACCCAAGAAACCGCTTACTTCTGGGAGAACAGCTTCTGACGTTTCAACTTGTCCATTAGCATCAAGGGGGAACGGCAAACCAGAACGCCGCTGCAAATGTCCCACAGATTCGTTTGGGGTACTCTAATCATATTGGCGCTGGCTTGATAGGAATGGCGCCAAGTGCCCGGGGAGGAGCCATCGGAAAAGCCATGGGACAAAAGCAACCTTGTCCATAAGGGGGTGGTTATGATAGGATATTTTGCGATAGCTATTTTTGCGGGTGCTGTGATGTCTTTTTTTACAATCGTGTACTTCTATCTTGCGTTGAAACCTGAGAATAACCGAGTTGTTAGATTCCTCTTAGCCTCTTCTCACTTTCCAATTCTTATTGGCATGATAATGGTAACTGTACATCTACAAAGAACACTTTTCCGTAGTGGTACAACCTATAATGAGAGAGTAGTCTCAATGATTATTTTTCTGGCTTTGTATGTCGCCACAGGGAGCGTCTGTTTAGTTAAATATCTCAGGGCACAGAAGAGAGGTCACCGTTAGGATTGTAAGAAAACCGAACGGTAGAATAGTAGCGAGGTGGCTGTACGCAGGTCGACTCACCCCCATTGCCGAGCTTGACTCTGCAAACAGCATCATCGCCCGTTTCTCCGGCGGATACATGAACAAGAGGGATACGATTTATCAGATTATCACAGACCACCTCGGAAGTCCGCGGCTTGTCGTAAACGTGAATACAGGCGCAGTGGTACAGCGAATGGATTATGATGAGTTCGGAAACGTGGTCTATGATAGCAATCCCGGCTTCCAGCCGTTTGGGTTTGCAGGAGGACTCTACGATCCAGAAACGAAGCTGGTACGGTTTGGGGCGAGAGATTATGATGCGGAAACGGGGAGATGGACGAGTAAGGATCCAATTAGATTTGGTGCGGGGCAATCTAATATTTTCATCTACACCGATGGTGATCCCGTAAATTCTATTGACCCGTCGGGACTAGGTGGAAAGGGTGCAGCGTTAGGAGCGGCCATCGGCAGCACAATTGGCTTTATTGTCGGCGGCGGTGTTTCTTTGGTTCTTGACTACGGTACCGGTGGATTGAATGCCCCTGCAACTCCAGAGGAGGTGGCTGCGGCCACAATGGGTGGCACGGCGATAGGCGGCTTCATAGGTGCACTCTTTGACTTGCATTCCGAAGCCGTAAATGGTGCGGGTGAACCATGTCCAGAATCAGAGCTGACCCCGACTGGACAAACTCAAAGTGAACCGTCAACTAAGAAGGGCAATAAAGGAGGCACGAGCATCCAAGAAGGATATGTGGATGAAGAGGGGCGAGCAGTAACGAAACATACGGTAGTTGATGAAAACGGGAAAATTATTCATGGACCACATTATAGACCAGGACCATTCAAATGAAATTGAGTAATATTGAAATACATATCCTGAATTCTCTCTGCGATGATTATGAAAACGTCGAATCGATTCAGGGGGAATTATTTAATGCTATAAACGAACCAATTCAAGCAGAGTCGATGGTGGAACATTTGAAAAAGCTCTCGGATTTTGGTCTTTTAGATGTTTATAAATACGATGTCGAAAAAATTGTATTTAATCGACAAGAGGATATATCAAATGTTGACTTTATGAAATCGTGGTTCTTCATTACTGATGAAGGGCGCAAGGAACTGGAGAAAAATTGGGAAGGAGAATAGTTAAATCTAGAAGGAGCGATGCGGCATTAATCTACTGATACAGCTACGACGCCAACGGCAACCGGATTGCTTACATCGCGCCGACGCAAATCGACAGTGGCACATACGATGCGGAAGATCGAATGGTGTCTTATGCTGGTGTACAGTACATTTACACTCTGAACGGCGACTTGCAGACGAAAATTTCAGCAACCGATACAACGAAGTACACTTATGATGCTTTCGGAAATCTCACGCAGGTCGTTATGCCAAACCGCGATGTGATCCAGTACGTAATCGATGGACAGAGCAGAAGAATCGGTGAATGGGTGAATGCCCGCTCCGACTCGTCGGAGACGAGGCGAGGGAGATGGGTGCACAAATGGTTGTACGCCGGCCAACTCACTCCTGTCGCTGAATTAGATTCCACTGATAACATCATTACCCGTTTCAGCGGTGGGTACATGAATAAGAACGATACAATTTATCAGATCATCACCGACCATCTCGGTTCTGTTCGCTTAGTTACTAATGTTACAAATGGTACTATTGCACAACGCATCGATTATGATGAATTTGGTAATGTGATTTACGATTCTAATCCCGGCTTCCAGCCGTTCGGGTTCGCTGGTGGGTTGTATGATCCAGAAACGAAGCTGGTACGGTTTGGGGCGAGGGATTACGATGCAAGTACTGGGAGGTGGACGAGCAAGGATCCGATAGGTTTCAGAGGTGGAGTTACAAATCTTTTCGAATATGTCGTTGGTGACCCGATCAACTCCGCAGATCCCTCGGGGCTCCAGCACTGGAAGTTTTCACAGTCTACTGGGGAATATTATTATGTCTCGCCAAATGGGGATAGGACGTATGCGGGGACTGGTTATTCTGGAGCCGGACAAGGGATAAATAATCCTGCCATGCAGGGCGTGGAAAATGTTGGGCCGACTCCTGTTGGTACTTACATTATTGGACCAATGCAAGATATAACAACTTTGTCTGGGCATGTGCTTCAAGATGCAATGCGGCTGACTCCTGACAGTGCAACACAAGCACTAATAGATTCTCTCGACCGTACTGGTGGCTACATACTTCATGGGTCTAATGATTATGAAAATAGAACCGGGTCCGAAGGTTGCCCTGTGGCACGTCCTGGCCTTAGACATCTTATTGGAGGGAATCTGGATTACACAGATACATTGAGGGTTGTACCATGAAAAATATTTTTTTCATTTCGTGTGCATTAATGTTGGTTATTTGCCCTGCCTATTGTCAGGGGACTCTGCCAATCAACATCAAGACGCCTGGAGTTCATGAATTGGATATACATTTGCTTCAGAAACATCTGGTGAAATGTTCTATCAATGTTGTCCATTATTCGGAAGAAATGATGTACAATAGACGGTGGGGAAGTGATTGGGATAATCCGCGCACTGTTATTGCAGAAATAAAAGTTTGGCTTGATAAGCGACAAGTTCTGATTCCGTTATCTTCATACGCTGACTTGTCAAATCCCAATCAGGCATATCTTGAAGATGCGAAGTCTGGTTACAGCCTTGTTATTCGCGGAGGAGATGCTGCTACAGGATACAAAGCAACAATTGATTTCTCTGGTGACAAAGCGTCCCGACGTGTTGTACGCTCCGGAGAATTTCCAGATGAGGCATGGGAGATTACAACTTATTCAAAACCGGACACCATAAGATAGTCCGACAATTTTCAAGCCATGGTTCAAGCCAAGCGACCCTTTCGGTAATTTCACACAAGTCGTTATGCCAAACTGCGATGTGATCCAGTATGTGATCGACGGCCAAAACAGAAGAATCGGCGAAAGGGTGAATGGAAGATGGGTGCACAAATGGCTTTATGCTGGTCAATTGACACCTATAGCCGAACTTGATTCTGCTGACAATGTTATTGCTCGCTTCAGCGGCGGGTACGTGAATAAGAACGATACGATATATCAAATTATCACCGATCACCTCGGAAGTCCGAGATTAGTTGTGAACGTTTCAACTGGCATGGTGGTACAAAGAATGGATTATGATGAGTTCGGGAATGTCGTCTATGACAGTAATCCAGGTTTCCAGCCGTTTGGATTTGCTGGAGGTTTGTATGATCTGGATACTAAGCTGGTACGCTTTGGTGCGAGGGATTATGATGCTGGTACAGGGAGATGGACTAATAGAGATCCGATACTGTTTGGTGGCGGCGTATCAAATTTGTACGAATACTGTATTAATGATCCGACAAATTTCTTTGATTTCTCAGGGCTACAATTTCTAACTGATGCACAGATAGCAAACATCCTTTTCAATGAAACCCGTTCTTTGAATGGGCCCGGAATCGTCGATGCGAGAATCAACATGGCACACGCGATAATAAATGGTGACATTGCACGAGGTCAAAATAGACCATCTACGGCACCGGCGACAGCGAAGGTACCAGCAGGTGAGAGTAGTACATATCAAGCTTGTCAAACAGCGGTGGCGCAGGCGAGACAGGATTTAGCCTGGGGATTTGATCCCACAAATGGAGCCATATACGCTAATTTTCGGAATAATACGTCGAGGGGTAATTTTGAAGGCGATCCCATTCAAACGCAGGTGGGGCCATTGAACGATTCCTATCCGAGATGGCCACTTAATGCGACGGGCAATTATGCGAATACCTACGGAAATGGAGAAGGAAGTCAAACAATTTTGGTACTTGATCTGCTGAACTTGACTCCCACTTATGTACAGCAAGATGTGTTGGCAAGGCACTAGTTAAAGGAGAGAACGGAGGAAAACCATGAGAAAAAGTAAAGTCCTGATACTTACAGCACTTGCTATGTTGAACTTGAATTGGAAAAGTAATGATCCAACGATAGAAATAAACAGAAATGAAAATAATGGTCGGATGAATGTGATACCTTGTATTATCAAACTGGAGAAACTTGATGGAACAAAGGGAAAAACGATTGAACCCTTGGGCTATTTTGTGTTGGGGTTGGACGGCAAAAGAGAAAAAAGAATAGACAAAAAAGGCAGAATATTTCTTATAGGCGGCGATCGTGGGTTTCTGAAAGTTAAAGAAGGAGAGTATAGGATAGGCGTTTACACACCCTCTGAGTATCAGGAGGGGTATGTTTCAAATAATACCGAAACTTGGCGATCAAACCACTTAGACCTGAAAATTTCTGGTACCAAAAGATATATTCTATCTGTAGAACCAACTGCGGACGGCAATGAATACAATGGTGGCTGGACAATTCATCTAAAGAGAAAATAGCGTTCAAATGAATGATTCGATGACGGACACCAACACAAGTCATAATGCCTCGCCAAAAAGATGGCGGGCAGGCAAACGGCGATGTGATCCAGTACGTAATCGATGGACAAAACAGAAGAATAGGCAAAAAGGTGAACGGAGTAGTTACTCAAAGATTCCTGTACTCAGGAAATCTTATCCCGATTGCGGAGCTTGACAGTGTTGGGAACATAGTGGCTCGTTTCGTTGGGATGTATATTGTGACAAACGGAAATACCTATCGTCTTATCACAGACCATTTGGGAAGTGTTAGACTTGTGGTTAATGTCTCAACAGGTGAAGTTGTTCAAAGAATCGATTACGACGAATATGGAAATGACGTGCTGAACACGAATCCTGATTTCCAACCGTTTGGTTTCTGTGGAGGATTGTACGATAATCAAACGCAACTTGTAAAATTTGGAGCAAGAGACTATGATGCCATGGTAGGGAGATGGACAGAAAAAGATCCGATTGGATTCGGAGGGGGAGACCCGGACTTGTATTCCTACGCGTTAGAAAATCCTGTGTCATATGTTGATAAAGACGGTCTGTCCTGTCTTGTGTTCAACAGGTTAACTAGCACTCTTCGACTCTACGATTGGATGGGTAACCTGGTTGCGGCATTCAATGCGGCAAATAATGTCGAGAATCCCAAAGGCGATCCTTGCAAAAAGGATAGCTACGGGCCAGCCCCCAATGGAGTTTTCGCAGTGGGACCTCCGCGGAAACCTTACAATCCAAAAATGAGAGTCAGGCAAGGATCATTTGTCTTCCCACTGGGTAGGGCGGGAGACGCCGCGTGGCTAAGGACTCTCGAGATTCACGCGGGTCGAACCGGTTATGCTTACCCGACTGGTGGATGTATTCGCGTCGATGAATCGACTATTCAGTATTTGTACAATTATTATCAATTGGATCCAATAAAAACAATTACAATAGAAGACCAGTATCGCTTTATAGGAGGAATGGAATTATGGGAAAACTGTTATTAACACTATTGTTGTTTCTGCCGTTCCCTGGCAATGGATCGCAGCGGGATGCCTCTGATAAGAAAATCATGATGCTGAAACCAGGTCAGGTTACGCAGGAGCTAGGTCATTATACCACAGCCTTGAATGGCAATGATTTCTTTCTGAAACATGGGGAGGGCGATACTCGAGTCCTTTGGATTCCTGGCATTGACACGGCTTTGTCAACTGATGTTTCTGCCCTTGCTGTAATTGACTCGTCTATCATCGCGTATTCTGGTAGCCCTATCTACGGAATACCAGGGTTATTCTTGTTTGACTTCGGGGAGAAAAAGACTAGGTGCATCGCTCCTCCTTTGTATTTCAAGGAAGGATTTCCCGATGGTACAGACTATTTTGAGATTGACCGAGTCGATTTGAAAAACAAAGAGATACTTTTTTGGCATTTGAAAGAGCTCGACAACGTGGATTTTTCCACCGATTGGAAAAGTGGACACGAGTATAAAATCAAGTTTGATGGTACGGGACTGATAAAGGTGCAAGACAGATAACAGCAATCATCCTCTCAAAATTTTGTCCAATGCATTCGAGTTGACGAATCAACAATTGAGTACTTGTATAACTATTATCAATTAGATCCAATCAGAACCATTACAATAGAGGACCAGTACCGATTTATAGGAGGAATGGAACTATGGGAAAACTGTTATTAGCACTTTTGCTTCCTTCGCTGTTTTTTACCGAAGGATGGCAGCAGCAAACGTCCAATGACAAAATTATTAAGTTGCGGTCAGGTCAGATCGTAAAGGATATTGGGCATTATTCTGCAGGGACAGAACAGAATAATTTCTTCTTGAAAATCAATGGAATGGGAGGAAGCGTCGAGCTATGGATACCAGGGATTGACACAGCGTTGTCGGTTGACATTAATAACGTAGCAATGCTGGAACCTTCCTTGATTGCATATTCGGGAGACCCAATCTATGGGAAGCCGGGGCTATTTTTGTTTGACTATGGAAAAGGGAAGATAAAGTGTATCGTGCCACCTTCAAATTTCAAGAAAGAGTTCCCTGATGGGACAGATTATTTCGAAATTGACCGAGTTGATCCAAAGGATAAGGAAATTTTCTTCTGGCATTTGAAAGATCTCGACAACGTAGATTTTTCCACCGATTGGAAAAGTGGACACGAGTATAAAATCAAGTTTGATGGTACTGGGTTGATGAAGGTGCAACAGTAGTTGACGAAGATCTAATGCAGCGATGCCACGAAGTACACGGGAGTTTACCCCGCTGAAAAGCGGGGATGCACTCGGGAACCTGACTTAGGTTGTAATGCCCCCAAAGGGGCAGGCGAACGGTGATGTGATCCAGTACGTTATCGATGGACAGGATAGAAGGATAGCTAAGAAGCTGAATGGTCAGGTCGTGGAACGTTGGATTTACTCTGGACAATTATCTCCGATTGCGGAGTTGGACAGCGCTGGAAATATTATTGCGCAGTTTGTTGGCGGTTACATGATCAAAGGCGGAAACACTTATAGATTAATCACTGATCACA
>JBAPNE010000285.1:0-6196 GCA_049278975.1 Candidatus Kryptoniota bacterium
CAATCTGCTAGAAAAAGAAATTGTGACAGTGGTCGGTCGCGCGGAAACAGTCGGTCGGCCGCTTCTTTACGGAAGCACCCAGAGATTTCTGAAAATTTTCGGGCTGAAGAATTTAGAAGATTTGCCGAAGCTGCGTGAGATCGATGAGATAATAAAAGAGATCAGAAACAGGGGTGCTGAAGAATCGATCCAGCTTGAGATAACGGCATTCGGCGGACAATCTGATGTGGAATCTTCGAAGGAATCTTTGGAGAAGCAAAATTCTGAAGCGAAGGAGGACACGCCATCAGATGATGCCATCCCCCAAACGTAATTCAACCGGCGAGTTAGTCAGGCTCAACAAGTATCTCTCATCTTCAGGGATCACTTCTCGCCGAAAAGCCGATGAGATGATCTCGGCTGGCCGGATAAAGATAAACGGAAAGATCGTGAAAGAGCTTGGCACGAAGATCGATCCGCGCAAAGATAAAGTCGAAGTTGACGGCAGAGGAGTAAGAAGCCATACAAATCTCGTCTATATTTTGATGAATAAGCCTAAGGACATAGTCACCACTTTGCGCGACGAGAAAGGGAGGCGCGGCGTCCTTGACGTTGTGAAAGTCAGGGAGCGGGTTTATCCGGTCGGCAGGCTCGACAGGAACACGACGGGAGTTTTACTTCTGACCAATGACGGCGAACTCGCAAACCGCCTGATGCATCCGAAGCATCTCGTCTTGAAAGTTTATAAAGCTACTATCGACCGGCCCATCAGGGAGCGAGAGCTTGTTAAGCTGAAGAAAGGCATTATGCTTGATGGTACGGTTACGGTGCCGGACGAACTTTACATTTTGCCTGAGAGCGACGGCAAGGAAATCGGGATAGCCGTTCACGAAGGGAAGCACCACCTTGTCAAACGAATTTTCGAATCGCTGGATATTCGCGTCGTCCAGCTTGATCGCTACTCCTATGCAGGCCTCACTCACCATGGAATACAGCGCGGCGGCTGGCGCAACCTTGCAAAGAGAGAAGTATCGGCCTTGAGGAAACTTGTCGAGCTCGACTTAGAATAATGTAGAGGACTGGTGTTCTACATTCATCCTTCATGCTTTCAACGTCGTTATGGTTCACAAGAGTTGGAAACGTTGAATCTAAAGTTCACGTCGCTTACTTTTAATCGATTTGGAAAAGGAAGCGTGCTCATTTCTTTGCTCTTCTTCCCGACATTCGCTAACTTTCTATTAATCACAGGCTTAAATGGCAAAACGTAAGAAACAAAAACCACACGCGGTCAGGGAAGTTTCGACAGAAGTCTATAGGCATCCGGAGGCCACGAGCCCTTTGCGGCCCGAAGTTGGCACGCAGGCGCAGTTCAGGAAAAAGAAACCACCACAGCAATACAGATATGACTCATCTCTGTCTCCGGAGCTTTCATGGGACGGCCAGAATGTGACCCGTGAATACGGCGAATGGCTCCTTGCCTGTGTCGAAGAGGCAAGCCGTCTCCCAGCACCACACAAATTCAAAAGCCCTCGCGAATTCAAGAACTCAAGCGGCGAAGTCGTTGCGACAGTCGCTGGACTTGCAGACGCTGTCGAGCAACTCAAGCATCTCCAGAAGCCTTTTCTGAATTGGGCGGGGAAAGCCGAGCGGCTGTCATTTGATGTCCCCACACTTCCGCTGTTTGTGCACGAGCGCTTATCTACGAAGGCGATCATGGAGACGCTGACGAGCCACAAACGTGATAAGCAAATCGACATCTTCGATTTGTATGGCGATCCGCAGCACTCGGTCACAGACCAGGTTCTAAAGGCTTACGAGTACCAGGATAAGTGGGTGAACCGAATGGTTCTTGGAGATTCGCTCGTCGTGATGAACTCGCTCCTTCGCTACGAAGGACTCGGCGGTCAGGTTCAGATGATTTACATCGACCCGCCTTATGGCGTCAAGTTCGGCTCTAACTTCCAGCCGTTTGTGCGGAAACGCGACGTCAGTCACAACGACGATGACGATATGACACGCGAGCCTGAGATGGTGAAGGCTTATCGCGACACGTGGGAGCTTGGATTGCACAGTTACCTAACTTATATGCGCGACAGGCTCCTCCTGGCTCGTGATCTTCTCTCACCGAGCGGAAGCGTGTTTGTACAGATAAGTGATGAGAATGTGCACCACGTACGTGAAGTGATGGATGAGGTGTTCGGGGAGGGGAATAAATTATCTCAGATCAGTTTTTTACGAGGAGGGGCGCAAACATCGAAGGGAATCCCTACAGTAAGTGATTATTTGCTTTGGTATGCTCGCGATATAGATAGAGTCAGACTGAGGGAATTACTTATTGATGACGGCGGATGGGCTGCCAGATCCCAGGATATTTGGTATGAAATGCCCGACGGTACGAGACATAGACTACCAAATAAGGAACAAGCGCCTGTCAGTGGACGACTGTTCACACATAGGGCACTTGAGTCAGCAACGGCAAGCGAAGCATCCCAATTTCCGATCAAGTTCGAAGGGAAAACATTTACGCCTAAACGAGGTTTGTCAACAAATCCGGAAGGGGTTGAGAAACTGAAGGCAAGCAAACGGCTGCTTGCAATAGGTGATACCTTGCGATTTGTTGTTTACCTTTCTGATTATCCTTTTTCGACTCTTACAAACAATTGGACAGATACAATAGAGAGTGGCTTTGCATCTGATAAAATATATGTGGTACAGACTGCATCCCGTGTTATTGAACGCTGCGTTCTCATGACGACTGACCCAGGTGATCTGGTCTTGGATCCAACTTGCGGCAGCGGTACAACGGCTTACGTCGCTGAGGAATGGGGAAGAAGGTGGATTACGATGGACACTTCACGCGTCCCGCTTGCGCTTGCACGGCAGCGTCTTTTAACCGCAACATTTCCATATTACGAGTTGAAAGAAGAAAGCCGCGGCCCGGTCGGCGGGTTTGTCTTCAAGCGAAAGCAAAACTCTAAAGGCGAGGAAGTCGGCGGCATAGTACCACACGTTACTTTGAAGAGCATTGCCAACAACGAGCCGCCGCAAGAAGAAGTTTTAGTTGATCGGCCGGAGGAAATCAGGAATATTACTCGCGTCAGCGGCCCGTTCTGCGTGGAAGCCACGATTCCGACTCCTATGGATTGGGAAAGCGAATCAGAAGAAGTGTCAGGTGATGGCGCTCAAGAGTCCTATGGCTCTTTTGTCGAGCGGATGCTTGAAATCCTACGCAAGTCGCCGGTGCTCCATCTTGATGGCGGGAAGACGATCCAGTTTAGAAATGTGCGTCCGCCCGCGAAGACACTCTCGCTTTCTGCAGAGGCGACCCTCACCTCCGGCTCCTCTCCCACTGGGAGAGGAGTGTCCGAAGGACGAGGTGAGGGCGAAAAGCATGTTGCTCTAGTGTTTGGTCCGGAGAACGGTGCAGTAAGCGAGAAATTAGTTTACGAAGCCGCAAAGGAAGCGGCTGCAAAGAGTTACAGCCATTTGTATGTCATAGGCTTTGCGGTTCAGGCAAATGCTCGTCAGCTTGTGGATAATTGCGAGAAGGTGATGGGGATCGCCGCGACTTATGTGCAGGCAACTCCAGATCTCATGATGGGCGATCTGCTCAAGAACATGAGGTCGAGCCAGATATTCAGCGTGTGCGGGCTGCCGGAAATAAAAGTGAAGGAGCGAGGGGCAAAGAGCACGGAGCATGGCGAGCGATACACCGTGGAGTTGGTTGGGCTCGATGTTTTCGATCCTGTGACCATGGAGACCGAGCACCGCAAAGGCGACGATGTACCAGCCTGGTTTCTCGATACCGATTACAACGAGAAGGTGTTCCATGTCTCTCAGGCATTCTTCCCGCGTACAAGCGCCTGGGACAATTTGAAGAGAGCTTTGAAAGCAAGCTATGAAGAATCTGTATGGGATCATCTCGCGGGCACGACAAGCGCGCCATTCGAAGCCGGCGAACATGGACAGGTTGCCGTGAAAGTAATTGACGACAGAGGAAATGAGCTGCTGGTTGTAAAGAAGCTGAGCGAGGCGAAGTGATGATACGAAAAGTTGTCATCAGGAGGTTCAAGAGATTTGCCAATCAGGAGTTTGAATTCCCCGGGAACATCGTACTGGCGGGCCCCAACAACATGGGGAAGACCACCCTCCTGCAAGCAATCTCGACATGGCATCTTTCATTAAATCAGTGGAAAATGTTAAACGATTTCCAAAGGCATAAGGGCGCATATCCTTACAAGCCTATCACTCGGCAGACTTTTTCGGCCGTCCCGCTTAGCACATTTGAACTTCTCTGGAAAGAGCGACTATATAATGGCTCAGTCGAAATTCAAGTTCAAAGCGACGAAGGGTGGGACGTGACCATGGAATTGATTTCGGACACGACGGAACAAGTTCTAGTTCGTCCAAAACCTACAGCCGACCCGGACATGCTTCGCAGCGCCACTCTCGATGTGGTTTTTGTTCCGCCGATGACTGGTCTTAGTACAGACGAGCCGGTCTATCAACCGCCATATCTTGAGGCGCGTCTTGGAATGGCACGGCCTGGAGAAGTTCTTAGGAATCTCCTCCTAACTGCACATCAGTCGGGGGGTGGCTGGCAGCAACTGCAAGAGTCAATCAAGGATCTATTTGGCTACGAATTGCTTCCACCTAACGGAAGAGGCGCATACATTATTGCAGAGTATCGGGAGAGAGCAGGTGGACCTAACCTTGATATTGCAAGTGGAGGCAGCGGGTTTCAGCAGATATTGATGCTGTTAACTTTCCTGAGTACCCGTCCAGCTTCGGTCCTACTCCTCGACGAACCGGATGCACACCTGCATGTAATTCTTCAGGATGCTATCTTCGGTGAACTCAGGAGAGTTGCTGCCGAGCAGAAATCTCAACTCGTCATTGCCACACATTCTGAAAAGATCATTAATGCAGTAGAGCCGACGCTTCTCTATGCGATGGTAAACCAGCCACGACTTCTTGCAACCAGCGAAGACCAGCGAAACCTCATCAGATATTTAGGCTGCTTGTCCAATGTTGATATTATGCTTGCTGCCGATGCGCCTGGTGTTCTTTATACCGAAGACTACACTGATCTGGAAATATTGCGAGCATGGGCAAAGGTACTTAACCATCCGGCATATGCTACTCTTACTACAAAGCTATTTTGGGAGCGGACAGTCATTCAACCTCGCGAAGGCGCTGAAGGCATTTCGGCGAAAGAACATTACGAAGCTCTAAAGTTGGTGCGAGGCGATCTGCCGGGCCTGGAGCTAGTAGATGGTGATGCCCATCCAGAAAAAAAATCTACACCCATTACGGGCCATGGTCTACAGAGGCTTAGGTGGACACGATACGAGATCGAAAGTTATTTGATTCATCCAGAAGCTCTGGGAAGGTTCATTGAGAATCAGCTTGGCCCGGGGGGCTTTTCGGCAGAAGCAAAAAAAGAATTACGTGAATACCTGGTCAAAACATTTACTCCTGAATTTGTCGATGATCCTTTAGGAGATCACCCGCTTGTCGAAGCTTATCTTGAGAAAAGGAAGGCGCGAACAGAAGTGCTTCCACCCATCTTACGGGCTGGAGGCCTGCCCGGTTTTCCCTATACTCGATATTCTGAGATTGCCGCGGTAATGCAGCCTGACGAAATTCATCCCGAGGTAAAAGAAAAACTCGACCTGATTCAAAAAGCTTTTGGTTTATGACCAACTTTGAAGTCCCCGAACCGATCATAAACTCTCCCTACGAAGAACCCAAGCAGTACTGGAAAATTGCTGAAGGCGAACCGCCGCAACTCATGCCGGGCCGACGGCCATCGTCTTACTTCTATAAGCCGCCTGGTTCACAGCCGAGCTTATTTGGACCGGAAGACCTTGGCACACTGATCGAGCTGAAGATAATAAATCGTATTCGTGAACGCGTGAAGGAATGGCGGTCACAGGGATGGCCCGGTGTCAGTCGTCTGACTCTTGAACTGCTGAATTACTGGAGACGCGAAGGCAGGGAAACAAGACTTTTCTTTGCTCAGCTCGAAGCGGCCGAGGCCATTATTTTTCTGAGGGAGGCGCGAAACGATTTCTTGCAAGGGATAGAAATTCCGATGGATGAGCCTGGCCCAGATGGCAAAGAGAATGGTTTAACAGCCTTTACTCGCTATGCTTGCAAGATGGCTACGGGCACCGGCAAGACGACAGTGATGGGCATGCTCGCTGCCTGGAGC
>JBAPNE010000286.1:0-13380 GCA_049278975.1 Candidatus Kryptoniota bacterium
GGAGTATCCTCCCTTCTGCAACAACAGGTATTACGAGTGAATCGGCAAGCCGCTCAATGAGGTCGAAATCAACGCCCTCCCTTCCTTTCTGAGCTGTGGCAGGAGTGTAACCCGAAAGCGTGGTCGAGACAATGTCTGCCCCGAGCTCTGCGGCCTGCACCCCCTCTTCAAAGGTGGAGACATCCGCGAGAAGAAGTGTACCAGGATGGGCGACCCTGACACGCTTGAGAAATTCAAACCCGGTCAAACCGTTTGGGCGAACCTGTTCCGTCGCATCAAGCGCAACGATATCTGCACCGGCTTCGATTATCTCATTTACTTCCTTAAGATCTGCAGTTATCAAAACGGAACCATCGGGGTACGAAGATTGGATTAAACCAATCACAGGTAAACTTACCCTAGATTTGACAGCCTTAATATTTTCCTTCCCTTCAGTTCTTATTCCCGAGGCGCCTCCCATCTCGCAAGACAGCGCAAATAACGAAACATATTCGGGCTTGTTGAACGGATCTTCGGCATCAAATTGGCAAGATACTATCAATCCGTATTTCACATTAGCCATGGAGTTCAGATATTCCATTTTACACTCCTGATAATTATTTTAGTTTCACAAATCTCAATAAATCATTTACCGCCGAGAGCTTGCCGCATGTGTACCTTCAACGAGCGACCAGGATTCTTTTTGCAATCTCCATCGTTGCAAGTAAAAATATAAAAAATATTCCCGCAAAAACGGCTACAAATTTTCTCTTGCCGAACAACAACTTTGCCAATTTAGCGATGAACATAAACGCTGCAAAAACGAAAACGATATCAAGAAGACAAAGAAAATAGAATGGCAGCGGATTAATAACACTAGGCGACGGGTTGTTCGAGAAAAAAAATGCTCCAAACACTGCGACCTCTGCCGGCAAAAGAACTATCGCGCTGAAAGCTACAGGATGAAGCCCATAAATCGTAGCTGAAATAAATCCTTTTAGGGTGACTCCGGTTTGCACCGTCCTTAGCGTGAGGTAACTGACGATTGAGAACACGTAAAGAAAGGGGAGAAAAATGAAAATCGCCAGGCCAACACCCGATACGACGAGCCGCCAAAGATCAATCGAATAAATATCGCCCGCCTTCACGACAAACATAAAAAAATAACTGATGCCGATTCCTTCTAACAACGCCATGAACACAGTGTAGTTTTTGTGTTCCGCAAGAATAATTTTACGAAATGTAAAATCAGGATACCGCCACAAATCATAAATTGTGGAAAATAGATCAAGTGTTTTTACGCTCTGCTGAAGGATGCTCCCGCAAGACTTACACCTAAGCGCGAAATCGGGATTGTCGGTGTTACATATAGGACATTTGTCCAAAAGCAAGCCACTGAGTTTGCTACTCACTTGCGTTTACAGTTCTCGGCTCGAAGTGCGCTGTGAAATGACGAAGATAGCGGGGCTCATACGTGATTTCATAGCCCGGTAGTTTCTCTCTGCGTTTATATACTTCAATAATAATTTCGGCGACATAGTCTATGTGACTCTGCGTATAAACTCTTCTCGGAATTGCCAGCCGTACCAACTCAAGCTGCGCCGCCTCAAACTTGCCGTTCGTTTCCTTTCCAAACATAACCGAACCTATCTCGACACTTCGAATGCCGCCTTCAAGATATAGTTCGGCCGCGATCGACTGCCCGGGGTACATGCGTTGTGGCACATGCGGCAGAAATCTTTTTGCATCTATGAAAACTGCATGTCCACCGGTTGGATGAAGAATCGGAACACCTTCTCTTTGCAGTTTTTCACCGAAGTATTCTATCGACCGTATTCTATATTTCAAATAGTCTTCATCGAGAACTTCTTCAAATCCTTGTGCCATGGCATCAAGATCGCGGCCTGCGAGTCCGCCGTAAGTTGGGAATCCTTCGGTCATAATTAGCAGGCTTCGCGCTTTCTCTGCGAGCGTGTTATCATTTAAAGCGAGGAAGCCCCCGATGTTCACGAGCCCGTCTTTTTTCGCGCTCATCGTGCTTCCGTCGGCATAGCTGAACATCTCCTGTGCAATCTCCTTCACACTTCTACTGGCGTAATCTGGCTCCCGAAGTTTTATAAAATAAGCGTTCTCGGCAAAGCGACAGGCGTCAAGAAACAAAGGAATGTCATACTTGCTCAACAACAATTTTGTTTCTCTAATATTTTTCATGCTGACCGGCATGCCGCCGACTGAATTGTTGGTAATCGTCAGCATACAAAGCGGAATTTTCTTCCCGCCGGTTTTCTTAATCAGGTCTTCTAATTTGTTCAGATCGATGTTGCCTTTGAAATCAGCATACTTGTTTGTCTCAAGGGCCGCAGGTACCGGCAAATCTACTGCGGTCGCTCCTTAAAACTCAACATTTGCGCGAGTAGTATCGAAGTGAGTATTATTCGGAATAATTTTCCCGGCGCCGCCGACAACTGTAAAAAGTATTTTTTCTGCCGCTCTTCCTTGATGAGTTGGGATTATATATTTGAATCCGGTGAGCTCTCTTACGATTTTCTCAAATCTAAAAAAACTTCGCGACCCCGCATACGATTCATCGCCATCCATGATCGCTGCCCATTGCTTCGAGCTCATTGCCGCAGTTCCGGAATCGGTAAGAAGATCTATTAAGACATCATCCGCCTTGAGCAAGAATAAATTATAGTGCGCATCTGTTAATGCCTTGTCACGATATTCGCGCGTCGTGAAATTTATCGGCTCGACTGACTTAATTTTAAACGGCTCTATAATTGTCTTAAACATCTTCAACGATAATTTCTTTTGTCATTAGAACTTTCTCTGTACCACTTCTGCAATTTATTTTTATTGTAATGTGACGACGCAGTTTCCCCTACCATCAAGAGAAAAATTTGCGTCGCTAAAGATTTTCCGGCTTTTCTTACGCCGCCTTTCCCGATCCGAACTCATATTTCTTACTGTGACAAGGCAGCCGGATCCCGCATACCCCCGCGGAATAATTGATCGGGACAAGGTTCTGCTCTTCCATTAATAATTTTACTAAGCGGGACAAATAGTTCACCTGCTAATTGTATCTAATTTCTTTGACGACATCCTGTACATATCGAGAAATGTTTTTTCAAATGCAGCCATGAAAACATCGACGTGTTCTTCTTCAATTATTAACGGCGGCAAAAGCCTGATCACATTTCCATTTGTGCAATTCACCAGAACGCCATTCGATAAAAGCCTATTTACGAATTCACTGCAATCTGTTTTGCACTCAACACCTATCATCAATCCCGGGCCACGCACCTCGGAAACGAAATCAACATATTTCGCCTGGAAGTCAAGTAATCTTTGCTTGAGATATTTACCTGTTGTTGTAACATGGGCATCAATATTTCTTTCGCAGAGTTCTCTCACCGTTGCCAGGCCCGCCGCACACGAAACCGGATTGCCACCGAATGTCGTACCATGTGCACCATAATCGAGCACGTCCGCAAGTTTAGAATCGACAAGCAGACCGCCGAGAGGGAGGCTGCCACCAAGTGGTTTTGCCAATGTGACCAAATCCGGATGAACTCCATAATGTTCGAACGCAAAAAGTTTACCAGTCCGGTAAATGCCTGCTTGAATTTCATCCGCAACAATGAGAAAGTTGTGCTTGCGTCTCAGAGAAAACAGCTCCTCGGTAAATTCATTCGAGACAATATTTATTCCGCCTTCGCCCTGGACAAATTCGACAAAAACTGCTGCCGTATTTGAGTCAACTTTTCTTCGCAGCTCATCCACATCATTGAAAGTAACATGATCGACTTCTGGTAGAAACGGTTCGTATCCATGACGGTACTTTGCCCTGTCGGTCAAAGAGAGTGCTCCCATTGTTCTTCCGTGGAATGAATTGGTCAACGCAAAAAGTTTTGTTTTACTTTCTCTGCTCCCCCATCTTCTGGCCAATTTAATTGCAGCCTCGACTGCTTCCGTACCTGAATTCGTGAAGAAAATTTTCGAATAGCCGGAAAGGTTGCAAATTGTTTCAGCCAATTCAACTTGCACATCCATGTAGAATATGTTCGACATGTGCATGTACCGGTTGACCTGATCGATAATTGCCGCTTTTACCCGCGCATTGTTGTAGCCGAGAGCGTTGACGGCGATTCCTCCAAAGAAGTCCAAATACTTTTTGCCGTCACTTCCATAAACATAGACACCGTCCGCATGATCTACCTCAACCGGGAGTCGCTTGTAAGTCTGGAGAATGAATTGTTTCTCCTTATCCTTTAAGTTCATATCTGTTCCATCATATGTACATTGACTCAATTAAGTCGGAATATTTCTGCTCGACGACTTTTCTTTTTACTTTCAAAGTAGGTGTGAGTTCACCGCTTTCAATTGTGAACGGTTCAGCAATGAGTTTGAACCTCCTGACCTGCTCATATTTCGCGAGGTCCCTCTGCAGATTGTTTATATCTTCGCGAACTGCATCGTTTATTTTCTCATCGACAATCAATTCTCTTTCGCCGCTGAAAATAATATGATGTCCCTTCGCATACTCCTTTAGCGAATCGAAATCCGGGACGATCAATGCGGCATTGAATCTTCTCTTGTCGCCAATAAGAACGATCTGATCGACAAATTTGCTTTGCTGCAGCAAATTTTCAATCGGTTGTGGAGCGATGTTTTTGCCACCGGAATTAACGAACAAATGTTTCTTTCTGTCGGTGATTACCAAAAATCCATCAGGATCAAAATGGCCTATATCACCGGTGTGAAGCCAGCCGTCTTTGTCTATTGCTTCGGTCGTTGACTCCTCATTTTTGTAATAACCGACCATGACGTGCGGACCACGTGTGACTATTTCACCATCATCATCTATTTTGACTTGCACATTATTGAGCGGCTTTCCGACGCTTCCAAATTCGTAATCGTCGATCCGGTTTGCACTGATAACCGGCGAGCATTCCGTCATTCCATAACCTTCGATTATCATTATTCCGAGAGCTTCGAAAAATTCGCCAAGTTCCCGAGAAAGCGCCGCACCGCCGCTGACGAAAAACTTTATTTTGCCGCCTGTCCTTTCTTTTAACTTCGAATAGACTAACAGGTCGGCAATAGAATGCTTTGCCCGCAAGATGGGACCAACGATTCCTCTTTTCCGCGCCATGACATACCGTTTCCCTGCATCAATCGCCCAATAAAAAATTTTCTTCTTTGCTGTCGACCCGGACTCGACATTCTTAATAACTTGTGCGTGAATGCGCTCGAACAATCTCGGAACCGTAGTTACGATGGTCGGTTTAACTTCGATTAAATTTTGCGCCACGGTCTCGATGCTCTCAGCATAAGAAACTGTCGCACCGGTAGAAAGAGCAGTGTAATACCCCGCCATTCTTTCGAAGCTGTGAGAGATAGGAAGGAACGAAAGAAGTGTATCATCTTCGTTTATTGGGATATGATCGAGGGAGCCCTTTATGTTCGAAACAAAATTACCGTGCGTCAACATGACGCCCTTCGGATCGCCGGTTGTTCCGCTTGTGTAAATAATTGTCGCGATGTCCGACGGCATGATTCGTTCGACCCACTTTTCAAACTGGTCGCGATTTTTTTCGCGCGCAACTTTTCCAATCTCGTAGATATCAGAAAAATCCAGGATAGACCTGGCTCTGCTATTCTCCTTAGAATTCATTACGATGATTTGTTGCAGCGTTTTTACATTGTCACGAATCCGCAGCACCTTGTTCAACTGAAATGAATTCGACACAACAACGAAAGACACATCTCCATTTATTAGTATGTATTCGATTTGTTTTGGAGTGAGAGTTGGAAAGATCGGCACATCAATAGCACCAATGATAAGCGAAGCGAGATCAGTGATGGGCCATTCCGGACGGTTCTCGGAAAGGATTGCGATCTTATCACCGCGTTTCAAGCCGATAGAATTCAGTCCGTAAGCAAATGTCTCTATCTTATCGTACAATTCATCATAAGTAACCCCAACATATCTTCCTTCTAATTTGTAACGATAGACATCCCTCCCGCGGCCCGCATATTTCTTAACGAGCTGTGTGAACATCTCCGTCAAAGTATTGAACTCTACTGCTGCGCCCATGAAACTCCGATAAATGAATAAGGAATAATGAAAAGCGGTAAATCAGATTTATTGACTTTCATTTTATTCAACATTCATTTTTAATTGTTTATTTTTCATTCACTTCACTTTCCCTTTTCAAAGTAAGCAACAAGGAGAAATATAATGCCAACCACCATGATTAGAACTCCCCAGATCAGGTTTATATTAATATTAACTGATTTAGCGTAAATTTCACGAGGGCTGAAGATACCATACAACACAAGAAGGATTCCATAAAAGCCAAGCAGGCTTCCGAGAGGAATTTTTAGATCGAAGAAATGCCGTTGTGCTCCCGAAGATTCCATTTGTCATTCTCCTGTATATTACCAGAAAATCACGTTTAAGATAACCATCACAACTAGTGAAAGCACTCCCCAAAATTCGGGCTTGCGGAACAGGCTCTCGCTAGTATGCGGCCTCGGAGTTAATCTATAAACCAATCCCACAAGTGCGCTTTCTTCTTTCTTTCGCGTGAACAAACTTACGATGATAGTCACGACAAAGTCGGTGCACCATGCCCACCATGCTTGATAAAAGTTCGCCGCCATCTCACTGGGGTAGTGGACAATTCCATGCTGGTACAACACAAAATAATGGAACGCTGCCGCGAAAATCCCGGCCAGTAATCCGAAGAATCCGCCCCACGGTGATGCTTTTCTCCAAAACATTCCCAGTAAAAATGTTGCGAATAGCGGTGCATTAAAGAAAGTAAAGATAAGCTGCATATAGTCCATCAAATTCGGAAACGACTGCACTATGTATGCCGTGCCGATACTGAAGATGACGCCGAAGACTGTCGTGTATTTACCCATCTTCAAATAGTGTGCATCCGGCATATTTTTTCTTATATAGCTGCCGTAGATATCGTAAGTCCACACAGTGTTAAATGCCGTAACGTTCCCGGCCATTCCCGACATGAAACTTGCAAGGAGTCCAGTGATTGCAAGACCTAAAATTCCATTTGGTAAATAATGTGCGAACATGAGGATAAGTGCGGAATTATAATCGGGCGTAGGTCCTCCGGTGACAACCTTGAACTGCGGCAGGAGTGCAACTGCGAGAAGCCCGGGGATTACGACAATTATTGGAACCAGCATCTTCGGAAAAGACGCAATGATAGGAGTTCTCCGCGCAGCCGAAAGATTCTCCGATGCCAAAGCTCGCTGAACGACCAGGAAATCCGTGGTCCAATAGCCGAATGAAAGAACAAACCCAAGGCCGAGGACAACTCCTCGCCAATCCACTCCCATCGGGTTATCGGACGCCGATCCCATGTGCCTCCATGCCTGCAAAAACGATGGAGGAATTCTCTGAACTAATCCTTCAAAGCCGCCGACCGCATGAAGCCCGATATAAACAATCGGGAGAAGTCCAAGCCAAATCAAAAAGAACTGGATCACTTCATTGTAAATGGAAGAGGAAAGCCCGCCGAAGAAAACATAAATCAATACGACAAGAGCCGAGAGCATAATGCTTGACGTTAAAGACCAGCCGAGTGTCAATTCAAAAAGGAGCGCCATGGCGTACATGCTGATGCCGCTCATGAGAAGAGTCATAATGGCGAATGAAAATGCATTGAGTCCGCGGGTCGCTTCGTTGTATCTTAACTTCAAATATTCCGGCACGCTCCTAACTCTGCTCCCATAATAAAACGGCATCATAAATATGCCCAGAAAAATCATCGCTGGTATTGCGCCAATCCAATAGAAATGCACCGTTAAGATGCCGTACTTTGCCGAATTGGCAACCATGCCGATCACTTCGAGCGCACCCAAGTTGGCGGAAAGAAATGCTAAGCTTGTTATCCAGCTTGGAAGCGAGCGGCCGGATAGGAAAAAGTCCTCGCTCGTCTTCATGTACTTCCTCAAAGAATAACCGACGAGGATTGTGATCAATACATAAGCGGCTAAAATTAGGTAGTCAATAAAGTTTAGAGAAATTACAGGCAGCACATTACCTCCATGGTACATAAAACATTTGAGTTAACATGAAAAGGCCGTAATGATTATGTTAAACGCGGGATGTGATGAGAACGACATTACCGTTTGCTAACGTCTGTAGAAAAAGGGACTCTCATTTCACATAAATATAACATCTATTTAAAAACCTTCAAATCATGATTTTAGGTGGAGTCCTTAGCTCGGGGTTCCCGGATGTCCTATGTCCATTCCCCTGCATAGGGCCCGGCAAAGTCGGGCTAAATGAACCCGCGAAGAATCCGCTTGCTATATGATTCGGGTGGAGAAGAATCTACTCTCAATTGAATCCATCTCATTCATTTCCGACAGACCTCGGTGGAATCCAGTTTCCCCTCTTGATTTCTTTCAACTGCACGACGACACTCCCCAAAATGACTTTTACTTTCGCCTTCAACGGCAGGCAGGAAGAATCGGCAGCCATCCATCCCACAAAATCTCCCGTGACTCCGAATGTTCCCACAAAATCTATGTGACCGGATAACCGCTGAGAGTCCAGTGGAAAGTCGAAAGCGGTAACATCGCAAGGTTCTCTTTTCTCGTTTATGGTCAGGTCTACTTTTGATCTCACCGTGTCGTCAATGATGGGTATTTCAAGACTTAGGGGCCTGCCGCCTGAGTTCCGGCATGCCTCACGCAAGTAGTAAATAAAACTTACTCCGTTTGTGTAACTTGTGTCGCACTGCATATCGACCCTCTTAAGGAGTTTTCCATCCTCCGATTGTTCCCATTCAATATTCTTCCGCTCCATATCACAATGCGTTGTGGTTTTAACCCAGATGTCTCCCTCCTTTTGATCCCTCGAATTGAAGATGCACCTCAAATTTTTTGCGTCGGCATAAGTATCATAAACTGCGTGAAAATTCACGAACGGCATCCCGCTGTATGAATCAATATATGCACGCATCCGGTATGCAGGCAAACTGTCATACATGGTTTCCCCGAGAACCTGGAACTTGACAGATCCGACCTTGAAAAAGAAATAGCCGGCTTCAAACGTCATTTCCTCATCTGTCTGCATTACCGAATCGGCTTCCATGTCGTGCCATCCCGAGCTTTGGAGACGGCTCGTGAGTGTATTGAACAAGGAGATTGCATAAACTGATCTCAACACCAGAAGCACGAGCATCGCAGCCGAAAAGGCGGCCGCCAGCACGATACCTATCCTTTTTAAGATACTGTGCCTTGTCATGTTCATTGCCCGGCGTGAACATGGTGAGTGAAAAAAGGAACCGCTATCACGGTATTATTTCGCCGGCCATGGCGGACTAACAGGCAGTGTGCAAAACACAACGGTAGTTCCGGAGAAAGAGCCGGGGTATGATTGTCCTTTGCCTCTACTCGAAATGTTTTCAGCTTCATCTTCACGGACAAATTCCTTATCTGAGAAATCAATTTAGCAAAACACCATGGACATAACCAGCCTCTCGGGGGAGACATTTTCTTTGCGGAACGGAACCCTTGGCAACAAGGAAGTTATCTGTAATATATCACTCTGACTAAGCAGTCTCGACAAAGCCGGGATGAACAAGCCGGGGAATCCACTATCGATTAAATCCACCTTACCAGATACCGGGTATGAGCCTCTTAGTTTGCCGCTGATACTCGATGTAATCATTTCCGATTCCTCTGACAAGGAGTCTCTCTTCCACGCGGATACGATGGAGTAAGGCAATCGATGGCAGAGTAAGCACCACTAACAGAGAAAGCCAGCTTTGCAATGCAATACCATAGCCAAGGCAAACCAAAAGCAGTCCGCTATATGATGGATGACGAATCCAGCGGTAAGGTCCGGCGCGCACCACCGTGCGCCGCTCATCCAGTTCCACGGTAGTCCGAAAATACTTGCCGAGCACAATAATTGACCAGACGCGGAAAGCCAGACCCATTATCATAATCCCGAACCCAACCCAAAAAAGGATTTCTATTCTTCTGCCCATGAACCCAAAAATGGATATGCCATTCAAAAAGCCGGCTGCCGTCATGCTGGCAGCAATTGAGATAAAGTTGTAGTTTCGCGTGCCTTTGTCATGCTGTGTTTTTCCTTTGCCTGCCAACTTGTCCCGAACTACAAGCCATATCTCCAATCCGATCCATATCGCTGATATTCCCCATATTAAAAGTGAATGGATACCCATAGTCCTTCCGCTGATTCCTAGTCAATCGTTTCTAAATTAATCCTCTTACTTCTTGCTTTGAATATTCAAAAGCGGCGTCAACCTTTGGTCGTACGGCAAAATAATCGTTGAGTTATTCGGACTATTCACTAACTCTTTGAGCTGAGAAATGTAATACCATTGCAGATAATTCTGCGTCAACCCGTTGTTGATTATTCTTTGCGCGTCCGCAATGCCCTGAGCCTCGATCGCTTTTCGCTGTGCTTCCTTCTGAGCATACTGTATGGTGTATTCCATTTGCTGAGCTTGCTGAGAAGCTTTAAGTTTTGCCGCAATGGCATCGCTGACCGTCGCCGGCGGCTCCACGTTTCTGATAAGCACGTTATCCAGAATCACGCCCTTGCCATTCAGTTCCTGCAGCAATAATTCAGTAACCATCTTAGTATATGCGTCCCTTTGGAGAGACATTACATCGCTTGCATCAAACTTAGTAGCGGCATTTACCAGCGCAGTTCTAATCGCCGGCCTCACAATCACCTCTTCGTAATTCAAGCCGATATTACTATAAACATTATTCGCCTGCGATGGATCTAAGTGATACCAGACAGTGACATCGAATTTGAGAATAAGCTGATCGCGTGACAGTGTAGCAACAGCATCATCACCGGTTCTATTGCCTTCGCTAGTGGCTGAAGACATAGTGTAGTCTTTTGTCTGGATAGACATTTTATAAACATCGGTTAAGAAAAAGATCGGATGAAATCCAGCAGGAAGAGAGTGTGCCCCTACGTTACCGAAGGTGACAGGGACTCCTACATATCCCGGATCGATAATCGTAAATGACCCGACCACGAAGGATAATATTGCCAAGCCAAAACTTATATATCCGACTTTCTTAAACTTAAATGGATATGAAGCATCGCTTGCTTTAACGCTCAGCAGCGCAATTCCGACGACAAGAAACAACCCAATAAAAAATAAAGTGCTCACGATTTTCTCCTTTGTTTTTTGTTCCTATTAAAGATTTTCAATAGTACGATTTACGAAATTCTAAAGTCACCTGCTCGATCTTGTTCCGCGTGTGCCATCATGTTTCGCGCCTCGACAGAATTTAAGCGGAGGTACAATTCATTCCATCACTTCGGATATCCGACTGTCTGCGACAGGATAATTTTTTGATTTGTGTTCAGGCTCATCGCTTTGGAAAGCGAAGGTCTGTCAATGGATGCGCGAACGACGCACGCAAGTCCCTCGGAGGCACAGTAGAGATAAACATTCTGCGCGATGAAGCCGCAGTCGGCAGCAGTGTAGAGAGTTTGGTCATCCGATGATGCATGACCGGTCATTGAAAGATCGGCGACATAAACGATGTCAAGCGGAGCATCTTTCACAAAACCCTGTACTCCGGTTTTCTCACGGATGTCCGATCTCGACACTTCTTTCAACGAGTTCGATTGCGCGTCATAAAGATACAGACCATCTTCCATTGCCACATACAACTGAGTCTCCTGCCAATTCATTGCCGAAGGTGCAGTGCGATGACCATCCGGGCGGTTGACGCCGAATCCTGCCCAGAGAAGATTAGACAACACTTGCTGGGGCAACGGCTTCGAATCAAACGAGCGGGAAGTTTTTCTTTCCTTCAAGCATTGCATTATCGGTTTACCACCCGTAGTATCCGGCTTCGGTAATTGAACCGTTGCCTCTTGTGCCATGCAAAGTGACGATAGAACGAGCAATAAAACTGATAGATGTGCAAACACTCTTTTCATGATATATACTCCATCTTGTATAAGTTGCGCTTCGAACTTTTCTTAATTCTCCTTCCCGGGGAAACTGCATGAAAAAGTTAAAGGAATTAGCTGCCGCAAACAAACCATGCGCGCGAACGGGAATCCGTCATTTCGTGGTACACGGAATTTCGGGTGACTTCCCCCTGTCATCGCGAGGAGTTCTTCATTTGAGGGCGACGCGGCGATCTCAGTTTTCACGTTGGACATGACAGCCCCGACATTGCCTGAACCATGATTCGCTTGATTCAATGATTACCATGAACCACAACCACTGTCGTTCCCGAATGCATCTGTCGGGAACCCAGGCTGGATTCCCGTTATTAAGGAGTTCCACCCCCGATCTCATTTCTCCATCCCAAACTTTCCTCGTCGGGTCTTTGCGTTCCGTAATCTCATAAAGTGTAGAAATATCCTACACCAAAGACTGAAACGACCCCTAGTTCCGGAATTGTTTTCTCTCGGTTCATTCTCGGTTCTCTCTCGATTCACTCTCGGTTAAGTCGGCCTTCAACCGGCTTTGAGCCTGCGTTGAAAAAATATGCAGTTCCCGAGTCCAGAATTTCCAACTTGTGTTGGAAATTGCTACGGTAAGAGATAGGTTAGCGGCGGCACCCTTCTGCCAACATCGGTTGATGAATCTACATCGTCGCGGCTGTCTGGTATAGTAAATTGTAGTTTGCTAGATTTTCTTTGACCATCACTCTTTGAATTGTTCCCGGGAAATTGCCTGAGCACTCCGCGCACAACCCATGGTGGCTGACTCGTATCTCCTCGTTTCACAAACGGTGAGTCAGATAACGCCCTCTGGAAATTGAACTCATTAAGATCAATTATCGTTCACTATAAAAATGAGCGTGTTGCCCCTATGTCATTGCGAACGAAGTGAAGCAATCTCAGGCTCAAAATCATCCTGAAATCGGAGATTGCCGCGTCGCGTTGCTCCTCGCAATGACACTCCCTTGGCATTTGGCAACACGCTCAAAATACTTGTGCAAAAAAACAATCGAAGGAGGTAGAAAAGAAATGATCATCGTGCACGATATATTCGTCTGCAAACCCGGTAATGCTTCCAAAGTGGCAAAGATGTTCAAAGAGGCCATGATGTCAGACCCGCACTCGGTAAACATCATGACCGACGTGACAGGACAGTACAACCGTGTCATTATGGTTTGGCAATATGAAAACCTAACGGCATACGAACAGAGCTGGGAGGCAATGAAGAACCCGACTAAGGAAGTGCAGGAAGCCATGAAGAAGATGGAAGGTTATCAGGATATGTACCTTACGGGAAGCCGCGAGATCTATAGAACGTGGTGAAGACAACGAAGCCATCGAATAAATTCGACGAGTCAACAAATCTCGAAACCCTTCGGGTTTTGTGCCCTCATTAGGCG
>JBAPNE010000287.1:0-9614 GCA_049278975.1 Candidatus Kryptoniota bacterium
GTGCCAGGAGTAGGTCCGACTAATCTAGGCCACAATACGATTACTCGGAATCCTGGAGAAAACGCAACGGAAACATTTGATCAGATAGCAATAAATGCTGAGTATTTTATGCACACACATCCTGTTAACTTTGGATGTCATGATTATAGTCCAGAGGGTGGTCCTTCAGATTACATCGAAGGGATTAAAGGTGACTATGTCATAAGCGATCAAGGCGTCTGGCTTGTAACAACACTGCAAAATACAAAGGGAGTGCAAGTATTAGGGCCAGATTGGATCAACGAAGTGCTAAAAAGACTGAAATCAGGTAAATAGTTGTTGGGAACGAGTGCCGGATGTTAAATCATTAAGGAGTGAACATGATAAAATTTAAGCGTGGAATGTTACTAACTGCAACTATTTTGTTTGCTGTGCCCGCTTATTCACAAATTATATATGGTGGGAGTATAACTGAACAATTAGAACGTTGGGAAGGGAAGAACGCCGACAACATAGTGGATTACATACTAAGGCTGAAACCATTGACACTGGACGAGAAAATCAAAACCAGTTTTTTCTTAGTGATTCGGACGGAAATTAATGGCTGGGATCCTGTTGAGTACCAAATAACATTGCACAGTGAGGGTTTCCTTAGCAATGATTCTCCACGCACGGCAGAGAGCAAACTAGTGCTTATCTTTGAACATCCTGTTGGGAAAAGCATAGAGAGGCAATATGAGGAATTGTTAAAAGCTGAGCCTTCCATATCATTGGAGGAAGCTGCCAATAAAATAGAAATGAAACGGGATACTGTTGTTGTTGACAGCAGCTTTCAATATTTTGATTTAGTTAACGAAATGTACACGCTCGAACTTCCCATAATATATGCAAGGCGCATATGGCTTGAAGGGACGTGGTCACAGACGTATATGGAAGATATTGCCAATGAACATTATAGTATACTCCCTTTTGGTGCCGACTACAAATATACCAATTGGGTCAGGCGATTATTTATGGGAATGATTGATCATTTTCATGCCATCTATCCTTATAAAAATTTCCCCAAGAAATAAATGACCTAATATCAGATGCAAACTACAGTAGCTCACCGATATTTCAGACGGGCTATGTGAGAGATTCTTTCGGCAGAATCACGACATTAAACGAAACCATACAGGGATTATCGAAGTCGATGCAGTATGGTTATGATCCGGTGGGAAGATTGCAGAATGTGTGGCGGAACGATACGCTGGTCTCAACTTACAGCTACGATCCAAATGGAAATAGAATTGCTCATTGGCCACCGGCAGAAATCGATAGTGGTACGTATGATGCGCAGGATAGGATGCTGAGCTATGGTGGTACGCAGTACATCTATTCACGCAACGGCGATTTAGAGACAAAGATTGCTGGAACAGATACAACAGATTACTCGTATGACGCTTTCGGAAATCTTACGCAAGTCGTGATGCCCCCAAAGGGGCAAGCGAATGGCGACGTGATCCAGTATGTGATCGACGGACAGAATCGCAGAATAGCAAAGAAAGTGAATGGCACAATAACGAACAAATGGCTTTATGCTGGACAGCTTACACCTGTTGCTGAATTGGATTCTGCAAACAATATTATTGCCCGTTTCTGCGGGGGCTTCATGAACAAGAGAGATACCATCTATCAGATTATCACCGACCATCTTGGAAGTCCACGGCTTGTAGTGAATGTGGAAACAGGTGCAGTGGTACAACGAATGGACTATGACGAGTTTGGGAACGTGATATACGATAGCAACCCCGGTTTCCAGCCATTTGGTTTTGCTGGAGGTTTGTATGATCCAGAGACTAAGCTGGTACGCTTTGGTGCGAGGGATTATGATGCGGCACCGGGAAGGTGGACGAGTAAGGATCCGATTGGGTTTAACGGGGGATATAATTTATACACGTATGCGGTAGGGGATCCAGTAAACAAGTTTGACCCTATGGGTACCTGTGGTCCAAATTCGCAGTCTGCAAACTGGCTCTCGCAATTTTTGACTTACGGATCAAACTTTTTAAGTACCGCCTCCGGTCTATATGCAGAGGCCGCAGCAGTGTTCATTGTTGGTGGTGCTGCTACGGGAACAGAAGAGATAGCTGGACCAATTGGAGCCGGTCTATCTACGGTTTCGTACTACACAAAACTGGAAAGCTTCAGTCTTCAACTGGCAAATTACGCCCTATATAATCAAGGAAATGGCGGAGATATATCTGAAAATGCTACAGAACTTGCCATAGATGCAGCCTTTAACATTGCAACTCATAGTTTGTCAAAAGGGGTAACTCTCAGCGGAACTCAACAAGGTGAGAAAGAGTCTCTTGGTTTTGCTTTGGATTCAACGTTCTTGATCGGACCGAGCAACCCTAATCCTGTATACAATCCAGGTTTTACATGCGTTTGTCCAGATGCACTTTCTCATCATTAATGAAATAAAAAAACTTTAAGGCAGTGTATGTCATATCTACAGCAAATGTTTATCCTAGCTATTCTTTCTGTGATCTGGGCAACAACGACAATCAAACCGTTAAGGAAAGGGTGGAAAAACCTTGATCCAAATGACAGGCAAATTATAATGACAAAAATAACTCTTGCGTTGGCTTTAGTGGCGGGCAGTGTTATAGTCTTCGTCAAAAGCCACTAACGTTAGGTACCCTAGCAAAAACTGAAGGAAGTGAGGCGAATGAACTCTTCTTACACGTAGGGTGTCACCTTCAAAATATGGCATTTCTGAACTATGTATATCGTCAATGCTAAAAAAATGATTATGCCGATTATACGTGATTGATGCACAGAACCGCAGAATAGCAAAGAGAGTGAATGGTACAATAACAAACAAGTGGCTTTATGCAGGACAACTTGCTCCCGTTGCAGAGCTTGACTCGGCAAACAATGTCATTGCCAGATTCAGCGGAGGCTATATGAACAGGAATGATACCATCTACCAGATCATCACCGACCATTTAGGAAGTCCACGTCTTGTTGTAAACGTAGCTACAGGTGCAGTGGTACAGAGAATGGACTATGATGAGTTTGGCAACATAATTTACGATAGTAATCCCGGCTTCCAGCCATTCGGCTTTTCGAGAGGTATGTATGAATCGGATTGTGGATTAGTATTTTTTGGAGCACGTGTATACGATCCGACAGTAGGGCGTTGGTTGTCACCTGACCCTATTGGATTTTCAGCCAGTGGTACTAACCTTTACAATTATGTCTTGTCAGATCCGATTAATAATAATGATCCGACTGGGCTTGACGCGAATACTTGGACATATGGAGAGGTCAGACAATGGGCGAACATAAGCCCAACCAACTATGATCCTGCACCCGGACTTGCTGATGCCAAGGCAAGTATTGCCGCCGTTTGTGCGCGAAGTGTAGGTGGTTGCAACTCAGCGCAACCAGGCCCTCACGCTGCGCCTGGTGATGAGCACGCATGGCAAAACATCGTAAACGCAACTGGTGGAACAGATCGTTCAGGGGGTGGGAATTTTATGTGTGTAGGTAGCCAAGGTTGTTGGTTCGTTCATCGGTGCAGAAATAAGAATGGCAAGATGGTGGATAGGAAATCGTGTCTTACTACATCTGGAACTGCAGACCTGAACGGACATACAATTTATTTTTATAATGATCCTTTATTGGGGAATTGTCCAGATCAATAATTAAAAGGAGGTAAGAAAACATGCGATTAACAAGATATTTTAGTTTGTGTCTACTAGTAATTATTGTGAGATTTACAAGGTGTAATGCTCAGGACTCTTCGAAGAAGGATACTACATGTAACAACATTTATCTTCCGTCCGCTGTGGGTGCATACACTTATTTTATTCAGACATTTCCAGATACTAAATGGGGAATTCAAGAAAATACCAATTGTGGAATCCGTTTGTTTAAGAGGTTTGAATCCAGCTTTGATTCCGTTGATCGAGATTTCAATAACGGACTTATGTTTGTGAGACAAGTAGAAATCCTTGATAGGCATGGTCCGAATGGAGATATCGCTCAGAAGAAATTTAGTAAAATCCCTGCGTCCCCACGATACGGAACGCTTTATATATCTCGACCATTCGGGTCGAATCAGGTACTGCTTATTTTGTCTTCTGTTAGTCCAGTGCAAACCATCATTCTTCTTCTGGATTCAGTTCCATCGGCGAGGCTTGTTTATGATTCATTCCAAGATAGTCTTCAATATGACGGTTACGGGCCTCTTGGGACTGTTATTAAAGTCGCAGAAGGGCAAAATGCGACATACTATCTCTTTGAAGGTGTTATGCAGGAAGAATGGCAGACGAAATTTTTTCCAAGAAAACAGAGAGTGTTCATTTTAAACTTGAGGAAGAAACCACCCATTCAATTATTCTTAGGCAATTGAAC
Source organism: Candidatus Kryptoniota bacterium (assembly GCA_049278975.1). Lineage (GTDB taxonomy): Bacteria > Bacteroidota > Ignavibacteria > Kryptoniales > JAKASW01 > JAKASW01. The sequence goes on from JBAPNE010000287.1 coordinate 4,387, forward strand.
AAATTCTTACGAACGAAGACATATTGTCCTACGATACTAAAGGACGACTCACTTCAGTTGCTCAAGGGACGAGGATTTCCTTGGCGAAAGATCCAATCGGAAACACGTCGGGATTTGCTTATGATTCTGTCGGCAGAGTAACAGTGCAGACATTACCCGACGGTAATTTGATTGTATTTACCTACGATGCCAATGGCAACCTAATTACTTTGTCGCCTCCTGGAAGGCCGCAACATCTGTTCGACTACAACGTGAACGACCTGACAGATAAATATACGCCGCCGTTCGTGGGCGATACGACGAAGTCCGAACCCGGGACTCTGAACGTTGAACCGGATACTACCTACCACCTACAACCTACTACCTACTCTTATGATTTGGACAAGCGCCTCACTACAACAAACCTCCCCGACGGCCGTACCATCACCATAACTTACGATACTTCAGGCTGCGGCTGCGGAGGGACGGCAGACAGGTTACATTCCATTGCTTTTGATCGTGGTACGCAGACGTTCGCTTATGACACAAAAGGAAATCTCGCACAGACGATTTCCCCAACCAGCGATACACTTCTTTACGGCTATGATGGCTCATTGCCGACAAGCGTGACATGGAAAGGAACTGTGAAAGGCAACGTAGGCGTAACGTACGACAACAACTTTAATGTCACATCGCAGACAGTGAACGGTGGGAGTGCTATCAACTTCGGTTATGACAACGACGGCCTGTTAACAACTGTCGGCGGTATGATGCTGAGCTACAACTCTCAAAACGGTTTGCTTACTGGAACAACGCTCGGAAATGTAACGACAACTCAGACTTATTCCACATTTGGAGAGCTGGCAGGTTATACAGCAAACTACAGCAGCTCGCCGATATTCCAGACAACTTACTCAAGAGACTCGCTTGGCAGAATAGCTACTCTGACTGAGACTGAACTAGGCGTATCAAAGGCGACAAAGTATAGCTATGATGCTGTCGGAAGATTGCAGAGCGTGTGGAGAAATGATACGCTGGCGTCAACATACAGCTACGATGCAAATGGAAATAGGATAGCTCACTGGACACCGACAGAAATCGACAGCGGTGTTTATGACGCTCAAGACAGGATGCTGAGCGTAGCCTGCACTCGAATGCTTCAATCGAGTGGTGGTGCACAATACATTTACGGTCTAAACGGTGACTTGCAAACGAAGATTGTTGGAACAGATACAACAAAATACACTTACGACGCTTTCGGAAACCTGACTCAAGTTTTAATGCCGAATGGTGATGTGATTCAGTACGTGATTGATGGACAAAACAGGAGAGTAGCAAAGAGAGTTAATGGCGCGATAACGAACAAGTGGCTGTACGCAGGACAACTTACTCCTGTAGCGGAGCTTGACAGCGCAAACAACATCATTGCCCGTTTCTGCGGGGGCTTCATGAACAAGAGAGATACCATCTATCAGATAATCACCGACCATCTCGGAAGTCCACGACTTGTCGTAAATGTAGCAACTGGCACGGTGGTACAACGCATGGACTATGATGAGTTCGGGAATGTGACTTACGACAGTAATCCCGGCTTCCAACCGTTTGGGTTCGCAGGAGGACTCTACGATACCGAGACTAAACTGGTCAGATTCGGATTCAGAGACTATGATGCAATCACTGCAAGATGGATAACTAAGGACCCACTTCTTTTTAAAGGCGGGGTGTCGAATTTGTATGAATATTGCATAAATGATCCAGTAAATCTTGTAGACTTTATGGGATTACAATTGCTCACTGATGACCAGATAGCAAACATCATCTTCAATGAGACCCGTTCTCTAAATGGGTCCAATATTGACCTTGCAAGGACTGATATAGCACATGCGATAATAAATGGAGACGTTGCGCGTGGCGCAAGCAGACCAATAACAGCATCATCAACGGCTAATGTACCATCAAGCGAGCAAGGCACCTACCAAGCCTGTCAAACAGCGGTTGGTCAAGCTAGACAGGATCTAATGCTGGGAATCGATCCAACTAATGGGGCTATTTACTTTAACATGAGAAACAATGATTGGAGGGGAAATTTTCAGGGTGATCCTATTCAAACTCAGGTCGGACCTCTGAACAACTCTTATCCAACACAGGTGCTCAACGCAACAGGCATTTACATAAATACTTACGGAAACGGCGAAGGGAATCAGACAGGTACTGGTGTATTGTACATCACGCCGACGTATGTGCAACAAGATGCTTTAGGCAGGGGTCATTGATTAATGAAAGAAAGTCATGGCTTGTATTGAAATAGTAAAATGATTTTGGAGAAAAACAATGAAGAAAAGTAAACTCGCATTAATAGTTGGAATTGCTTCAGTGATAATGAGCTGGAAGGTACATGACCCAACTATAGAAATACGCAGAGGCGAAAATAATGGTCGAATGAATGTGATACCATGTGTTATCAAACTGGAGAAGATTGATGGAGCAAAGAAGGAAGATATTGAACCGCTAAACTGTTTTGTATTGGGGTTGGGCGGCGAACAAGAAAAAAGGATAGACAAAAAAGGTAGAGTATTTCTTATAGGCGGCGATCGTGGGTTTCTGAAAGTTAAAGAAGGAAAGTATAGGCTAGGGGTTTACACACCTCCTGAGTATCAGGAGGGATATGTTTCAAATAATACGGAAACTTGGCGATCAAACCACTTAGACTTAAGGATTTCTGGTGCTAAGAAATTTATTCTATCTGTGGAACCAACAGCCAAGGATGGTGAGTATGATGGTGGTTGGGTAATCCATTTAGAGAAACAATAGTATTTAGATGAATGGTTTCAGTGTTGGGACTCGAGAATTGCCCGGGGGAATCAACGGCACGATAACGAACAAGTGGCTTTGTGCTGGACAACTTACTCCTATTGCCGAGCTTGACTCTGCAGACAACATCATCGCGCGTTTCTCCGGTGGCTATATGAATAGGAGAGACACGCCTGCGTGCCGAAACGCTTTCTTGATGAACATAGAGGTATGACCATGGCACTTCGGCGTGCAGGCACGATTTATCAGATTATCACCGACCATCTTGGTAGTCCACGACTTGTTGTAAACGTAGCTACAGGTGCAGTGGTACAGAGAATGGACTATGATGAGTTTGGCAACATAATTTACGATAGTAATCCCGGCTTCCAGCCGTTCGGATTTGCAGGTGGACTGTACGATACTGAGACGAAGCTGGTACGGTTTGGGGCGAGGGATTATGATGCCACGGTAGGGAGATGGACAAACAAAGACCCGATCGGTTTCGGGGGAGGGGTCACAAATTTGTACGAGTACACGGTGTGTGACCCCGTTAATAGTATAGACCCGTCGGGACTCCAGTATTTTCGATGGGAGCAATCAACGGGAGCATTGAGCTACATTGCTCGGAATGGTGATATTATGACCTTTAATAATGGCTTTGCTGGATCGGGACAAGGCATTAATAATCCAGCGATGGAAGGAGTGTACGGTGTTGGACCAATACCTCGGGGCACGTATATTATCGGACCGATTCAAGATACGCTCGTGACGTCAGGAGGGCATCAATTGCTGAATGCTATGCAACTTACACCGGACAGCGCGACAGCGGCGTACATTCGTTCACTTCATCGTGATCCGTATAGTTTTTACCTTCACGGCACCAATGATTATACAAATAGAACAGGATCCACTGGATGCCCAGTAGCGACTCCGTCGGCCAGGCACCTAGTTGGAACAAGTGGAATAGACACAATGAGGGTAATCCCATGAAGACAAACATCTGCAACACAGCGATCATAATAACGTTAATTACTTTGGCCTCAGTTTGCCTTGCAAGTCAACCAGCGGACATTACAAATCCCGGGCGCCATGAATTGACTTTTGGGGAAGCACAGAAAACTTTGGTGTCATGCGTAATTAATGTAGTCCAATATTCCGACAGCATGCTATACAATAGGCGCTGGGGAAATTATGGGAGAAAGCCGGAGACCGTTATTGCCGGAATGGAGATATCGGTTGATAGCCGAAGTATAAGAGTTCCCCTGTCTGCGTACGCCGACCTCTCGAACGCCCGATCGGCGCGATTAGAAAAGAGTACGTCCGGTTATCGCCTTGTTATCCTCGGAGGAGATGGGATAGCGAGTTATGACGTAGCAATAGACCTTTCTGCAAGCCAAGTTCTCCAACGCATTGTTCGTTCAGGAGAGTTTCCGGAGGATGATTGGGAAAAGACAACCTATTCAAAGGTAGAAACAACAGAATAGCATATAGGTGGAAGAGGCCTCCAACTGGACGATCTGCGGAGTAAGTTTTAGTCTTCCCTTATATCCTTCTTTACGGGTACGATGGCTCGTTGCGCACGAGCGTAACATGGAAAGGAACTGTGAAAGGAAGCTTAGGCGTAACGTACGACAATAACTTCAACGTCATATCTCAGACGATCAACGGTGGGAATAAAATATCGTTCGGATATGACAACGACGGCCTGTTGACAACTGTCGGTAACCCCGCGAACGGGGCAAGCATGACGTTGAGCTACAACTCTCAAAACGGTTTGCTCACTGGAACAACGCTCGGAAATGTAACCACAAGCCAGACGTATTCCACATTTGGAGAGCTTTCGAGCTATACTGCAAACTACAGCAGTTCGCCGATATTCCAGACAAGCTATGTGAGAGATTCGCTTGGAAGAATCACAACGTTGAACGAAACCATACAGGGCGTCTCGAAGTCAATGCAGTACAGTTATGATCCGGTGGGAAGATTAGAGAAGGTCTGGCGTAACGACACGCTTGTCTCTCAATATGTCTATGATGCAAACGGCAACCGCGTAGCTCACATTACTCCAACTTCCGTTGACAGTGGTACATACGATGCTCAGGACAGGATGCTTAGCTATGGTGGTACACAGTATATCTACACTCGCAACGGCGATTTACAGACAAAGATTGCTCCCAATGGGACAGGTGGCACAGATACAACAAATTACTCTTATGACGCTCTTGGAAACTTAATGACTGTGAATCTTCCTACTGGTGACCGTATTGATTATATCATCGATGGACAAAATCGGAGAATAGCGAAGATGGTTAATGGGCAGATTGTAGATCGTTGGATTTACTCTGGACAATTATCTCCGATTGCGGAGTTGGACAGCGCTGGAAATATTATTGCGCAGTTTGTTGGCGGTTACATGATCAAAGGCGGAAACACTTATAGATTAATCACTGATCACA
>JBAPNE010000288.1:0-16116 GCA_049278975.1 Candidatus Kryptoniota bacterium
TTCCAATGGCGGCAGCGAGGAAGAACTGGGGGATGCGGTCGCTTTACAGGGAGTTTCCAAATTTCCCGTAAGAGTGAAATGCGCCACGCTTTCATGGCACACGCTGGAAGAAGCATTTAAAACTTCGGAAAAGAAATAGCGCATAACTGCTGTCGTCTGAAACACGAATGAATGTTCTTCAAGTCGTTTTAATTTAACCTCACTATTCCCTACTTTCAAACAGCGGCTCTCCTCAAAGGGTTGAGCCGTCGAGATTCTTTGTTTAAATTATTCTGTTCATCACGCACAACCATCAGTTAAGAAAGGCACAGCATGGATTATCGCACTGAAAAAGATTCGCTGGGGGAGTTGAAAGTTCCGGTAGATGCTTACTATGGCGTTCAGGTACAACGAGCCGTAGAAAATTTTCCGATCAGCGGCATCAAGCCGCATCCGGATTGGATCAAAGCAACTGTCCTCGTTAAAAAAGCTGCGGCAATTGTCAACAACAAATTGAATTTGCTTGACAAGAAGAAGACGGATGTCATCCTTCAGGCTTGTGATGAAATATTGAGCGGGAAAAATCTCGACCAATTTGTTGTCGATGTTTATCAGGCGGGTGCCGGCACATCGCACAACATGAATGCGAACGAAGTGATCGCCAATCGTGCGATAGAAATTCTTGGCGGCAAACGCGGAGATTATTCCGTTGTGAGCGCGAACGACGATGTTAACATGGCACAGTCGACCAACGATGTGATACCGGCTGTCATCAGGATTTCGGCAATTCTGCTGGTTGATAAATTCCTTCCGGTGCTCGATGAGCTTACAAATTCTTTTGACAAGAAGGCTAAGGAGTTCGACCACGTCATCAAATCCGGCCGCACGCATCTCCAGGATGCGACTCCTATCAGGCTCGGACAGGAATTCTCCGGATACGCGGCTTGCACCCGCGGACATATTGACCGGATCAAATCAGTCAGAGAGGATTTAACTTATCTCGGCATTGGTGGTACAGCTGTCGGAACAGGCGTGAATGCCGACCCAAAATACCGCGAGCTGATGGTGAAGGAATTGTCTGCGTTGACGGGAATTAATTTCAAGGAGGCAAAAAATTATTTTGAAGCTATGCAGAGCATGGCTGGTGCCGCTTCATTAAGCGGCGCATTACGAAATCTTGCGCTTGATATCACGCGAATTGCCAACGATCTTCGATTGCTGAGCAGCGGGCCACGAACAGGTTTCGCCGAAATAAAACTTCCTGCGGTTCAACCAGGCTCATCCATCATGCCTGGAAAAGTGAATCCGAGTATTCTCGAAATGGTGAACATGGTATCATATCAAGTAATTGGTTTAGACACGACCGTGGCTTTCGCGACTCAGGCAGGCCAACTTGAGCTCAACGTCATGATGCCGGTAATCGGATTTAACCTGACATTCGCTCTCGAGATTTACAGAAACGCTTTGCACGTTCTGCGAGTAAAATGTATTGACGGCATAGAAGCCGACGAAGCGATCTGCAAAGAATTTGCCGAGAAGAGCGTCAGCATTGTCACCGCGTTGACGCCGCACATTGGTTATCTCAAAGCCGCCGAGGTTGTTAAAGAAGCCGTGAAGAAAAACAAGGGCATTCGCGCGGTGCTTCTTGAGATGAAACTCCTCGACGAAAAACTTTTGGACGAGATTTTGGATCCGTACAAACTAACTGAGGTGGGAAGACATTAGAATTGAAATCGGGTTTATTACTCAGATAATAAAAGAGTCCACCATGTGGCGGACTCTCAATCGAAAAGCCTATTTGTGAAGAGTTAGCCCTACTTTGGTTTACTCATCGTACTGTCTTTCTTGGCAGGCATTTTTTTATTCTTACTCATCATCGTTTTCGATTTCGACGATTTCATTTTTGTCGACGACTTCTTTGAGCTTTTCATAGCCATATTTTTCGATGACATCTTGGAGCTCTTCCTAGGCATCTTTTTCGCCATCGTCGAATCGCTCTTTGTCGTTACGGGTCCTTCATTGGCATAGGCCACTGAGCCAACGACTGCAAAAGAAGCGATGAGAAGCATCACAACAAGTTTTTTCATTTTATAAAACCTCCTTTAAGTTTATCATTTTCGAGTAGAACATACATCGTTGTACCCAAACCATGCAATTAAATCAGGATTAAAAAAAGTTAATTATTCTCAGCCGCCGCCATAGGTAATATTACGGTAAACTTGCTCCCCACTCCGACTTCGCTCTCGGCAAATAACTTTCCGCCGTGAACCTCAGCAACCCACTTCGAGATGGATAATCCTAACCCCAGCCCGTCAGGTAGCCGGCTGCGGCTTTTGTCAACTCTGTAAAATCTGTCGAAGATTTTATTTAAGTCGTTCTTGGGAATCCCGATACCAGTATCCTCGACAATAAATTTCACATCGCGATTGCTTCTTTCAAGAGATAACGTAACTTTTCCACCTTCCTGGGTGTAGTTGATTGCGTTAGTAATCAAGTTCAAGATCAACTGGCGAAGCCTGATTTCGTCTCCCAATATTGTCGCTTCATCTAACTTCGAAATTGAAACATCAATTCTCTTTTGCTCCGCAAGTATTTCTGCATCTTCCTTAATTTCATTCACCAGTACATCGAGTCGCATAGGTTTCTTCTTAATTTTTTCTATTCCCTTGTCCGCTTTTGCGAGAAGGATGAGCCCCTCAATTATGCTTGTCATCCTCACCACTTCCTCGAGAAGGCTTGCGAGAGTTTCTTTATACGTAACAGCTGTTTGATCTGCACGGAGCGCAAGCTCAATTTCTCCTCGCATGATGGTGAGCGGAGTTCGCAGCTCGTGTGAAGCATCCGTTGAAAATTGGGTTACTTCTTCAAAGGACGCCTCCAACCTGCTTATCATATCATTAAGGGTTTCGGCAAGTCTTCCAATTTCGTCCTTCGAGTTTGCAACCTGGATGCGCTCCTTCAATTTTGCGGCGGTAATTTTCCTTGCGGTCCGCGTGATCTCATCAACGGGTTTCAACGATTGCTTTGAGAGGAAGTATCCTCCCACAACGGAAATCATAAATACTATCGGAATAAGGTACAGAAAAATGGAAAATAAATTTTGCAATACTTCCGATATTTCGTCTTCGGGGTACGCAACTCTGATCCGGTAGAAATGCGTGTTGAGAGAAGCCAATCTTATTTCTCTGCCTGCAAGCGAGGCCCGCGAAAGTGTGACCCGACCCGGTACTACATCCACTGGCGACGGCAGCGTGTCTTGACCAAGATTGTAAGACTTGTAAAAAGTTCTTCCTCGCCTGTTGAAGATATAGATGAATTGCTTCTTAGAATTCAACAGCGAATGTTCATATATTTTGTTCCATATCTCGTAATCTTCATCCGATTCCTCCTGATCCTCTTGAGAGTTTATATCAGAATTCGAAGGCGGAGGAAGAAAATCTTTTTGCGAGTTGCGGACCTTTCCATGGTCTGTCGCTGACTTTGGCTCTAAATTTCCGCGGATCCATTCGGCTTCGTCTCTTAAAGAAATATCCAGGCTCTCGTAAAGAGCTTCTCTCGTGTACAAATATGCCACCACACCGAACGCAGCAAGTGCAAGCAAGAGTGCAATCGAGTACCAAACTGTCAGCTTCAGCCTAATTGACTTGAACATTATTCGATCTTCAGCATATAACCAGCGCCGCGGACGGTTTGGATCAATTTCTTTTCCGACTGAGAGTCGATTTTATTGCGAAGCTTATTGACATAAACTTCCACTATGTTCGTTCCAGTGTCGAAATTGTATTCCCAGATATGCTCGGAAATAATCGTGCGTGTTAGAACCCGATTCGCATTGCGGACAAAATATTCCAGCAATGCGTATTCGCGATTTGTCAGCAAGATCTCTTTATCGCTTCGTTTTGCTTTGCGAGTCTTTGTATCAAGTTCAAGGTCGGCAACTTTGAGCACGGCTGATTTCTCGCCGACTCTACGACCAAGCGAGCGAACGCGCGCCATGAATTCCGCCACAGCAAACGGTTTCACTAAGTAATCGTCTGCACCTTCGTCGAGTCCTTCGACCTTGTCCTCAAGATTCCCTTTTGCTGTAAGTATGAGAACCGGTGTTGCTAAGCCATGGCTTCGGAGCGACTTCAAAACTTCAATGCCATTTTTCTTCGGAAGCATTATATCGAGAACGATGACATCATACAGCCCCGTGAGAGCAAATCGTTCACCGGTTTCTCCATCGTGGGCGATTTCGACCTGGTGATCATCTCCCTCAAGCCCGAGCTTGAGAAACCGGGCAACTTTTTTTTCGTCCTCTATGACAAGAATTTTCATCGTCTTTATAATTTAACTATATAGTCTAATAATGTCGCCGATCGAGTTGCCCATCGAAGATCCTGTGTCCGAGATTCGACCACCTTGGGTGCAGTGGGCAGCTCCTCTCCTGCGTATTCATCACCCTAGAATTACGGTGATAAAAAAGCCCGTCTGTGATTTATGGACGGGCATAATGGTCCATCCGTGTTATTCATGGATGGGCGTCAACACCTTGTTATCTTCCGGGTTCCTTATTATTGTCTCTTCCGCTCGATTGCCGCACACGACCATGGTTGTTCCCGCTTGGGTTTGTTTTCTGCTTAAGCTGTCTCCTACTTTGTCCCGACCTATTCGGATGATTTGCCGGCCCTGGTCTTCCAGTTCTAATTCTTGCCGGTTGCGCTTCAGACCGGCCAGGGTCGTTACTCGGAGGTGAAATCGATCGATGTAACTCGCTCACCTGCCGGACTCGTTCTCGCTGAATTACATCTTGCTCATTTCGTACCTGCGGTCTGAAAGGTGCTGGGGAATAAATCTGGAATCGGCCTCCTTCCATTCGCTGCCTTCCTACTTCATTAGTGCGAACAATATCAACGGTCTCGACTCGCCTATGTGTTGCCTGTTCAACTTGCTGCCTCGGCAGTCCGGTATTGTAAACGCCCCTGCCTGTAAACCTGTATTCGGTTACGTTCCGAGTGCTGCCGATAACTCTTGGCACACCGTCCCTTTCGATATAGCCATATCGTGGTCGACCGATCTCGTTAGCGCGAATGAAATTCCAGCCGCCTATTCCGACACCGAAGTCGTGATTGTCGGGTCCGACTACAACGTCAACTCTAAAACCAAATCCGGGAGGCATTGGCGCCCATCCCATGTAGCCGCCACCCCAGCGCCACTCTACCCAAGCCGGAGCCCAGACATATCCTGGCACCCACACCCAACTGTATTCAGGATCAAACTCCCATCTGCCATAGTGAAATGGCGCCCACCCCCACGGATAATCTGAAACCCATGTCCAGCCGTAATCTGTCCAAATCCAATGCCCATCAACATAAGGCCGCCAGCCGATTGGAACTCCTGTAGGGCGCCAGCACATTCCGTGATTTCCCACGTTGACCCATTCGCCGTAAGGAGACAACGAAGAATAGAATATCCGAAAAGACAATTCCTGTGCTTTTGTTTCCTTTGGGATGATCAAAAGCATTGACACAAACGCCAATGCAAAGCAAGTTTTTTTCATCGCGACCTCCGATTATTTTATATAATATAACGTATCAACCGAATTCAAGTTTAAGTGTAGATTCATGCTTAACAATTATTAATCTTCACTTCACAAATCTAAAGTTATCCTCAAGAGTTCCGAAAAATGAATGTAAGATTTTTTCAATCACGAGGGATGAAGTGTTCGTAATAGTTGGAATTGGCATAGTTCTTATCGCTGTCTTAGGCGGCTTTGCGATTGAAGGTGGCTCCTTTCTTGTCCTGATGCAATATGCGGAGTTTCTTATAATCATCGGAGCCTCTGCAGGCGCTCTTTTAATCTCAACTCCGGGAAAACTGCTCGGAAAAATTTTCAAAAGCATTGCCGACACTTTCAAAGGCGTCAAGGCAGGCAAAAATGACTACGCAGGCCTTCTCAAACTCATGTATGAACTTTTCCAGGTCGCGCAGAAAGATGGGGTCATCGGACTTGAACAGCACGTTGAGAGTCCCGAAAAAAGTAAGATATTCGCAAAGTACCCGGACATAGCCAAAAATGAACACATCCTGCATTTTCTTACGGACACTATGAGGTTGATCATAGTAGGCGGAGCCGAGCCGTTTGACATCGAAGGATTAATGGATGCCGACATTGAAACGCATCACCAAGAAGGTTCGAAGCCGGGGATGATTCTCCAAAAAATCGGCGACTCGATGCCAGGGCTTGGAATTGTCGCAGCAGTTCTCGGGATAGTAATCACCATGCAAGCAATTGATGGCCCGCCAGCGGAAATAGGTCACAAAGTTGCTGCGGCTCTTGTCGGCACGTTTCTCGGTGTGCTTCTTTCGTACGGTTTTGTTCAGCCTCTTGCGACGAACATCGACATCGCAGCGGAAGAGGAGTCGAGAATGTTCGAAGTTGTTAAAGCAGGAGTTGTCGCTTTTGCAAAAGGGATGCAGCCGCTCATCGCCGTCGAATTTGCCAGACGGACTATTTTTCAGGATCATCGTCCCACATTTAAAGAGATGGAAGACGCAATGAAAGGCAGGCCTGCGGCAATGCCTGCGGCGGCCGTAGGTGCGAAGTAATTTCTATGGATGGCGAAGGCAAACCTTCAATAAACATAATAAAAAAGAAGAAAACTCATCAGGCCAGTCATGGTGGAGCATGGAAAGTTGCGTATGCCGATTTCGTGACAGCCATGATGTCTCTCTTCATTGTCCTCTGGATCGTCGGGCAGAGTAAACAAGTAAAGCAATATGTCGCCGAGTATTTCAGGGACCCGGGCGCATTCAATGAAAAGACTATAGCAGGTGCTATGTCTGGAGGGCTTGTCCCTGTACAGAATAGTAGTGTCTTGAAAACAGGAATTCCGCTTGATGACCAAGCCACGGCGGAACTTAACACGCTGAAACACGAAGGTAAGAAGCTTCAGGATATAATTGATTCTACAATCCAGTTCAAGAAATTTCTGGACCAGATTAAAATAACAGTCACAAAAGAAGGACTCAGAATCGAGCTGATTGAAAACTCCGAAGGATTATTTTTTGATGTCGGAAGTGCGACGTTGAAATCCACGACAGTCACACTTTTGAAGACAATCGCGAAGGAACTTTCCAATCTGCCGAATAGCATTATCATAGAAGGCTATACGGATGCACGCCCCTATGTTCGGCAAGATTACACGAATTGGGAACTCAGCACAGATCGTGCAAATTCCGCCCGGAAAATTTTGGCTGAAGAAGGGCTGAACAAAAATCAAATCGTTGAAGTGCGCGGATATGGAGACCGGCGACTTCATGACCCATCAAACCCTTATGACTTCTCGAACAGAAGAGTCAGCATCCTCGTAACACCCCTCTTCAATGACAGCACCAACGCAGTAAAGTATATATCAGACACGCTGAAAATAGGCGGATAGAAATTTAATTTATAACTACCGCAGAGTCTCCGAGTTTCCTCGACAGACTATAATCTTCAGAATGCGTAGCCGACCCCAAACAATAAATCTCCTCCATCGTAATTCGACCTTCCACCGACAGGTTGCGAGAAATCAGACATAAAATAATACGCAGCATCCGCGACAAACTTGAAGTGGTCGCTTACAAAAAGGTCAACTCCAACGCCAAGCTTCCCGCCAAAATTACCTTCAATGTAACTTCCTTGCGAGAGTAGTGTGCTCTGGCTTTCCATAACTACAAAGCTTCCTATAGCTGCCGATAGAAATGGCCTAACTCTGGCGCCCGATTCCGGATTGGGAACATAAAACCTGACCCCGAGCAAGATCGGCATAATGGTACTCGTTTGTTCAGTGACACCAAGCATATTGATGTTGGAGCTTGCTTGTGCTGATAATAGACCAATACTCAGTGTCATTGCAAGTTGTTCCTCATAACCGTAAGCATAAAGAAGCTCGCCGACAAATGCGGTTGTTCCCGCCTGAGCCAATATTCCACCCGTGCCTATGGTGTTTGATGCTTCGGCCCCTCCCCAGATTCCCATGTTTACTTCAACGCCAGAACGATCCTTCAGGGTGAGATCCTGTGCTTGTAAATTTGTTGTGACAACTGCGAGAAATAAAAAAAGAAGAAGAACCTTAAACAAGATTTTCATTGCAGACCTCCCTTTTGCCATTTGGCTACGTTATAAAATAATCTCTCCTTATCTTCTCCATGATAGTAAACAAGATAGGAGAGACAGAGTTTGATTGTTAACGATGCATCACATCGAGAACCATTCAAAGTTAAATGTAATGTTCGAATCTTAACTTTTCTTTCTACGCATCAATGTCTTTCTGTGCCATCTTATATCCATTCTTCGGCACTGTGCGAACGAAACATCCGAAATGTTTCGGCTCTTCGAGGCGGCACGACCAGACAAGTTTTCCATCGAGAACAGTGATATCCGGACAACCGTCGCACATGTTTTGTCCGCCGTCTTCCATCACGTCTATCGGCTGAATTATCATGATAGATTGAAAATATACGCGCTTGAAAATACTGAAGGGGTTTTTCAAGATGGAACGCAAATATTTTCCACACGCTTTTCTTGTCCCTCTATCCAAAATCGAGCCTGCCATGAGTCCCGACCTCCCTGTTTTCAACGTTGACGGACTTCCGTAAGCAAGATATTTTCCGTGTCTAAAATGATTAAATGTCTGCACAAATTCGATAAATTTACTTCCCATATATCCGAAAATTTTTCCTTTTTGTCCCGCTCGCGTTGAAAGCAGCCACTTGAATGAATCCGGCTTCTCCGTGCCGTTCAGGTACCCGCAGGGATTGAAATCTGGAAATCGCTTCCGGATTTCCTGTACCACGTCGGTGGACATTATATCGATCTTGCGTTGGTCGACAGTCGAATAGACAAGCCCACCCATATCTATCTTCGTTCCGCCGGCGTACCAGTCCATCGGAATTTGTGGCACAGCCTGTCTAAAAGCTATGAAGACCATGACATGAACGATGTCGATGTGTTTTGCCGCCCATTCCACCATCTCAGGAATATACTGAATCGTATCTTCATACACTGTCGAATTGAAAGAGCATGAGATTCCGCCAACTTCCGCGAGCATCTTGGCATAATAAAGACGCAGCTCGTTCATCTCGATCTCATTTTTGTTTTTCCAACCGGGGCGATTTTGTTTGCTGTCGATGTGGAAAGTGAATCCGTAAACGCCGGCGTTTTTCAATTCTCGCAAAAGTTCTTTCGTGAGCGCAAGTCCATTCGTATTGATTATCGGCTTGATGTTTCGGGCCGCAACATCTTTTACGATGTCAATTACTTGCGGATGCATGAGCGGATCACCTCCCGCAATCGAAATACCGTCCACGTTCCTGAGCCTGACGAAAGTATCTATTTCATTTCGCACAACATCGAAAGGTTTGTGCGACGCAGTGAGATTTTCTCGGTAGCAGCCGTCGCATGAGAGGTTGCATTGCGAAGTCGGCTCGAGCCACGCGATTGCGTTGTCGGGCAATGTCCAGGGAAGGCGATATAATTCTCTATGGTTGACAACCAGATTATCCATTTTAATCTCCATTTCAGTTCTATTTATCAAATTGTGGAATTTTTTCGCTAACAGGGTATTTGATCGGCGGCGCGACCATAAAGTCTCCGCAGATAATACCTCAAACTTAGAATCTATATAGAAATGGTGCTTGCTGAATCGCGATTTATATGATGGTACAATTCATTTATAATGACGAGGGCTCGATCTTGCGAACCATTGCTCAAATAATCTTAAAGATAAGAATCGGAATAATCAAGGAAAAACTACATAGGTGCGAGAATCTATGGGTGCGGTTCTTCTTTTTCTATTCCTCCGTTCATCGTGCGGACAAGCTTGCCCAAGGATTTCACTCGCAGTCGTTGAGTGAAGATTAGTGCGAAAATGGCTCCGACAATCGTAATCGCGATATAGCCGAAAAGATGTGTAAGCGTTGCGTACGCAAGAGCTTCATCCTTAGGGACATTTGCAATTCTGACCAGTGCCTGTGACACAAAAAGATGATAGACGCCGGTTGCACCTGGGCTTGGAACCATCCACGCCATGGTCGTGATAATAATCATCAAGAAAGCATCGTAGAAAGTTAAATGAAGATTCGCGCCGAAATTGAACGCAAAAAAGGGTATATAAATTGTGTAAACCAATACAACCCAGATAAGAGCGGTATAAAAAATAATTATTCCCAGCCGTTTCCTGGAGCGAAGGATCCTGAATGAGGTTAAGAACGATAGGACAATTGTCTCCGCCTTCTCAGCCAACTTTTGCGAAAGAGCGAATTTTATGATTCTCAAAATCGTTTTTTGAAATTTCTCCGATACGGAAGCAGCATACAAAATTGCACCTAGGGCGAAAGAGCCGGCAATTAAAATCAGACCGGCAGCCCGCAGAAATGAAAACGACTCGATCAATTCTCCATGGTAAGAAAATAGGGCTACACCTACCAGCATTCCAGCGGAAATTAAATCGAAAAGCCTCTCAAGAACAATTGTGCCTAAAACACTGCTCATACTTATTTTTTCAAGTCTGCCGGTCGTATAGGCGCGAACGATTTCGCCGAGTCGTGGTACAAAATTATTTACAAGGTATCCAACCATGATACCACCCCAAGTATCGACGATGGAGATTTCCGGCTTGACTTCTTGAAGGATTACCCGCCAGCGCAATGCACGAAGGAAGTGGCTGAAAAGAACGACAACAGTCGCTAAAACTATAATCGGGAAGTTTGCACGAAGCGCGTCATGAAGAAGTGATTGAAAAGAAATTCCTTTGAATGCAAAGAAAACAAAGAGAACTGCGATGAGAAGCCCGACAATTGTCCGAAGAAAACGAGATCGCTTCAAGAATTTATCTGGGTCGTGGAATCTTTAAACTACTATCCAATGTCAGTGCTGGCGCAAGTCCACAACCTGCGCATCTTTTGGAGGTGAAAACTTGAATTCTGAATCTGCCAATCCGGGATTGATTTTCAAATCGTCAACCTTATATGTGTACTGATTATCGTTCATGTCCGATAGTTCCGCACTGCTTACTGTCCAACTCCCCGTAACGACTATCTTTATCGAGCGAACAAATGAATTGTCGCTCTTCGGCGTAAGCCGCAGTGTGTATGTGGTATCCTGGTCTGTTTGTTTTGCAGTCAACAGCACAACGTAATAATCGGACGGGACATTTAGCAAAAACTTGTCTGGGTTAATAGTATTCTTGTCGTCACGGTAATTGTCAATCACAACTTGTTTTGAAGCCGGCATATAAGTCCATGTTGTCTTTCCATCGGTGACTATGACGTTATCGTCGGTTTCAATTTTATACTTATTTCCCTTCTTGAGATAAAGGGTTCCTTTGATGGTCTTCGAGAGTTTTGAGAATGGAAGGAAAACGGTCTGCGTGAAGTGTACCACTGCATCGTTCGTCTCATCATAATTCCTCTGCATGTTTTTGACAATTTCCGATGCGGTTGGTGTGCCGCTGGCAAATGCGCTGCCTGCAAGAAAGAAGCAAATAAACAGGATTAGGAGGCAAGATGGAACACATGCATTCTTTTTCTTCCTTCTGGTTTTTGGCTTCTTATTTCTGATTTCCAAATTCTTACCGTCTATCACATTCCCAGATCCGCCAGTCTCATATCTAACTCCGCCTCACTTTCGAGAAGTACTTCTCTCCCTTTGCTGCCTTCAAACGGTCCTACGATCCCGGCAGACTCAAGCTCATCAATCACGCGCGCCGCCCTGCCGTAACCTAACTTTAGTCTCCTCTGCAAAAATGATGTAGACGCTTGCTGGTGCCGGACGACAAGCCGCGCTGCCTCTTCGAACATCTCGTCGAACTCTGCTGAATCGGTCCCACCATTGCTTTTCCTCGCTAACACCGACGGAAGCTGGTACGGCTTTGAATATCCTTTCTGCTTGGCTATATGATCGACCACTCTTTCGACTTCCTCAGTTGACAAAAAAGAATTTTGAATTCTTTCCGGCTTCGAGCTTCCTGCGGCAAGATACAGCATGTCGCCGTTACCGAGAAGCCGCTCAGCGCCATTCTGATCGAGAATAGTGCGTGAGTCAATTCTTGATGCGACCTGATAAGCGATTCTTGCCGGGAAGTTTGCTTTAATGAGTCCGGTTATGACATCAACCGACGGCCTTTGTGTTGCAAGTACCAGATGTATTCCAACAGCGCGGGCAAGTTGAGCCAATCTCGTGATTGGGTCTTCAACTTCATGTGCCGCTGTCAGCATGAGGTCGGCAAGTTCATCGATGAAAATCACAATGTAGGGAAGCTTTATAAACTTTGTCTCCTCAGTCTCCTGCAGCTTTCCATCTTCTAGTTTCTTGTTATAGTCCTGTATATTTCTTACGCCCGCTTTCGCAAGACGAGAATACCGATCATCCATTTCCCGCTCCACCGATTTGAGTATACTAACCGCGTTGCTGGAATCCGTTATGATTTCTTCGTCAATGTCCGGCGATACCGCAAGAAAATGCCTCTTCAGTTTTTTATAAAGTGAAAGCTCGATCTTTTTGGGATCAATTATGACGAATTTGATATCTCTCGGGTGGAGTTTGTAGATCATACTCATCATGATCGTGTTAATGCCGACGCTCTTGCCGGACCCAGTTGCACCGGCGATTAGCAGATGCGGCATCCGCGACAAATCATCAACGAAGATTTCGCCGGTGATCGTTTTTCCCATCGCGATCGGAAGGTTGAACCGGAGGTCTTGAAATTTTGCAGATGAAACGACGCTCCGGAAGTTTACAATCTGCGGTTTGTGGTTTGGAATTTCGACGCCGACTGCTCCCTTCCCGGGAATCGGTGCGATGATTCTTATTCCGCGCGCTTGAAGTGCAAGCGCAAGGTCATCCGCGAGACTCGTGATGCGACTGATTTTTACGCCGCTCGCCGGAACAAGCTCGTATAAAGTCACAACCGGTCCGGGGATGACGCTCACATTTTCTATTTCAATGTCAAATACCTTCAGCTTTGAACGAAGCAGCTCGGCATTCGCTCGCAACTCGTCATCGGAAATCTTATCAACTTGAATCGTGACATCGAGCAACTCTAAAGGCGGCGGTATATATTCAATCTCTTCATCCTGATTTATTGACTCTGTCGGATTACTACTCCTCGGGGTAGGCACAAAGGCTCTCTTGGTAAACAAAGATCCTTGCCTGTCGTCTTCTGCCTCATCATCAGGGACTTCTTCTTCAGTCCTCGCCCTGGTGAAAGTCCGCTTGACCAATTCTTTTGCATCTTCGATCAACCCTGGATCTACTTTAGGCTTCGCGTCTTCGCGCACGATCTTCACTGGTTCTTTTTTGAAAAAGCCGCTCTTTTCTTTCCCGCTTAATGGATCCAGGGCTTGCTTGGCAATCTGTACTCCTTCACCGACTGAGACAGTTTTTTTTGCAGCAAATATCCACGAAAAAAATCTTTTGGTTGAATTGAACACCCAGGAAAAAACAGCGCCGAATGCGCTGATCAGCTCTTGCGGAGAAATTTTAAGAGTGAATACGACAAGCGCAAAAAGGACAAGGAAAATTACCGCCGCTGCGCCGACTGCGTTAAAAACCCCAATGAGCGCGCGAGCCGAAAACATTCCGATGCCTCCGAACCACTCTGTTCCGTATTCGTCCGTTCCGAAAAGAGTCTTGAGGTATCCCGACAATGTAGAAATCGTGATCGCATAAATCAGCACCATGGTGCTGATGCGAGCCGCATTCTTATAATCTTTTTTCAGCAAAGCTGTCCAACTGAAAACAAGAAGAATGAGCGGAAACACAATCGAGAAATAGCCGAGTGTCTTAACAACAAAAAAGTAGGAAATGTATGCCCCAAAAATCCCGAGCCAGTTGCGGACCGTGTCTGCCATCGCGCGCATGCTTTCGTCACCAATAAAGAATTTGAACATGCCAAAAAAAGAAATATTCTCCACGATTGCATCATCGGCCGGTGAATATGAAGTGATGCTCAAGCCGGCGAGGACTGAAATAACAATCAGCGAGAAATTCACCACTTCCGCCCGTAGCGACTTCTTCGGCTTTTTCTCCCGCTCATTTTTTTTTGAGTTTTGATTTGCGGGATGCCGCAAGTCGGCATTTTCGCCTTTTTCGAGTTTCTCTTTTGGTTCAGCCATTCACCACTAACTCATTTTGCTTGAGTTTGATACCGGACCCTTCAAGCATGGGAACAACTGGGACGGTATCGATTGCAGCACAAAATTTCAGATCGTCCGAAAATCCGATCGACATCAGATATTTGCCGTGCTGCGATTCCTTCATCATTCCAAGAATACTTCGTTTGAAATGTCTATACAAGATCCCAGACGTCAATCCGGCATCGTCGGTTTCAACTTCGACCTCAGATTGAACTTTCGATATAATCATTCCTGCACATGTGGCGTCCTCTGCCGAAAATGCGCCTTCCCTGCCGGAGCAGAGAATCGTCCATGTTCCACCGATATCAACCATGGTACGCACTATCGACGATATATTTACAAAAGTTCCAACGAGCGCCACGGAGGCATAACGGCACTTGTAAATTGCGCCGGCACCATTGGTAGTGGTAAAAATTATCGTTTTGCCACCCACCTTCTCAGGGGTATATTCGAGGGGTGAATTTCCAAGATCAAAGCCGTCTATTTTTTTGCCCTGCCTTTCGCCACCTAACAAACGTGAATCCGCGCTCAGGTTCGCCGAAATTTTTGTCGCACTTTCAGTATCTGGAGTCGGTATGATTTCGCGAGCGCCGTTCCGGAGAGCAGTGGAAATTGTCGTTGAAGCACGGAGAACATCAATGATGACGACATTTTTACCGCGCATACTGAGTTCATCCACGCTTGCTGGTGAAAAGAAAACTTCGATTCTCACCTGTCCCTCAATTCTTTTCCCGCGCCAACGAAAGATCACTGCGCGACCGATTCGTGACAAATGGAAGTTTAGTTATGTGTGCCCGCGCCTTCTTTCCGCGAATGTCGATGTACACCGCATTGTTCTCCATCGCTTGATTTGTTCCAACGTAACCCATACCAACGCCAATTTCCAATGATGGCGAAAAAGTTCCGCTAGTGACACTGCCAATTCTTCCGCTCTCATCAGAATAAATCTCGTAGCCATGACGTGGTATCGCGCTCTCATCCATCTTAAATCCCACAAGCTTGCGAGTAATATTTTGTTTTGCTTTTACAATCGCTTCCCTTCCGACAAAATCTCCTTTGTCGATTTTAGTGATCCAACTTAATCCCGCTTCGATTGGATTTGTTTTCTCGTCAATATCATTTCCGTAAAGACAATAACCCGCTTCAAGTCTTAGTGTGTCTCTTGCACCAAGCCCAATCGGTAAAATTCCGAATTCCTTTCCTGCGTCAAAGATCGCGCTCCACATCTTTTCATAATTTGTTTCATTCACCACGAAAAAGAGTTCGAATCCGATTTCGCCCGTATAACCTGTTCGCGAAATTATAGAATCGGTTCCGGCGATCTTACCTTCGACAAAATGGTAATATTGAATCGAACTCAAATCTACGTCGCTCAACTTTTGCAAAGCTGCCATCGCATACGGTCCTTGTACGGACAAAAGCGCGGTGCTGTCGCTCGCGTCTTCAAGCTTCACGTCACCAACAAGACGGGATGAAAACGCCTTGAAATCTTTTGCGCTGTTCGATGCATTCGCAACTATCATGAATGTACCATCAAACTTGTAAACAATGAGGTCATCCAGAAGAAACCCATTTTCATTTACGATTGCCGTATATTGTGCCCGTCCGGCTGTCAAAACAGTAACATCGTTGAGAGTGTTTCGCTGAATAAATTTCTCGGCGTCTTTGCCGCGCACGAAGAATTCACCCATGTGCGATACATCAAAGACGCCTACCTTCTCACGGACACATTTATGTTCGACCATGATGCTCGAATATTGCACCGGCATCTCGAATCCGGCGAACTCAACCATTTTTGCGCCTGACTTTTTATGCATTTCGTTGAAAGGAGTTCTCTTCATTTTTCAACCGGAACTTTTTGAGATGCGTTTGCTTTTTTCCAATCCGATAAGAATTTTTGAAGTCCGATGTCAGTCAAAGGGTGCTTTACAAGCAGGTCGATTACCTTGAATGGCATCGTGACAATATCGGCTC
>JBAPNE010000289.1:0-2231 GCA_049278975.1 Candidatus Kryptoniota bacterium
GACTCAGGCCGTGTGGAAGTATCTCTTCTCGACAGTGCAGGTAATGATGTCCAGAGAGCGATTGTCCGCGGGCCGGCCACCATCTTTAATGTGCTTTTCGCGAAGCTTAATTCTGCATCGTGGTACAGCGTGAGAGTCAGGTATCCGAAGAGTTCTTTTGATACGACTGGCAAAGGGCCGTTTCCTGGGGGAGGCAGCAAAGATTCCATTGTGGTACGCCATTTTAAAATGGTTGACTTTGCTACTCTCGGCGATATTGAAGGAAAAGTTTCTCCGACATTTCCGGGGCGGCAATTAATTGTTGTCGCGGTAGGTAAAGATGGCAAGAAGTTTCTCTCGTTTGCAGATGATAAGGGAGAATTTAAACTTACAGGAATTCCATCAGGAAACTACACCGTTCGAGCTTATGTCAGGCATGATTCGTCGGTGCAACATTTCAGGGGGAAGAGTTATCCTTATCAATTTGCCGAACCGTTTGGCATTTATCCTGATGAGGCGAAAGTCAGAGAGAGATGGGCGACCGAAGGAGTCGAAATTAAGTTTTACTAAATTGAGAAATTGTTTAACCGAAGCACAGATTCGATGATCTATCAATCTTCCCGTTTGTATGATGAATGAGCAGGCTTCATTGCTTCAACATTTTACCGCGCTATCTCTCCGTTATTGCCGTCAGCCTATTTAATTTCAAGACATTAATGTAAGCCGTGATGCGTCATTGCAATAAACCGCCGCTTAGGTTTATATTTCACAGAGGCTTACGATGGTTTTATACGACGACATCTTCGATCAAACAACCGAAGAAGAGCCGCTTGATGTAGAAGATATCACGACTGATACGCTGACTCCGGCAAGAGTGATCCTTTTTAATGACGAGTGGCATACCTTTGATGAAGTAGTCGGGCAATTGATAAAGGCACTTGGCTGCAGCTCAGGGAAGGCAGACGCAATTGCGTTTGAAGCTCACTCGAACGGCAAAGCCATGGTTTATGAAGGACCGATGTCGGAATGCCTTAAAGTAAACGGAATCCTGGAAGAAATTAATTTAAATACCGAAATAGAAATCTGATTAATGAATTCAAATGAGGTTCGAAATAGTTTTGTAAAATTTTTCGAGAAGCATGGGCACAGATTTGTTCCAAGCTCGCCGGTTGTACCGTATGACGATCCGACACTGCTATTCACGAATGCCGGAATGAATCAATTCAAAGATGTTTTTCTCGGAAAAGGAAAACGGGACTACACGCGCGCCGTTGATTATCAAAAGTGCATCCGCGTCAGTGGGAAACATAACGATCTCGAAGAAGTCGGCCACGACACGTACCACCATACCTTTTTTGAGATGCTCGGCAACTGGTCGTTCGGCGATTATTATAAGAAAGAGGCGATTGAGTGGGCGTGGGAGCTGCTGACCGGCGAATGGAAACTTCCGAAAGAGAAATTGTTCGCAACAGTTTTCCAAAGCGATGACGAAGCTCTGGAGCTTTGGAAAAAAGTAACTGATATCGGGCATTCAAAGATTCTTAAATTTGGCTCCAAGGATAATTTTTGGGAAATGGGAGAGACCGGTCCCTGTGGCCCCTGTTCCGAGATTCACATAGATTTGGGTGAAGGCCTCTGCTTTAAAAATCATAAGCATGGTGTTAATGTTGACGGTTGTTCGCGCTTCATAGAACTTTGGAATCTTGTTTTCATCCAATACAATCGAGATGCTTTCGGTGAACTTCAGCCTCTTCCTTCAAAACATGTTGATACCGGGATGGGTTTCGAGAGAATTGTCTCGGTGTTGCAAGGGAAAAAATCTAATTATGACACCGACGTCTTTATTCCGATAATTTCCGAAATCGAGAAATTGACAGGGAAGAAATACGAAGGCGAAAGAAATCAAGTAGCGATGCGCGTGATTGCCGACCATGTTCGCGCGCTGACGTTCGCGATTGCGGACAACGCGAATCCATCGAACGAAGGACGCGGATATGTTCTGCGGCGAATTCTAAGACGGGCATCGCGCTATGCAAGAAACTTAGATGTTCGCGAGCCTATGATATATTTGCTTGTCGATATTCTCGTCAAAAACATGGGTCGTGCCTACCCGGAGATTTCTCCGGCCTGCGGAAGAATAAAAGAAGTGATAAAATCCGAAGAAGAAAATTTCAGCCAGACTTTGGATCGGGGATTGGAAATATTCGCAGATGTCGCGGCACAAGTTGAGAAATCCGAAAGCAAGACTATAC
>JBAPNE010000290.1:0-13039 GCA_049278975.1 Candidatus Kryptoniota bacterium
TTAAATATTCCGTTTCGGGCATTACCGGCAAAACAGGATGGTCAGGAGACGCTCCAGCGCGATGCAATAGCTGCAAAGTCCGTCCGGATTTTATTGCTGCCGCCGACACGATTCCTTCGAATGTTTCCCTGAAAATATGATGGGAACATGATGCAGTCAGGAGGATCCCTTCCGGCTTGAGAAGTTTGAGCAGGCTTTCATGCAGACGCCTGTAACCGGCTTTCGCGGTCGTTACACTTTTTCTATTCTTTGTGAAACTTGGCGGATCGCAAACGACGACGTCGAAGTTTTCCTCCGATGATAAACCTTTGTCAAGAAAATCGAATGCGTCGGCAGTTTTGCCGTGAACGTTTTTTAGCTGATTCAAATCGGAATTGGTAGTTAAATTCTTTATCGCAAGCTCGGAAGAATCCACAGCAATTACTTCTTCAGCTCCGGCGTGTGCCATGTTAATAGCGAAGCCGCCTTCATTTGAGAATAGATCGAGAACTCTTGCATGTTCAGCAAATTGCCGTGAAAACATTCTATTTAGTCGCTGATCAAAATAAAATCCAGTCTTCTGCCCGGAAAAAGGATTGATCCTGAAGAGGGCACCGCTCTCATCGTAGTCCACGACTTGCTCATCACCGCAGATGATCGACTTTGTTTGCGGCAAACCTTCGAGTTGTCTCGAGGCGCTCTCGTTTCGCTCGTAGATTGCTTTCGGCGAGAAGAGCTCCATAATAGAATTATAAATGATGTCTTTTCTTTTTTCCATAGCGGCCGAGAACATCTGGACGCTAAAGAGTTTATCAAACCGATCGATAATTAGTCCCGGCAGGAAATCGCTTTCGCCATGTGTTAGCCGGTAAAATGGTACATTGAAAAACTGTTGGCGAAGGGAATCAGCGGTCTGAATTCTGTTGATAAAAAAATTCTTGTCCGGCTCAATAAATCTTTTCGAGAACATTCGTACGGCGATTAGAGTCGCCGGGTTATAAAATCCGAAACCAAGCTGTTCAGAGTTCTTGCTTTTGACTTCAACGACATCGCCGATATCAGGCTTTCCGTCGATTCCAGCGATTTCGTTGCTGAACACCCAGAGATGTCCCGATAAGATTCTTTTGTCTTCTTTAGGCTTGAGTTTGACAACAGCAATCGTCATCGGAGCTTTGCAATTGCAACCGCTATTCTGTCGATTGCCTCAATAAGTTCCTTTTCCGAATAAGCATAAGAAATCCGGATATGTTCATCCGAGCCGAAGGCAGCTCCCGGTACGATCGCAACCTGAGCTTCGGAAAGCAAGTAATGCGAAAAATCGGAAGAGCTTTTCAAAACGGTACCATTATACCTCTTCCCGAAAAAAGTCTTGATGGAGGGGAAGAAATAAAAAGCTCCCATAGGTTTAACCGTCTCCATGCCCTTAATGTTTGAAATTTTTTCAAACACCAGGTCACGCCTTTTATGGAAAGATGCACACATCTTTTCAATATCGATCTGATCGCCGCGGATTGCTTCCAACGCCGCCACTTGGGAGATAGAGGATGAATTCGAAGTTACCTGGCTCTGTATCTTTGATGCATTGTTGATGATTTTTTCGTCCGCAGCCATGAAACCGATCCGCCATCCGGTCATCGCGTAGGCTTTCGACACACCTCCGATCGTTATGACTTTATCTTTAACTTCCGGAATCGATCCGATCGAGAAATGCTTTTGCCCATCATAGATAATCTTCTCGTATATTTCATCAGAGATGATGAAAAAATCATTTTGCATCGCAAGATGTGCGATATTTCGTAAAATGTTTTCGTCGAGGACGCTTCCGGTTGGGTTTGATGGAGAATTTATTATTATGGCTTTTGTTCTTGTGGTCAACAACGGTTTCACGTCATCGGCAGTGAATGTGAATCCATTTTCTTCCGTCGTTTTGAGAATTACAGGAATTGCGTCAACAAGTTTCACCATTTCAGGAAAAGTTACCCAATAAGGCGATACGATTATTACTTCATCTCCCGGATCGCAAATGGTTTGAAGCGCATTGAAGATCGAATGTTTCCCTCCATTAGAAATAAGGATATTCGATGCTTTCACATCCAACGCATTGTCTCTACGAAATTTTTCTGCGACAGCTTCGCGAAGTTCCGGGATCCCTTCGTTTTGAGTGTACTTTGTGAAATTATTTTGGATCGCCCGAATCGCCGCTTGCTTCACATTCTCCGGAGTGGGGAAATCTGGTTCTCCCGCGCTTAGGCTTATGACATTTTTCCCTTCTGCTCGAAGTTTTTTCGCGAGAGTAGTCATGGCGATCGTTTGGGATTCTTCGATGCGGTCGATCTTCTTTGAAATGGAAGGCATTAACTTTTCTTTCTCCTATGCTTCGTTGTTGAATCTCTTTCTATCCCTATAAGTCCGAGGTCTATCGGGAATATTTCCTGGATTTTTTTATAAGTTCTTTCTTAACATGTGCCGGCACGAACTGGCTTACATTTCCGCCGAATTTTGCAATCTCACGAACGACCGAACTGTTGAGGTATGTATATTTTTCATGCGGCATCAAAAATATTGTATCAATATTAGAACACAATTTTCGGTTAGTTAATGCCATTTGAAATTCATATTCGAAATCCGAAACCGCTCTGAGCCCACGCACAATTGCATGAGCATTTTTCTCTTTGGCGTAATTGACAAGGAGTCCGTCGAATTCCTCGACCTCGATATTCTTAAAATTTTTTACGGATTCCTGAATTAATTTTACTCTTTCCGCCCCGGTAAAAAGCGGCTCCTTTTGTGAATTTACCGCCACGCAGATAATAACTTTGTCGAACAGTTTGGATGCGCGTGCCGCGACATCGATGTGACCGTTCGTTATCGGGTCGAATGTACCAGGATAGATGGCAACTTTCATTTTGTCTCCGGCTTTATGAATGATAAAATTGTTGAGCCAAACATTTTTTGACGAAGAAGAATCGACGGCGATGGAGAATATCCTTTCGAGTGTTCGACACAGATGATCCCCGACTCATTGACTATTTTTTGTGTTATAATATATTCGACAATTTTTTGGGTCGTGTCATTGATTGCGTATGGAGGGTCAATATAGACGACCTCGAACTTATCGCCGCAGATTTTTAAGTATGTTTCCACTTTCATCATGCGAATTTCGCAGCGGTCTTCTACATTTAAAGCGAGTGCGTTTGCACGTAGAACGCCGGCAATTTTCGGGTTTGCTTCCACAAAAACAACTTTTGTTGCACCTCTGCTGATCGTTTCAAATCCTACGCTCCCTGTACCGGCATATAAATCGAGTGCGTGGATGCCTTCCAAATCCAAGACGTTCGCTAAAATATCGAACATCGTCTCTCGAAGTCTATCAGCCGCCGGCCTAAGTTTTCGCGAATCGATTGACAGCAATTTCCTGCTCCGTAATTGTCCGCCGGTAATTCTCATTGTTTACTTTATTGCAGCGCCAATTACGGAAGAGAAAAAGTGTGGATGCTCCGCCAATTTAGTGTTCGCAGAAACAACGGACGAGAGGAGAAGATTGGAAGTCGGGACAAGCAGCTCATAACGATTATCAGCATTTTTCTGAAGCATATCGATCAGGAAATTATCTGCTTTCATTCCGGTTACGAATATTTTTTGCACGTATTCTTTTGCGATAGATTCAAGATCTTGTGCCATCTTAGTCACGAAGTAAAACGCCTCGTCGGAATAGTTGAGGTATTTGTAAGCGAGCCGCTCGCTGTTCCTGGAGAAGCTTCCTTCAACATAATGGTCTTTTACCGTGACAAGAATGTAATTTCCCGTCCATTTCAACAGCCTGTTTATCAACAATTCAGTACATGAATGATCGAGGTCAATGAATTGCAAGTCGAGCCCACACCGTGTACATGCATCTTTGATGGCGTTCAACAGGGTTTTATCAATGGCGGCATAAAACACTTCTTTGAATCCGTCTTCAGATGTCTTGATGATTTCATACGCAGGCCTAAATTCCTGTGAACCGAAATCATTGTGGAAATCTATTTCAGCTTTCAAGAGATCAACGATCTCTCCGGCTTGTAAATCAGCATCTACATCTATAGTGTCTCTCTCAGTCAGAGCCGTGTCAATCGCAACCGAAGCGATGCGTCCGAACATTGCCTCTTCACTGATCAAAAGAGAAATCGCTTGGACAAGCTCATCGACTCCCATGTTCTCAATATTTTTTTCCACAAGTCTTGAAAGGAAAAATCCGTCGTCGCGGTGCTCGACTTCGGCAACTCGAATAAAGCCTCTGCAGATTTCAATTCCGAGAACAATTTTAAACTGGTCCATTCATTCGGCTTTCACGAAATTTTTGATCTTCTCGAACTTCTTGGCTCCGATTCCTTTGACTTTCAATAAGTCCTCAACCGAGCTGAATTTTCCATTTGAGATGCGATAATCAATAATTCTCTGTGCCATAGTCTTCCCAATCCCGGGCAGTGCAACAAGTTCTTCTGCAGATGCTTTATTAAGGTTGATCGGCGATGTGATTGAAGGTTTTGTCCTCTGCTGCTGAGGCGTTTTAATTGTGTCCTCTTCCACCGCGATTATGGAGTCGATCCTTGAAGATGCTGCGGCAAAAAAAGCATCCGACTGACTAAAATCATATCGTTCAGTTGACTTATCGATGTGCAACACCTTTACCGCTCCGCCGACTATGAGGCTGAAGCTCAAAAAGAGAATGATGCTGGCTTCACTCTTGGTGAGTCCGAATTTTTCTCGAATAATGCGTATAATATTGGCCAATTATTTTAGTCGCGAAATGCGGGATGCCGCATCAATATAAGAAGTTTGAATTCAGGGCAGCAAAGACGCCATTTTCGCACCTTCGCGTTCTCTGTGGTTAAAATGTCTTCATGATTGATCGTCAATGTTTCTAATTTTCCTCGGTGCCGTTTCGAGAAGGCGGTTTAATGTTCGCGGAGCGTGCGAGGTCTTTCAACAAATCCTTTTCTTTCTGACTGAGCTTCGTTGGTGTAAAAATATTAATGGCTACTAACTCGTCCCCGCGGCCATAACCGTTCAACCGGGGCAATCCTTTTTCTCTCATCCGAAGGATTTTCCCGGATTGGATGCCTGGCTCAATTTTTAATTTTGCTTTTCCTGTGAGAGTGGGAACTTCGACTTCGCTTCCGAGTGCTGCCTCCGGAAAGCTGAGATCGAGATCATAAATCACATCATCGCCGTCACGTTTGAAATGGTCATGAGCAGCTTCTTTTATCATGACTATCAAATCGCCGTTAAGTCCGCCTCGTTTGCCGGCGTTACCTTCGCCGCGAAGAGTTAGATAATTTCCCTCGCTGACTCCTGCTGGGATTTTGACTTTTATTGTAGATTCGCCGGTCACTCGTCCGGCTCCGCCGCAGGTTAAACAGGGATCCTTTATTATCCTGCCTGTGCCACCACAAGTCGAACATTGTGTCACGTTAACGAATTGCCCGAACATTGTCCGTGTTGCACGGCGCGTTTCACCACTTCCACCGCAAGAAGGGCATGTCGCGATTCCGGAGCCGCCTTTTGCTCCGCTGCCGTTGCAGGTGCGGCACGTTTCCTGCCGCTTGATCTTAATCTTTTTCTCGATGCCGGATGAAATTTCTTCCAATGTCAGAGTGACAGAAATTTTTAGATCGCTTCCGCGTTCCCCTGTTGAAGAGCTGCTGTGCGAACGGGTACGCGCTCCGCCGCCAAAAAAATCATCGAATATGGATCCCCCGAAGCCCCCACCCAAAATATCATTGAACATACTGTAGATATCATTGGGGTTGACATCGTTCCAGTTATGGAAATCCGTACCCTGGCGTACCCCTTCGTGGCCGAATCGGTCGTAGCGTGAACGTTTGTCCTGATCGCTCAGAATTTCGTACGCCTCAGTCGCTTCCTTAAATTTTTCCTCAGCTTCTTTATTGCCCGGGTTTCTATCGGGATGGTATTGCATTGCAAGCTTGCGGTATGCTTTTTTAACGCCGTCGATTGACGTACTTTTATCCACACCTAAAATTTCGTAGTAATCTCTAGTTGATGCCATCTCTTACCTTCTAATACGTCAAATTTTCTTTGTATCCTCGGAGTCGGTTTCGCTTCCTGAAGATGAGGTCTCCGACTTTTCCTCATCCTGAGCTGCGACGATCACTTTTGCATGTTTAATAACTTTGCCATGAAGCGTATAGCCGCGTTCAACCTCTTCGACGATAGTGTGCGGTGCCACATCTTTGCGTGGAATCTGCATCAACACATCATGGTACATGACGTCGAATTCCTTGCCGATGGAATCTATCGGTTTCACCCCTTTATCCTCAAGCATCTTGGAAAGTTTCTGATAAATTAACTCGACACCTTTATAGAATGATTCTCTGCCCGGTTCGGAATTTTGTTTTCCATTTGCGAGAGCGCGCTCGAAGTCATCGAGAACCGGCAAAAGCTCCTTTATGATTTTTTCATTTGAAAACTTTATAAAGTCTATCTTGTCAGCTTCAACCCGCTTCCTGTAATTTTCAAACTCAGCTGCGAGCCGGAGGATTTGATCTTTATAAGTCCCGATAAGCTCTTCTGATTCGATAAGCTGCTTTTGAAATTTTTCTATATCTTTTTCAATCTCATTCTCGACACCCTCACGAGATTCCTTATCCAGATTTTCTATTTCTTCAGCTCCTTCCTGGTTGTCTTTCTTTCCAGATGGCTCCTCAATATTTGGTTCTTTTTCACGAGACATTTTCTTATTACTCACGGACTTAATTTGCTTGAAATAACTTTAGCAACAAAATCAACAAGTGGTATAAGTCTGGAATATTGCATTCGACGCGGACCAACAACGCCGACGGTACCGCTAACACCACCGACCACGTATCGAGCCGTTATGAGGCTATAGTCTTTGAGTTTCTCATCATCATTCTCGGAACCGACTTTTACTGTGATCGGTTCGTCGCGCTCGCTTTTTTCAAGAATGTGGAGTATAACATTTTCGTCACCGAGGATTTCCAATATTCCCCTGAAATTTTCTGGCAGCTCAAATTCGGGATGTGATAAGATGCCTTGTGGCACACCAATATGAAATCTGTCAGTCTCAGGCATTGGTGAAAAAATTTTATCACTCATCATAGCGAAACGATTTATGACATTTTCATCAGCGTAGTCTCCAACTCTTTCGGAAATTGTCTCTCTTATCTCGGACAATTTCAACCCGGCTAATTTTTCATTGAGCAGTGAATTGATTTCTTTTAGTTTTTGAACGCCGACCTCGGATTCCACTTCTAACACAATCGTTTTTATCAAACCCGTTTCGAGAGAAATTACTACGAGAATTTTGGATAAATTCAAAGAAATGAGTTCAATCTTTATGAGAGTCGCATCGCTCAGATAAGGCGCCGAGACCAGGCTTAATTGTTTGGAAACTTTTCCTAAAAGTTTCGACGCATCGCTCAACAATTCGCTTGAATCGAGGGCCGAGTTTAAACCGGCTGCTATTTGCGCCCGCTCGTCCCCCTGAAGAGCCTCTAGCGACATTAGTGTGTCCAAATAAAATCTATATCCCTTGTCGGTCGGGACCCTACCCGCCGATGTATGCGGATGATTTAGGTAACCGGATTCTTCAAGCTGTGCCATGACGTGTCTTATCGTAGCCGGGCTAAGATTTATGTCAGCTTTTTGCGCAATGAACTTTGACGCCACCGGATTAGCGGTTAATATGAAATCATGAATGATTTCTCTTAAGACTTCCTTTTCTCTCTGCGTAAGTTCACGTGACATAGGCGCTTATAAATTTTCCAATATTGTAAATTTAACATTTTAGCGGCAGGTAAGCAAGAAATTGCCTGTTATGATCTTTATATGGCTAACTTTACATCATCAATTTTCTCTTGAAAGTAGTATTCAACAGAAGTAATATTTGTTCAATGAATCTTTTTGGGAAAAGGGTGCGATCTTCAAATCCTTCATCGGTCAACATAAAAGCCGGGCTCCTTATTGTTGCGGTTTTGATCGCCGCTGGTACACTCGTTTATACTCAGTCAATAGTACACAAGTTGATAGAACGCGAGGCACGAACCGCTCATTTGTACGCCAACTCTCTTCAATACTTGGCGAGCGACCAATCTACTTCTCAAGATTATAGTTTCATATTTGACGATGTCCTAGGCTCTATAGATTTCCCGATGGTTCTTACCGACAATAACAACGAACCTTATATACCATACGAACGCAACATCAGAAATGTTCATCTTGATACGATGATGTCGCTTCAGGAACAGCACAACTATTTACTGAAACTTCTGAAAAAGATGGATGCCGAGTATCCACCGATAAAAGTTATGCTGGGTGAAAGGCTTCTTAGTTATGTACATTATGGTGAATCTGATTTAGTGGTACAACTTCGCTATGTACCTTATGTGGAATTTGGCATTGCAAGTCTTTTCATACTGTTAGGATATGTGGCGTTCAGTTACATCAAGCGAAGCGAGCAATCAAATATCTGGGTCGGAATGGCGCGGGAGACTGCCCACCAATTAGGCACGCCGCTGTCAAGCCTAATGGGCTGGACCGAGTTGATGAAAACGGGCATGGACGAAAACCGACGGGCTGAAATTATTTCTGATATTGAACAGGATTTAAATAGGCTTAATAAAGTGACGATGCGATTTTCTAAAATCGGCTCGCTGCCGGAGTTGAAAAGCGCGTGTGTTGCAGATACAATTGAAAATGTGTTTTCGTATTTTATTAAGCGAATTCCCCAGACAGGCAAAAAGGTTTCTCTTGAATTGACAGGTGACAGGTCTTTGTGGGCTAAATTCAACACGGAACTTTTTGAATGGGTTTTGGAAAATCTTATTAAGAATGCGCTAGATGCAATTGAAAACAAGGAAGGGAAGATCACTTTTAATCTTTCGCGGGATAATGGTTATGTTGCAATAGATGTCAGCGATAGCGGCAAGGGAATCGATATGAAATTTAGGCGCGATATTTTTCGTCCTGGTTATTCTACAAAAAAACGAGGCTGGGGCTTGGGATTGAGCCTCGCGAAACGAATCGTGGAAGCGTACCATGGTGGGCAAATATTGCTTAAGGACAGCAAGATAGGAAAAGGTTCAACTTTCAGAATAAGGTTGAAGGCAGTCGATAAAAATAGCTTATAACTGTTAGTTCATAACCTGCCAACATGATTTTACGTTTTCAAAGATAATTGAACAAATCATGAGTTTTTCTAAGAGACAATTCTTTGAGGTAAGGATGGCGGTATATTGTACCTTTTTCTGACACTAAACGCTTTTTCTTCGTATCGTGTAGGTTGATCGATCCATCTTCTCAACGGAACTTATTCGAGGCGGGGTTCGTTTTATATTTCGGATGAAATAATCCGAAATATAATCGAAAAGTATCGATATGATGCACATTGAATTTGACGAGGTGATGATCTTCAACTGAGATGTGGACAGTTTTTGATTTCGGACTACGCCTAATATCAGCCCAAGAAAAGAAGCACATGCACTTACAACACGCTCTCAAGAACAGCCGGAATGCGAACCTCCTCAGAACTTCTCGACCGGTCTTTCTTAAAAATGGATCCGATATGAATCATGTAATATTACAAAGTAAAAGGGAATTGAAACATGAGAAATAGACACTTTATTTCGTTCGCAAGGGTAATTGGAAAGTTCTTGATTTTGATAATTGTGTATTTGATTAGCGGATGCAATTCTTCAAAGCTTGGAGGAGTTGAAGAAGCAGTTCTGACGACAGCGCCAGATGTTCCGCCCCCGATTAGTCGCGATTATCCTTGCAAAGTGGTTGTGCACCTGTTTACCAAAGAGGTCACAGGACACCTTGCTGACAGCGTTCAATATCTGTTCTGGACATTTAACGGGACCGTTCCTGGCCCAATGATTCGTGTAAGAGTAGGCGACCTCGTTGAAGTTCATCTTAGCAACGATCCGGCCGACCAGATGTTTCACAGCATTGATTTCCACGGGGCCATTGGACCCGGCGGAGGTTCAGCTTCGTCGCAGACGCCTCCCGGTCACACTTCAGTTTTTTCCTTTACCGCTTTGCATCCTGGTTTATTCGTATATCACTGTGCAACGCCGCCTGTATCTCTTCACATAGCCAATGGCATGTATGGGCTTTTTCTTGTTCAGCCAGAAAATCCATTGCCTCAAGTTGAACATGAATATTGCATAATGCAGAGCGAGTTCTATACGACTGGTGATTTCGGTTCACCTGGATTTCAAAAATTCGATTTGAAGAAGGCGATTGCCGAAAATCCGACGTATGTTGTCTTCAACGGATCAGTGGGCGCAGTAAGCGGTGAACATGCCCTTCAAGCCAGCGTCGGGGATAATATCAGGATGTACATTGGCAACATAGGACCTAACCTCATCTCTTCATTTCACGTGATAGGCGGACTTTTCGATAAAGTATATCCCGAAGCAAATACTAGCATCGTAGAGCGCAATGTTCAGACTACACTTATTCCGTCGGGGGGAGCAACAATAGTGGAATTACATGCCTTTGTTCCTGGCACGTTTACATTCGTTGACCATTCAATGTTCCGGATGGACGACAAAGGGGCCTCCGGTCAACTTGTCATTACTGGCGAAGCAGATACCGCGATATATTCAGGCAAAACTGCTGACGAGATCTATCTTGGCAAATAGATTATTCAGTAAACAGAGATGGGGCATATTTAGTATTGCATGTTACAAATAATATTGAATAAATAGAGAAACTCAAATGATGGAACAGAAGATATTTAAAGATGTTGAACGATTCTCAAAAGAGAAGCATGTTCACGTACAAATTTTCAATAGCGAACGGACAAAGGTATTGCTCTTATGTCTTTCAGCTGGACAGACCGTTCCACCTCATTCTCATCCCGGATTCGAGATTACACTGCAGCCGTTAAGAGGAAAGGCGATTCTTCCGTTAGGCGGAGGTGAGAAAATGACTCTTATGCCGGGGACGATATATTCTGTCGATGGGTCAACCTCCTTAAGTCCGCAAAATCCATTCGAGGAAGATTTCGAGATGCTCATTCACCTGATAAAAAAATAGTGGATAACATGCCACGAGTACTTTATCGATATCTAGCAAATGATCATGGAAGGCTCGACAAATTACTGGAACGGGCCATTTCAAAACCCGAATTAATTGACATGGATTCTTATACTGAGTTCCGCAAAGGGTTATTGCGCCACATCGGAATAGAAGAGAAGATATTTCTGCCTGCGATCTCACGCCTTCAAAATGGTAAGCAAGCGGAAGTTGCCGCTCGGCTTCGTCTTGATCATGGCGCTCTCGTGGCCCTGCTGGTTCCATCCCCCACAATGCCAATTGTCGAGACCATTCGGCTAATTTTGCGAGTCCACAATCTACTTGAGGAAGAAGAAGATGGGGTGTACCAGCTTATTGATAGCCTTGTCGGGAAGAAAGATGAGGGTCTCATCGAGAGAGTGAAAAACTATCCTGACGTGCCGATGAATCCGTACAATGATCGGCCAGGGGTGCTCGATGTTGCCCGCCGCGCTGTTGAAAGGGCTGGTTACAAATTCCAGGACATATAGCGATGTAGCCTTTTCGATTTGCCTCGACGTGACTTCATCTGAGGCGCGCCACGAGTGCCCCTATGAACCACAATCTATGAACTTATTAAGGTAAGTCACAAGCGCATTTGCCGCATTGAATTCCTTTTCTCGTGAAGCGTAGAGCAATGTCACGTTTTCTTCCGATAATGCTTCAATGATCGTTTGGATTAATTCGTTATTCGACTTGACCTCAGCATAGTAACGCTTCTTGAACTCGTTCCACTTTGAAGGTTCGTGACTGAACCATTTTCTCAATTCAGTCGATGGGGCGATGTCTTTCAGCCAGAGGTCAATGGCAGCCTTATCCTTCGAGATTCCGCGAGGCCAGAGGCGCTCCACGAAGATGCGGAATCCGTCACCGATGGATATTTCTTCATACACACGTTTGGTCTTTAACTTCCCGCTCATTGCTCTTTCAGCATTATCTTTTGGCTCACAAATCTTTACCCGTTCGCCCTTAGCCTATTAAACCATTGGCCTCCACGACAGATTCTTCTTCAATCTGTTTCAGCCTCGCGGAAAGAATATTGGGGCGCCCAAGGTACCCAACGAGTTTTTGGGGGTTTGCTCTTTCGACTACGGGAAGCCTACCGATATTATTTCTTAGCATTTTTGAAAGTGCCTCAAATAGGTTTTCATCAGGATAAGTCACAACAAGCTTGACGGAAGCGACCTCCATGATACTTTTGCCGGACTGGCCAGTGTCAACCGCCTTTAGCAAGTCGCCCTGAGTGACAATGCCGACTAAGTTTTTCTTGTCATCAATCACCGGATAAGCTTGATGTGAATTGTACCCTGGATTGCTGGAGCCAATCTTGTCGGCTAGATCCGATACCTTTTCATTGGCATAAACCAAAGCTGGATCCCTGTCCATTACCTCGCGCACCATGGTGAGCTTCATAATGTCGGTGTCGTACTCTTGAAAAACATGCACACCGCGTCTCGCAAGTTTTTCGGTCATTATGGAATTCTTCAGGAACGATATGGCGATTGCAGAAGCTATCACCCCGACAAGCATTAGTGGTAGTATAGCATCATAATCGCGGGTGATTTCGAAAGAGAAAACTATGAAAGCGAAGGTGGAACGGGCGGCTGCACCAAATACCGCACCCATTGCGACAAGTGCGAAAGCCCCTGGTGAAAGATTTGCTCCGGGCACGAAATGATTAACGCCTATTGCAAATGCGCCGCCCAGCGCGGCGCTTGCCATGAACATCGGGGCAAGCAGACCGCCGGATGTCCCCGATCCGAGCGAGACCATGAGCGCACTGGATTTGAAAATCAGAAGAAGCAAAAGGAGATCTAACGCAAGTCGATTGTTCAGGATATCAGAAATAGTGTCATATCCGACTCCGAAAACTCTCGGTATAAAAAAGCCGATGATGCCGAGTCCAAGCGCGCCGATTGCGGGCCACCACATCGAATCGAAAGGAAGCTTCTCGAATCGATCTTCAGTCCAGTAA
>JBAPNE010000291.1:0-11846 GCA_049278975.1 Candidatus Kryptoniota bacterium
TCCCGCATAGCATTCATCCGTGAGTGTCACGATCTTCTCCACCGACAAACCTGTCAAGACATTTGTACCAATTTCCAACGTGATGGGACGCTCGGTATTTTCTCTCAAAGTCATACATGGTACATCCAAGAAAGTTGTCTCTTCCTGTATCCCGCCGGAATCCGTTAAAATAATCTTCGCGTCCATCATGAGGTTAAGAAAGTCCAAATATCCAAGCGGCTCTGTCAGCGCAAGATTTTTCACTGCAGCAAATTGTGATGAAAGTCCGAATTCTTCAATGCGTTTTCTCGTCCGAGGATGAATTGGAAAAATTATTTTACCATGCCGCTCGATGCCGTAGAATATTTTCAAAATTCTTTCAAGATTAGCACGG
Organism: Candidatus Kryptoniota bacterium; assembly: GCA_049278975.1. Classification (GTDB taxonomy): domain Bacteria; phylum Bacteroidota; class Ignavibacteria; order Kryptoniales; family JAKASW01; genus JAKASW01. The sequence continues at coordinate 374 of JBAPNE010000291.1, forward strand.
TCATCAACATTGCTCGGTCGATGCAGCGTCACCAGTGTGTATCCCCCCGTTGATACGTCGAGAGTTTTCTTGATCTCAGACCGCCTAGCTTTTTCACGATAGAGAATAAGCGAATCAATCATCACATCACCGACAAGAAAAATTTTCTTTTCGCTCACCCCTTCATTCCGCAAATTCACCACGCCGCTTTCTTCGGTCACAAAAAGATAATCGCTCAAAATATCCGTAACAATTCTATTTATTTCTTCCGGCATCGTTCTATCAAAGCTGCGAAGCCCCGCTTCAACGTGCGCTACCGGGATCAACAGTTTCGACGACGTCAAGCTGCAGGCGACTGTCGAATTCACGTCGCCAACAACAATAACAAGGTCGGGTTTTTCGTTCATAAGAACCTTTTCAAATTCTACCATGACCTTCGCAGTTTGTTCGGCATGCGTTCCGGACCCAACACCGAGGTACACATCCGGCTTAGGGAGTTCCAGATCTTCAAAAAAAATTTTAGACATATTCTGATCATAATGCTGACCCGTGTGGACGATCATATGATGGACAGTATCCATCTTGCAGAAGACACGATGAAGCGGAGCGACCTTCATGAAGTTAGGTCTCGCACCAACGACACTAATAAATTTCAATTCGTCACGCGAACCGCTCAAAAATCACCCACACCTGTCATTCCCGCATTCTCCAAGCGGGAATCTGATATTTTTTTTAAAATGGATTCCCGATAAAAACATTCGGGAATGACAATGGAGGTTTTGGAAATAGGCTCGGAATTTTCGATTACTCATTTCCCATCACCAAGAAGCACAACTTTTTCCTTACCCTTCTTTATGTTTTTCGTTGCATTCCGGGCATCGATGATTCGCTTCGATTTACTAACAATGAAATCGTAATCGTAAGAGCTATGGTCGGTTGTAATTACAACACAGTCTGCTGATTTCAAGAGTTTCGCTGTCAGCTCAGTCGATTTGAATTTCTTCCCATCGACATTGACTTCCGGAACGTATGGATCATGATAGGAAATATTTTCAGCACCATCCTGAAGAAGCAACTCCATTACTTTCAATGCCGGCGAATGTCTTGTATCGTCAACATCTTTTTTGAAAGCGACGCCAAGCACGAGTATCTTTGCTTTCGTGAAACTTTTCGGCATGAAACTCAATTCGCGCTGAACCATGTTCTTCACATAAAACGGCATGTTCTCGTTTACTTCCGCTGCAAGTGAAATGAAGTTTGTCTGGAAATCGTAAGCCTTCGCAAGCCATTCTAGATAATAAGGGTCAATAAGTATGCAGTGGCCGCCGATTCCCGGCCCCGGATAAAACGGCATAAAACCAAAAGGCTTCGTCGCGGCGGCATCAACCACTTCCCAAATATTTATCCCGCCCATCCTGTCGCAGAGCTGCGCAAGCTCATTCACCAACGCTATATTCACACTCCTAAAAATATTTTCAAGCAGCTTTTCCATCTCTGCTACCTTCGGATTGGAAACGCGTACCACCTTGTCAACGCTGTGTTGAATGACGAGCGCGGCAAGCTCGGTGCTTATCTCGTTTACTCCGCCGACTACAGTTGGGATATTGCTCACTTTGAATTTCTTATTGCCGGGATCAATTCGCTCGGGAGAAAATGCCAGGAAAAAATCTTTACCCGCCTTCAAACCGGTCTTCTCAAGAATCGGCTGAACATAGCCCTCAGTTGTGTTAGGGAAAGTGGTGCTCCTTAAAACAATTATCTGCCCGCGGCGCAGTGACCTTGCGATATTCTCCGAGGCGTCGATGATAAATGAGATGTCCGGTTCTTTGTTCGGAGTGAAAGGAGTTGGAACACAAATGAATACCGCATCGCATGTACCAATAGCATTGTAATTGTCTTGAGCCTTCAACTTCCCTGACCTTACAAGCTTAGCAAACTCTTCATTATCAATGTCATCGATGTAGTTCGCTCCATTATTTACATCGTTGACTTTCCTATGGTCGAGATCAATTCCCAGCGTATCGATTCCATTACTCGCAAATTCAGCAGCCAACGGTAATCCGACATAGCCAAGTCCGACAACACCGATCTTAATTTTTTTCTCGATGATCCTATTCTTTAGCTGATCCATACTGGCTTTCATCTTTCTTCGTATTGTAGTTTGTAGTAATTCTGATATTCACCGGAAACAATTCTTTTCCACCACCCCTCGTGGTCAACGTACCACTTTATAGTTTCATCGATTCCCTGGTCGAAGGATCTTCGTGGTTTCCATCTAATATCTATTTCCATTTTCGTCGAGTCCATGGCATATCTTCTATCGTGCCCCGGGCGATCCTTCACAAATTTTAACAGCGATTCCGGCTTGCCAAGTTTGCTCAATATCAGTTTAGCCATATGGATATTTTGGATTTCATTTCCGCCGCCGATGTTGTAAACCTCACCTATCTGGCCGTTATACAGAACCGCGTCGATGGCTTCACAATGGTCTTCGACGAATATCCAATCACGAACATTTTTACCATCGCCATAAACCGGAAGCTCTCTGTCCTGCAGGGCGTTGATAATCATTAACGGAATAAATTTTTCCGGGAACTGATATGGACCATAATTATTCGAGCATCTGGTGATTACGCTTGAAACGTTGAAGGTTTTCAACCACGCGCGTACCAGCAAGTCGGCGCTGGCCTTACTTGCTGCGTATGGGCTGTTCGGTGAAAGATGAGTTGTTTCTGTAAACTTTCCTGTTGCACCCAATGAGCCGTACACTTCGTCGGTTGAGACCTGCAAGAATTTCTCTACGCCGAATTCCCTCGCGGCATCTAATAAAGTCATCGTACCACGAACGTTTGTCTCGATGAAAACCTGAGGTCCCAAAATACTCCGGTCAACGTGCGACTCGGCGGCAAAATTAATGACTGCATCGAAATGCCATTCGTGGAAAAGCCTGCACACGAATGCCGAATCGGAAATGTCTCCTCGATAAAAATGATACCTTGAATTTAATTCTACGTCCCGCAGGCTTTCGAGGTTTCCGGCATAAGTAAGTTTGTCTAAGTTGATAAGGTCGGCTTCTTTGTGCTTCTCGATAAACAGCCTTATGAAATTGCTGCCGATAAATCCTGCACCACCGGTTATAAGCACACTTTTCAGATTAATTGACATTGACTATAGTAGATTATTTAACGGCTTTCCGATTGTGGTAATGAAGAATTTTGTGATTATCAATTTAGCTTGAAAATATATCATTTGACAAATGGAGTTTCAATGCAAAAGTTCAAAAAACCACCTTGGAAAAAACATCCTGAGTGGTTAAATTATATAAAATTTCGGAGAATCAAATGGCAAAAATTTGTGCTGTCTGCGGCAAGAAGCCGATTTATGGACACAATGTGAGTCACGCACATAACATCACCAATCGGAGATGGGATCCAAATCTGCAAAGCGTTCGTGCCATGGTCGATGGCAAAGTTAAACGCATGAAGGTTTGCGCATCTTGTATCAAGCAGGGCCGCGTGCGAAAAGCAGCATAATAACAAGTCACAAAATCTGACTCGCAAATTCCAAAAGAGAAGGCAATTCTAATCTCTAAATCCGAAATCTTCACCAACTTCAATTGACTAAAAAGACAGACAGCATTTTTTCGAATATACCATTTGGATTTTGAAAATTTTCATCCGTTTCGTACCACTTTCTTCCTCGATTCACTCTCGATTATGCTGTATGACTCAAGCCCCCAGTAAGTTTCCTTTGCGATAACCCTGAACACGGTGTAAAGCGGCATCGCCAGCACCATTCCTAAAATTCCCCCTACTTCCGCCGCGATCAAAATCAGAAGCACAATAGTCAGCGGATGGATCTCCGCTCCTTTGGAATAAACCATCGGAACAATTATTAGATCATCGATTATCCTGATTCCGACGAAAAGGCCGACGATCGGTAAAACCATTCCTAAATTCCCCGCCTGAATGGATGTCACAATGATCGCCGGCACCGCACCGACAATCGGACCGAGATATGGAATCAAGTTCGCAAGTCCGGCAGCAACTCCTATGATTATCGCGTACTTCACTCCCATCAGCAAGAGGCCGACGATTGAAAGTGCTCCGACAATTGTCGCTTCGGTAAGCCAGGCTCGAATATATCGTTCAAGCTGAATTCCGATTTTGTAAACGGCGTTAAGCGTCATCTCGAAATATTTGTTCGGGACAAATTCAATAAGTCCGCGAATAATTACTCCGCCATCTTTCAGAAAGAAAAAAGTCACAAACGGAATGATTATCAACACCATAAAGACCGATCCGGCACTCGTAAGAATCGAAAACCATCTATCCGCCAATTCACTAAGTATAAGATTTACTTTCCCGGAAATATTGCCGAAGTCAACAAAAAGGAATTTGTTCTGGAGTTCAGATTGGATTGACTGAAGTCGCTGGCCAAAATCAGGCGACTTTATCGCGGCATCGATGCTCACAATTTGTGCAAACAACGGAGGCAAATATGTCGTCAACAACGCAGCAACAATTACAAAAATCAAAAAGTAAATTATCAAAATTCCGTACAGGCGTTTTATCCCTTTTGTTTCCAGTAATCCTATGATCGGTGACAGCAGATAAGTCATCAAGATCGAGAGAAGGAGAATTATGAAAACACTTCCGAGCTGCGAGACAGCCCACAGAAGCAACAAAAGGAAAATTACGAGCGAAAAAACTTTGACGCCATTTTTTTTAAAGATCGGCTGCATCGAAACCGTCATCGAATATTTTTTCAATTACGCTTTTGATAACGCTCCAGTCAAACCCGCGTCTCGCAAGAAACGCAACCAACTTCTCTCGCCTTTTCTTCAGATCAAATCTTTTTAGAGATCGAATCTTTACCTCAGCAGCCTGCAAGGCAAGCCCGATTTGAACCTCATCTCCACCAACCGTGGATATTGCTTTACTCACCATATCTTTTGGGATTCCCTTTTCACGGAGTTTGCGTTCCAACTCCCTTCGGCCAACCGGTTTTTGTGCCACTTTACCTGCAACGAAAATTTCGGCGAATCTTTGATCGTCGATCAAACTTAAGCCACTCAGCTTTTCGATCACCCGGTCAATAATTTCACGCGGGAAGCTTTTCTCTCGAAGCCGTTGAACCAGTTCCGACTTTGTTCGCATCCTGTAATTGATAAGACGCATCGCTGCAAAATAAGTATCGTGGTACAACTGTGAATCCTGAATCTTGAGAAGATTCTCATTGGTAATATCATCGTTTCTGCGAAGCCCATAATCAATAATGACCTCTTTGCTCAAAAGCAATTCTTCACTATCACCAAAACACACCTTAAACTTACCTCCACGGCGAGCCTTTTCAATTGAAACAATTCGCATAATGGTTCACAGCTGATGGTTAATTGCAATGAGCAACGAGCAAATTATTTCTTACTTTTAGCCTCTTGTTTTTTTTCTTCTTGTTTCTCAGGTTTTTCGGATGCCACCGCTTTCCCGTTATTGCCATTCTTCGCGTACGGAGACAAATTCAACCCTAATTTTTCGCGGACTTCCGTTTCCAAATCTTTTAGTGCACCGGGATTGTCCTGAAAATATTTTTTCGCGGCATCTCTTCCCTGACCAAGCCGCTCGCTCTTATACGAGAACCAAGTTCCGCTCTTTTGAATTATGTTCTGATCGACTCCAACATCCAATAGATCTCCGACCCTGGAAATTCCCTCGTTATATTGAATATCGAATTCGACTTCCTTGAATGGTGGAGCGACTTTGTTCTTCACGACTTTGACACGGACTCGATTGCCGATTATTTCCGTTCCCTCTTTGATGTGATCGCGCTTGCGAATATCAAGACGCAATGCCGCATAAAACTTCAGCGCGTTACCGCCGGTCGTCGTCTCGGGATTTCCATAGACAATTCCGATTTTACTCCGAAGTTGATTTGTGAAGATGACACATGTGTTGCTTTTGTTTATGGCTGCTGTGAGTTTTCGAAGAGCTTGAGACATGAGACGAGCTTGTGCGCCCATTTGTGCGTCCCCCATTTCGCCTTCGATTTCTGCACGTGGCGTCAGCGCAGCGACTGAGTCAATCACCACCACATCAATTGCACCGCTTCGGACAAGTGTCTCCACGATGTCAAGTGCTTGCTCTCCAAACTCCGGCTGCGACAGAAGCAAATTGTTCGTGTCAACGCCGATTCGCTTCGCGTAGTTCATATCGAGCGCGTGTTCAGCATCTATGAATGCGGCTATGCCACCTTGTCTTTGTGCTTCAGCTATCACGCTTAGGCAGAGCGTCGTTTTTCCTGAAGATTCGGGGCCGAAAATTTCCGCGATTCTTCCGCGCGGAATGCCACCTATACCTAATGCCCAATCTAAAGAAATAGAACCTGTGGAGATAGCATCGATCTTCGCGATCGGTCCCTCACCCATTTTCATCACTGCCCCTTTTCCATAATCGCGTTCTATCTGGTTCAGCGCGATATCTAAAGCTTTCAGCTTAGCCTCTTTTTCCTCTGCCATTTTTAAAACTCCTTTTGTTTAATAAATATTCATGCGCCGCGAAGCGAGATCTGCGACAAAATTTTATACTCAGAGTCTGACGACTTCAGCATGCTTTCGAATAGCGCAACACTCATTGGAAAAAATTTCTCTATTTGCAATTTAGCTTCGCGTTCGAACTTCTTCAAGTCGATGTAGGTCGCATTGCTCCTTTCCTTTAATCGAGCAATTGTGATGTGAGCGTTGAATTGACGCACTTCGGGCACAATGCTAAATGTTTTTGTTACTGATTTTATAGCTTCGGCGATTTCCCCCAATGTACCATCATCTTTGCAGTCGAGCCAGATGCCTCTTCTAATTTTCTCATTTGGGAAAAAATTTATTCCGGCGATTTCAACAGCCGAAAATTTAAATGACAATTTTTCAATTTCTCCAGCAACTGCTGAAAAAAGGTCTGATGATTTTTCAGGTTCAAAATCACCGATAAATTGCAGCGTAATATGAAGTTTATCTTCGCTTTCGAACCTTGCATCATAGATTGAAGATCGAAGCTGCTCTTGGATTTTCACGATTTGCTTTTTTGTGTTTTCCGGAATGGTTGCGCCAAAGAAAATCCTCATTCACGCCAGCCCTAAAATTCGTCTCCTCACAAGCTCGAGTGCTGCTTGAGATGTACGCTCTTTAAACCTAACCCGTTCGTCGGGAAACAAATATTTTCTTACAACTTTGCCAGCATGATCGGCAAGTCCGATATAAACCAAGCCAATGGGTTTTTCTGGTGTCGCACCGGTCGGTCCCGCAATTCCCGTCACGGATATTCCAATATCCGTTCCCGAAATTTTTCTCATCCCTTCCGCCATCGAGCCTGCGACTTCCTCACTGACTGCGCCAAATTTCTCTATAAGTTCTCCGGGAACATGCAGCATCTCCACTTTAGCCTCGTTGCTATAAGTCACAACCCCGCGATTGAAGTAGGCCGAGCTTCCTGAAATATTCGTGATGCGATGTGAGATGTACCCGCCGGTACAGCTCTCTGCAACAGAGATCGTAAGTTTCCTTTCGGTCAAAAGCCTTCCGACAATTTCCTCGAGATCTATTTCTCCTTCGGAATAAATATACTTCTCGACTTTGCTCCTGATTTTTCTTTCAACTTCGGCGATGATTGAATCCGCTTCTACCATTGTCGGGGCTTTCACGGTGATACGCAGCCGGACGCCGAACTGGCTTGGAAGAAATGCAAGCCTCGCTTTATCCCCGAGAATTTCCTCAACATTTCCGATAAGCTCATAAAGGCTCGATTCCGCGATCCCCGTGGTTTTCAGAACTCTATGTTTGATAACCTGACCAATAGCTTTTGTCTTCAAACGAGGTACGATATATTCCGTCATAATGTTTTGCATCTCGTGTGGAACACCCGGCATCACCACGAAAAATTTATTCGCATCTTCAAAAAGCATACCCGGCGCTGTTCCCCAATGATTCATCAGGACTTCGCATCCTTCGGGAACCAACGCTTGTTCTTCATTTACTTTTCGCAGCGGTATGTTTCTCTTCAAAAGTCTATCACGCACATTCCTCAACACCCCATTATCCACTACCAATTTCGCTTTAAAAAAATCCGCGACCACTTTTTTTGTAATATCATCATGGGTTGGACCGAGCCCGCCGGTTACTAAAACAGCATCGACGGTGCCATGATACTCCCGGAACACATTCATGATCTCATCGTATTGGTCACCAACTACAACCGTGCGAGTAACCTCGATGCCTATTTCCGACAGTTTCTGCCCCATGAAAGCTGCGTTCGTATTTGTCACCTGACCGATGAGAAGTTCGTCGCCGATAGTTATTATTGCTGCTGTTTTCATTTAACAAAATAAAGATAAATTTGGATTAAAATTTTTGTGTAAATTCCACAAACTACGTCATCCAACATTATGGCAAAGCCGCCGTTCTTTTTGTCAAAATAGCTTGCCGGAAATGGTTTGAAGATGTCAAGTATTCTAAAAATTAAAAACGCAATCGCAATCAAAAAAAGTTTCTTGGGAACAAAGACAATTGAAATCCACATTCCGACAATCTCGTCAATTACAACGCGCGACGGATCGTGTCCCCAATATATTTCCAGTTTGCCCGCAGCATAGGTCCCCCAGAAAAAGAACACGACAGTCGCTGGAACGATCACATATATTTTTTCAAAACCGGGAATAAAATAGATAGCTAAACCCATGAGTGAACCCGCAGTTCCGGGTGCTGCCGGCGAAAAGCCGCTCCCTAAACCGGTTGCAATCAGTTTATCGAGAAAAGAAGCTTCCCTTTTTGATCTTTCCGAGGACTCACTCAGATTCTGTTCTCCCACTGACTGTCCGAAATGAAGAATGAATCATTTTAAAATTTTCAATGACGTACTGCACTCCTGTGCCGAGCGTGATAATCGTGACAACCAACATCGAATAATACAGCACATCTTTTTGAAGAATAAAGCTAATGACCGGGAGCAGTTCCGGATTTGAATTTCTTAGAGCAATAGCAAGCAGGACTCCGCAAATGAAAATCATTTGTGCGAATGTCTTGACCTTCGCACTGAAATTTGTGTGAAGAGTTTGTCCGCGTAATTCGGCGAACGAACGAAGAAGCGTGATTGAAATGTCGCGCACCACGATAATCCAAACCATCCACCATCCTACCATACCGAGCCATGCAAACGCCACGAATGCTGCGGATGTCAGTATCTTGTCTGCAAGCGGGTCGAGGAAAATCCCCCATCTCGTCACTTTCCCCGTTTTGCGTGCGATCCAACCATCATATAAATCCGTCAGTGCGGCAATGGCAAAGACGAACACGGACACCCGCTTGAGGATCAACAGCTCGCTTACGAAGAGCAACACAAATATCGGAGTAAGTATAATTCTAAGAATTGTAAGTTGGTTTGGTAAAGTCATCCTGTAACAATTTAAGTTTACGGAGAATGCAGGTCAAGTAATAAAGCAGCAACCGGTTATTAGCTTTTAGACACCGACAAAGGGCTCAATTGAATTTAATCCCTTAACTAAATATTTTAAATGAATGACTGCCACAATCCTTTCCATTTCAAGAAAATCTTTTTCGGAAATTGTAAAATTAAGACGCAAACTCCATCAGTGTCCTGAGCTTGCTTTTGAAGAATTCAACACGGGAAAAATAATAGCAAACGAGCTTGAAAAACTAAATATTCGAGTGAAGGATGGCGTCGGCAAAACCGGACTTGTAGGAATCCTGAATGGAAACGTCGAAGGCGGAGTCATCGCGCTTCGCGCAGATATGGACGCACTTCCAATAGACGAGGATAGCGGCGTTTCATTCGCCAGCAAAAATCCAGGGAAGATGCATGCTTGCGGACACGATGCGCATATGGCTATGTTGATCGGCGCAGCAAAAATCTTATCCGAGTTGAAAAATGAGGTGAACGGCACCGTAAAATTTCTTTTCCAGCCCAGCGAAGAAAAAAATCCGGGCGGCGCACCATTGATGATAAAAGATGGCGTACTTGCCGACCCAAAAGTCGACGTAATTTTTGGCCAACATATAACAACTGAAATTCCCGTCGGCAAGTTTGGATTTAGAGCGGGTCCGCTAATGGCATCTGCTGACGAGATTTATTTCACAGTGATCGGCAAAGGAGGCCATGGCGCATCGCCTCACAATACAATTGATCCGATTCCGATTGCCGCACAAATCATAACTTCGCTGCAAAATGTGATAAGCCGGATGAGAAACCCCCTCGACGCTTCGGTTTTGACAATCGGCTCCATTCATGGCGGCTCCACGACAAATGTAATTCCGAACGAGGTGAAATTGGCTGGAACTTTTCGTGCCATGAACGAGGTGTGGCGAAAAAAAGCGCTCGACCTTATTAAACGCACAGCAGAGGAAACAGCAAAAAGTTTAGGCGGGAAATGCAAGGTCGATATCAGCCGCGGCTACCCCGTTCTTGTTAACCGGGAAAAGGAAACCGAACTTGCTCAAAGTTCGGCTGCAAAGATTTTCGGAAAACAATCTGCGGCTACGCTTCCCCCCGTGATGGGCGCGGAAGACTTTGCATATTTCCTGCAGAAAGTGCCGGGAACTTTCTGGTGGATTGGAGCCGGCAACAAGAAAATCGGAGCAAGCGCTCCTATTCACAGCTCAAAATTCATGATAGACGAAAATGCTTTGATGTTTGGTGCTGCATTTCTTGCATTCCTTACAATTGAATATTTAAGATCGAGTGGACGCAAAAGCTAAAGAAGACATATCAAATATTCTCCAAAAAGTTTTTGAGCTGATTGTTACCTCGGGAGCTGCCGTTGAGCCGGCCGAGTTCATCGGCGAACTCGAGAGGACGACGTCGCAAACGCCTGACCAATTCATGGCACTTAACAATCTCGAGAGGTTTCTTGCCACGACAGTCAATTCCGCTTCAATCCTCTCCGACTTATTCAAAGACAAGAAATTGCTTCTAGATTTCTTAATGGTCGTTTCGACGAGCGAATATCTCGCAGACATTCTTGTCAGACACCCGTCTTACTTTCGTTTTCTTTTTTCTCCGCTTGGCATCGAATCACAACTTAACCCGGCCGCACTTAAAGAAGAACTCTTAAGGCAGATTTCAATTTACAAGGACACAACACACAAGAGCGACTACGTTAGAAGAATTTACAAACGTGAGATCCTTCGAATATGCGCCAGAGATATTTGCGGACGAGACGATCTTGAAAACACAACGCTACAGATTTCCCAGTTAGCAGAGACAATTCTTAGAGTTTATTTTCAAATAACGACCGAAGAATTCGAAGAAAAACGGGGAGTGTCTCCGCCACCGACAAGTTGCATCGCGCTCGGAAAATTTGGCGGCAATGAACTTAATTACAGCTCCGACATCGATCTGTTATTCCTTTTTTCAGAGAAAGACGAAGAAAAATCTGCCGAAGTTTCTGCACTTGCTAATAAATTCGTTAGTCAACTTATAAATCATCTTACATC
>JBAPNE010000292.1:0-2480 GCA_049278975.1 Candidatus Kryptoniota bacterium
ACATAAAGAAGTTCACCTGCCTCATGCTGAGCATCTGCATTGTTCGGCGCAACCTGGGAAATACTCACGAATTCCTTATAAGCGTCGGCACCGTCGTTATTTTGCATGAAAGTGTTTGCCAACTTCAGCATGATCGAGACATTGGTAGAGTCAATCGCAAGCGCGTCTTTATAACTTCCGATAGCGGGGTCGAAAATATTCTGCTTCCTATAAACGTCGCCAATTCCTTCGAGGGCACGCGGGTCTTTGTCATCCAGGTCTCTCGCTTTATAGAATGCTTGCATTGCCGAATCGGGCAAGTTCGCACCGAGATAAGAATTGCCGAGCACTATTAAACAGTCTCCATTTTTTGGATCGTAGTTCGCTGCGGAATTTAAATTCTTAATTGCATCCGGGAATTTCTTTTCTTGGAAAAAAACTTGTCCTAACCCGTAGTAAGCAGGCGCCGACTCATCGTCAAGCTTAACCGACTCTTCAAAGAATAGTTCCGCACTGTCTAAATTGCCGAGACACAAATATGCCTCTCCCAAATAAAGATTTGCTCTCTTTGATTTCGGATCATCTTTCAACGCGGCCGTCAAGTATGGCAGTGCCCCGGCACAATCTTTCTTGTCCAGCAAACTTTTGCCCATAATGAGCTTATCCTGTGCAAATGCGCTTCCTAGAATGTTGATTATGAAAACTGCAAAAACAAAAAGTTCAAGTTTTTTCATAGCGGTTGATTATTTAGTTGAACATAGTGAACCGGAACTGTCATCGGAACAAGTCCGTTATCGAGAAAAATCTTTTGGCCCTGATTGCTTGCAGCAAACGTCATGAAGCCAGCGCCTAATCCTAAATTAAAATCTGTCGAAAAAAAGTAAATCGGGTGCGTCAAAGGATAGTAGCGCCGTCCGATGTTTGCCTGGTACGGATAATAATAACTCCCGAATGCATTCGCATCAATGTATGAGATCGCACTCGAATCAACTTCAGCAACCATGAGAGGCTTCGGCGTTGGTTTCTTGCCCGGCAAAATATTCGGGCCAGAACTCAGCCAGTTGGCACCGATGAGACCTATCGCCTCCCGATTATCTCTTATAAAAGAATATACATTTGACATAGTGGTACACGGATAGGCTTCACCAAATTTGTCGTTTCCTAAAATCCTGTCTTTGAACAATTCAACCGTCCCTGAATTCGGACTTTCAAGTGCTGGAATGATCCGACCGTCAAAATTTTTCTCGAGCTTACTCCACAAGGTTGTCTTCCCCGTGAACACATCACACAATTGATCGGTACTGAGCTTTTCAATCGGATTGTCATGGTTCACAATCACCACGATACCGTCCATCGCAACTCGAAGTGTGTCAACATCAATCTTATATTTCTTAATAATATCAAGTTCACCCTGGTTGAACGGCCTCGCGGCAACAACAAGAGTTGTTTCATTATTTAAGAGTTTTACAATTGCATCGCGCGTAGAAACGACGTGAACATTTATGTGTGCATTTTGATACAGCGACATAAACTCGTTAGCAATCTGGGTGACGGCAGGCGAAACTGATTCCGCGCAAAAAACGTCCAGCTTCCCCTCGGTCGGGGAAGGAACCACGTGTTTTTTCAACCCGCATGAAGCAGCGACAAAAATCAATGCGACCGCCAGAATATAAAAAACCCTATTCATCTTCATACTGCTTAGATTTAGTTCGGATAATCACGAAACGATAGATTGCCCAAAGTATCAATACAATTCCCAACATAATCCTGAATTGCTTCGGGACGTAGCTTGGAATGAACACACCAAAGATAACAAAAAGTCCGCCGACAAAAAAGACGGCGGACATAAAGTATGCGAAATATTTTAGCAGCCTTCCGGCGTCCAATTTACCGGCTACTAATGCTGTTGGAGTTGAAAACGAAATGGTATTACGACCCAAACAGCAACTGGACCATTATGCATAATTGCCGGAGTGAACCGATATCCCATAGCTGCATCCACTGCAGGTTGGTTGAACATCTCGGCGTCGCTTTTCAGGACGACAGCCTTATGCGGCTTCCCGTCTTTGTCAACCCAAATCTTCACGATAACTCTTCCCTCAATTCCTGCACGTCGAGCAAGCTCCGGGTATTCCGGTTTAACTTCCTTCACAATCTCCGGTTCCTTTTCAACGGGAACGAAATCGGGCGGCGGAGCGTCATCATTTGAGACCTTGAAATCGGAAGCAGAAACAACAGCAACTGCACCCGAGTCACCACCGAGATTCGCAGGTCCTGCGATCTTATTCAATTCTTGCTGAGTCGCAATCGTTTGTTCGGGCGAAACCTGCGCGTCTGGAACAGGTACTGGCACACCAACGTCTGGTTTTGCTAAAGGCGCTGATACTGCCACTTGAGGCAACGCTTGCTGGTTAGTAATCGAAGGCGGCGGACCAAGCTCGCTGTATTTCAACACTCTGACCATCGGCATGTTTTCATCTTCACGGCTCAAATACTGCGAG
>JBAPNE010000293.1:0-30431 GCA_049278975.1 Candidatus Kryptoniota bacterium
TTTAGCTAACATCAACTTCTTCTCGTGGGACCGAGGTCTTGTCCGAAAGATCCTGCGGACAATTCTGCCTCGTTGATGCGCCAGAGCCCTTCGCAAGGAAATTTATTTTCGTAGAATGCTTTGCCGACGATAATCGAATCAACCCCGACAGGTTCTAATTCTTGAATTTTCAACAGATCCTGATAAGATCTGACACCGCCAGATGCCGTCACGCGAAGCCCCGTTTCAACTGCGAACTCTTTCATCGCCTCGGCGTTGACGCCGCGCAATGTACCATCACGTGAGATATCGGTATAAACGACTCTGACCACTCCCTTTGTCTTCAATTTCTTGCCGAGCTCAATCGCCGAAATTCCCGCCGAATCTTTCCAGCCTCTAATTTGAACTATCCCGTCAAGCATGTCGATACCGACAACGATTCTTCGCGGACCGAAATCACGCAGGAGTTTCAAAAGCAATTCTTCATCATTGACAGCTGCAGTTCCGATGATTACGCGGTAGATTCCTGTATCGATCACTTGCTTTACATCGTCGTATGTTCGCAGTCCTCCGCCAAACTCCACCGGAATGTCGACAGCCTCGACAATCGCTTTCAGGCAATTTAAATTTGAGGGCTTCCCCTGAAATGCGCCGTCAAGGTCAACAACGTGGAGCGCTTTGAAATTTTCACCGCGCCAGATTATCGCCATCTTCACCGGATCATCGGAATATATTTTTTCTGTTCCGGCTTCTCCTTTAATCAGCCTTACACATTTGCCGCGTTGTAAATCAATTGCCGGGATTACTAGAATCATTTAAATACTCAGGAAATTTTCTAAAATTTTCAATCCGAAACTTTGACTTTTTTCCGGATGGAATTGAATGCCGAAAACATTTTCCCTCTCGATAATAGCAGGAAACTTGAGCCCATAATCTGTCACTCCCGAAACATAATCTGCCTCAGCCTTCACAAAATACGAATGGACAAAATAAGCATATTCAAAATTAGAGAGACCCTGGAACAATCTTGATGTCTTCTTTAATTCCACCTGATTCCATCCCATGTGTGGTACTTTAACTGTTGAACTAAACGCCACGACTTCTCCGGGAACAAGCGAAAGCCCTTCGTAGATGCCAAGCTCGAAGCTCACATTGAAAAGCAATTGCATCCCAAGGCAAATTCCCATCATCGGTTTTCCGCTTTTTCCGAAATCCACAAGCGCATCTTTTATTCCAAGCGTTTCAATGTTGCGCATAGCGGCCCCGAAAGATCCGACTCCCGGAAGAACCAGCTTGTCCGCTTCCCTTATTTGTTCGGCATCCTGAGTAAGCTTGACTTCGGCACCAACGTGCTGCAGCGCTTTCATTATCGAAAGCAGATTGCTCGTGCGATAGTCAACCACCACCACTTTAGGATAATTCCGAATCCTCGATTCCGATTTTTGACTCTTGAGTTTTGGCCTTCGCGTTGCTTCAGTTGTCATTCTCTTCGATAATCTTGCTTAGTTCTTTGCTTCTTGCCGTTGCTGTCGATACAGCATTTATTAACATAGTTCTCAATCCGTGCGTTTCAAGTTCAGCGACAGCCGCAATCGCCGTTCCGCCCGGAGTGGTAACTTCATCTTTAAGAATTGCCGGATGTTTTCCTGTTTCGATCACAAGTTTTGCGGAACCGAAAACTGTTTGTGCCGCGAGTCGAAAGGCAATTTGTCTCGGTATTCCCATTTTAACGCCGCCATCCGTCATCGCTTCAATCACCATGTAGATGTACGCCGGTCCACTTCCGCTGAGTCCGGTCACTGCATCCAATAAATTTTCAGGAACAACTTCGACTATGCCGACAGATTTAAAAATCGTGTGAGCAATTTTGAGATGCTCCTCGTCGGCAAATTTTCCCTTGCTTATTGCAGTTGCGCCGCCGTCAACAAGCACAGGTGTATTCGGCATTGTTCTTATCACCGGGCATTCGACTCCCAGGAAAGAATTGATAAAGGAAGTTTTTATCCCGGCCATGACGCTGATAATAACTTGTGAAGGTTTAATTACATCTTTAATTTCGTTCAGGACATCCCTCGAACTCATCGGCTTTACGGCAATCACAATAATATCCGAAGACTTAACAACCTTCTTATTGTCCGTAGTTGTGTGGACGCCGAACGTCTTCGCAAGTTCCTCAAGACTACTTTCAGTCCTTCTCGATGCGATAATATTTTTTGGAGAAGTTAATTTAGCCTTGATGAGTCCGCCGATAACTGCGGCACCGATATGGCCGGCTCCGATTACGCCGATCGTTTTGTTAGCTAACATCTATAATCTCCCTTTTGTTGATTGCACGCCCACAATTCGCGGATTATAAGAAACGGCTTCACGGAGAGCGAGGGCAAATGACTTGAAGATTGCCTCCGCACGATGGTGATTGTTTTTTCCGTAAAGAAGATCGACGTGAATATTCGCTTTCAGGTTTTCCGCAAGTGATTTAAAAAAATGCTCTATCATTTCCGTCGAGAGATCGTTGACTTTCGCCCGTGAAAATTCCGCGTTGAAAACACAATACCCGCGGCCCGAAAGATCGACAACGCATCTCGCCAGCGAGTCATCCATCGGAACATGGGCTGTACCATAACGATTGATTCCCGCTTTGTCGGCCAGCGCTTTGTCGACACATTTTCCCATTACGATTGCGACATCTTCAATTGTGTGGTGATCGTCAACGTCAATGTCGCCTTTTGCTTTCAGTTCGACATCGATAAGACTGTGCTTCGAGAAAAGCTCGAGCATGTGATTCAGAAATTTGATGCCGGTTGAGACGTCATATTTCCCTTTTCCGTCAAGATTCAACGAGCAGGAGATTTTAGTCTCTTTAGTTTCTCGGTTGAGAGATGCTTTTCGTGCCACTTAATTGTTTTACCTTCTTCCCGTCATGTGTAGTGCGGCTCGCTCTTTAATTAAAAATGCTGATTTTTTGGCAGAAATGCAAGAATTTTAAATTATTTCCCCACTTGTCTCGTCCTCAACAGTAGAGGGAAGTTCGCCAACGTTGCAAAATTAAGTTTTACAAAATTTCCTATTCATTGAGGTAAACGGTATGGTTCACTTTAAATTTTTGTTGCTGTTAATTGCTGTGCATGTTCATGGCCTTGTCGAATGTAAGAAAATTGATAATCGATATCATCGGTTCTCGCCACGAAGGTCGCGGAGAATCTTAATTTTCTCCTTCGTAGGCTCTTGAGACAGATCATATTTCTCATCGCCTCCGAAAACAGCTCCTACGATTCCTCCAATTGTAAAGCCCGCCACCGCGCCCAGAATCCCTCCACCCAGAGCAGCCCCACCCCGCCCTACATCGATGGCCCAAGGGCCAGTAGGTTTCTCATAAATGCCTAACCCAACAATTACACCTACGGTGATACCAGCGAGTGTTCCATATCCTGCTCCGCTCCAGAAGTGCGACTCCTTATGTCTGATCAAAATACTTAAAGAGTCAACTGGAATCTGAACTGCAGAACTGCCACAGACCAAATTGACCACATCGCCTTCCAATGTGCCTATGATACATGACCGCAGAGTATCCTTTGCAGATGTTATGACAGTCCATTCATCGGTCTGGGCAGTGGAGATTGTGGGGTAAGTGAATGAAAAGATACACAGGATTGATAAGATGATGATAATTTTCATTTGTCCTCCTGTTACTTAGTATTGAGCACTGGGCATTTCATTTCGACGTGCATTGCAAGCAGTTCGCACGAACCATACAATCGAAAATCGAGTATAATTGTGTTGCATAATTCGACCATCCATGTTCATCCTTCCGAATGCACACCACTTCATTATTCCATTTTCAAATGAACCATTGAAATAATTTTTAATAAATCCGACATCCACAATCCATATTTCATCTTCAATGTAAGTCCTCTCTTCATTCCCTTAAACATCGGAAACTCTTTTACTAGTCGGATTCCTTCATCCCATTCTTCAATTGATCCCGCGCTCTTTATTCCCCATTTTAAGATTGCGGTTTCATCCATACCGCCGTCTCTTATTACTTTCTTATTCGCGATTTTCACTCCCAACGGTGAAGCTGAGTCAAAGAAAATTTCACATCCGCGAAAACCTCCGGCGATCGATTTGAAAAAATCTCTTATTTGATTCTCATCGAAATAGTAAAACACACCGGCTGCGATAAAAAACACGCCGTTATCAGGTTGTATTTGAGTAAACCATCTGTTATCGAGAAAGGAGCAAGCGATTGTTTTTCTTCTTTCATTTTCCTCAAAAAATTTTTTTCGTAAATCGATCACATCTGGCAGGTCCAAATCATAGAAATTAATTTGGCCGTTATCTATTCGGTCAAATGTAGTATCCAGACCACAGCCGATATTTACAATTGTCGCTTTTGGATAGTCTTTAATAAATCCAAGGATTGCATTATCAACATGAAGACTCCGTGCCACCCATGCAAACTGGCTCACCCAGCTGATGTTTTGTGTTATGGTCGAAAAATCATAATCCACAGTGCTTATTATTTCAATAGCCACTTTGTCAATAAGTCTGGGTTTCTTCTTTTGCGATTCAACGGCCCTCCCCCATAACGGTAATAAAAGAGTCTCCTGTATTTTACCAAGTTCTATTTTAACTCCTTTAGCCATGTTTTTCCTTTTTATTTGCCAATGTAATAACGAACCATGGGCCTATGTTTTGATGTCCTGTCAACAATTTTAAAACCGGCACTTTCAAAAGATTTATATAATCCGATCCAGGCAAATGCGTCGGGAAGTTTTTTCTGTGTTGGAATCGCCGGGTATGCTTCGATGGTTTCTATTTTATTCTTCTGCGCATAATCGATGACGGCTTTTAAGAGCTCAACTGAAACGCCCTGTCTCCTGAAGTTTTTGGAAATGAAAAAACATGGGATTGACCATACGAGTTTGTCATCGATTCGTTTATGAACTCGCGAGTTTTCAATTTTCACATAATTCTCGCGCGGGGCAAATGCGCACCATACAATCGGTTGTCCATCATAAAACCCAAGCAGCTCCGTCGGTTTGTGCGCCCAAACAAGTTTTTTCATTGCCGTCTTGTTGCCGTCATTTTCTTTGCCGGCTTCAAAATCTTTTTTCTTTACTCGAAACGACATGCACCAGCAATTTCCACATGCACCTTTATTCCCAAAGAGTTGAACAAACTTATCCCAATTATCTTTTGATAATGGCTCAAAAGTCAGATGCTTTAAGAATTTTTTGTCCTTGGGTTGATTTGCATTGATCACAGCCTGCTCTACCTTGTCTTTATCAACTGGCGTTTAGCGAGAGAAGCGTCGTGTCTCTTTTTTGTTGGCGCCGTCTCAACCATTTTTCTTCATAACCATTACTTCGATATATTCTGCTCTAATCCCGTATGTAATATCATCTATGTATGCCATTGTTGTAGAAAAACTAGCCCACGATTGGACCAGAAATGCGAAATCATAACCATAATGATAACTAACCGGTGAACCTTTCGGATCAACAGGATTGCCATGATATTCAGGCTTATGCAGAAAAAGAACTTCACCATTTCTCAATATTGACCACTTTTCAGTTGGTTTGCTTTTGTTCACCAAAGGAACAGTGCAAATATGAGAGCCGTTGGGCTTTAACGTTCTATATATCTCCTTCACAGCAGATTCGGGATCATACAGGTGCTCAAAGACATCTTGCGTAATGACAAGATCGAACATATCTTTTTCAAAAAGCTGCTTCTCCAGATTCACATTTATTATTCCGCCATACGTCATACCCACTTCACGATCGGGCCAATATTGTGTCGGCAGATATCGTTTACATTCCGTCCTTAATTTAAGACTTGTTCCTCTATTCACCGGTGAAGATTCATGAATTGAGAGTTCTCTCCAATTCGGATAAAACATCTCAATCACTTTCATCAATGCATGTTCACGGGGTATACACCCACAATTTGAGCAAAGGTAATAATCTCTTAACCACTCCTTTTCAGATCTAAAGATTGTGTTCTGATCACAACATGGACAATATCCTTTATTCTCGAACATCGTTTATTATTCTCCTCGTCTTTCTTAAAGAAAACAACTAACGTCCGCCCAAAAAAGTCCTGCCGCGTCCTGCTGGAACCCTTTAGGACATCGATTACTTACCAGCGTGTGTCGCACGTTAGAAGTACATTTTTTTTATTAATGACCGGGCACGCTCCGCGCAAATAAACAGAATTGTTCCCATGTTGATTCTTGAAACAAACAGAGAGTAAACCGCGCTCCCCTGATGCATGCGATGATCGCTCATCATGTCTCAATTTAAGTTTGCTGGTCTCCCCTTTCAAGTTTTATTGGCTTCACACAGCCTGTCAATTTCATCTCATATGAATTCCAATATTCTTTTCAAAATAGATCTCCTGAGCAAACGAATGGAACTACCAAGGGCCGAGCCGGGACATGTCACCGGAACTAAAATAAAATGGATGACGTTGTTGAGATGACTTTTTAGATGTGCGAGCCATGGTCGCAGGCGACGCATAACGGTCATTACACAAATCATTTTATAGTTCATTGGAACTATTTATCAACATAACAGGAGGAGAAATAAAATGGTAATGCTTGACACTAAATCGGCTCGTGTCCGAACGAGATACACTACCCACTATTGCCGATCGATCAGCTGGCAAACCCCATACAGATTAAAGAAAGGTAAAGCACCCATAAAACTCATTTTGGGATTTGCTTTAGCCGTCCTTTTGGTGTCCGCCAACATGAATCCGCTGATTGCTCAATGGATAGAAACCAACGGAGGAGCCCTCGGGTACGTCAATTGTCTTGCTGCGCGCGATACCATTCTACTTGCGGGAACCGCGAGTGGGGTCTATGTCACGACTGATAACGGCGCAAACTGGACATCAAAGAGCTCAGGACTGGACGTTGGTGTTGATGCCCTTATCTTTGCCGGGACCACTATTTTTGCCGGCACTAACGGCAGCGGCGTTTATCGGTCAAGCAACAATGGAGCAAACTGGACCGCTGCAAACACCGGGCTGGGAAACTACTACGTTTCTTCCTTTGCTGTTTTGGGAAGCGACCTATTTGTCGGGACCTACGGCGGCGTATTCCTCTCGTCAAACAATGGAGGCAACTGGAGCCAAGTTGATACTGGATTGATTCAAACGGGTGGCATCTCGTCTCTCGTCGTCAGTGGCACGAATCTTTTTGCCGGAACAGTTGGCAATGGATTATACATTTCAAGCAACGACGGCGCTAACTGGAGTGCAGCCGGTTCAGGTGGACCACTGTATGTCAGTGCGCTCGGAGTGAGTGGTTCGAATCTATATGTGGGGGATGAGATCCTCGGTGTCTTTCGTTCAACCAACAATGGTACTAACTGGATTCAACCGAGTACCAACTTCGGTTACAACTGGGTCTATGCCCTCGCCGTTTCCGGAGCTGATCTTTTTGCGGGGGCGGCTGGCGGAGTGCACCTTTCTACCGACAACGGAGCAACATGGACTGTTGTTGATTCAGGATTGACGCAAACGGGTATCACCTCTCTCATTGTGGACAGCTCCAACATTTTTGCCGGCATGGGTGTCACCGGAGTCTGGAGGCGCGCGCTATCGGAGATAATCACCGCAGTCCAGCCCCTCTCAAGCGACCCTCCCTCGGAGTTTGCCCTGAAGCAGAACTATCCAAATCCGTTCAACCCATCAACGGTTATAGCTTATTCTTTGCCGGTGAGTGCCATGGTCTCCTTGAAAGTCTATGATGTGCTCGGAAGGGAAATGAAAACGTTGGTCGCTGAACGTCAAAACGCAGGTGAACACTCAGCCGCTTTCAACGGTAACAACTTGCTGAGCGGAGTGTACTTCTACATGCTACAAGCTGGCACGTACCATGAAATGAAGAAGATGCTCTTGCTTAAGTAAATATGCAAAATCGACTAACTCCCTGCCTGCCGCT
Organism: Candidatus Kryptoniota bacterium; assembly: GCA_049278975.1. GTDB lineage: Bacteria > Bacteroidota > Ignavibacteria > Kryptoniales > JAKASW01 > JAKASW01. The sequence continues at coordinate 7,934 of JBAPNE010000293.1, forward strand.
ATAAAGGTTGCTTGGCATCCACGATAAGGCAAAACGGGATGAAGCGAACGCGACACCTGTTCCATGATAGACCTCCCATCCTAATTTGCAGTCTTGATATTGGATAGCTCGAACGGGTGTCGCAGGCCTCTTAGGTATCCAGGCTTGCGTCGCAAGACTCTAAAGCTTCTGTCCAAACCAACCGGCGCAAGAAACCCAAGCTTGGAAATGTATCCAATCCGTCTCGCACATCGCTCACAGATTTGCACGAACAAGTGGACGTCATCCACCAAGCCTTCACCCAACATCAAGGGGTCAATTCCGCCGAGGTGAAGAGCCATCTGTGTTGGTTTGCGGTAACCGACTGTCAACGTCTTATGACCCCGCTGGTTCTTCCCGCAGATGGGACATAAGCCCCTGAGCTGCGCCGTACTTGCTCGCGGTTTGAGGGAGACGGATGCGTCTGTCGGCTCCGCCATAATCCAGACCAGTCTCAATGTCAGGTAGACGACGTACGCCGCAACAAGGACGGTGACCAACTTTGCCAACAGGGGGATTGGATAAAACATGGGTATCAACAAAACAATTACGACACTTACGCCCGACAAGAGTGCGAGCGTCTCATTCTTGTTAATGGTTCTATGCATTGTTTCTCCCTTTCAATGAAGTCCTTTGTAAATCATGTGGCGCACGTTGTTGCGCCTAACGTCCACAGGAATCACGTCGTGGCGCGCTCCTTTAAACTGATTCCTACGGATTTTCCCTTATGTTCCTGCGATGGTGGTACAAAAAATGTCCAACCTCTCTTTGTCATTCTCGCGTGCTCAAAGCGAGAATCCAAGCGCTCCCTGAATATAGATTCCCGATGTCGCCTCGCGGCATGCCGCATACCATATAGTATAAATTGTTAAGCAGCATAAATTTATTCGGGCATGACGTGGGCATCTCTTTTAACAACCATGTACATCTCGTTTCCAATTGAATTTGATTAATCTTGGAATAAAATCAAATACGTCCTTCGGAGACTTCCCCCGACTATTTGTAAACCCACTCGAAGTGTACCATCCTCTTCGCCGGTTTACTCCGGCAGGCTGTCTCCCGGAAAACCCCGACAAGAATACACGTCATAGACGAGAATTTTCTCTTTCACTGCCGGATCGTCGTCCATTATCTTCTTCGTTTCGTCTACACTCGCATTAAAAATCCCGATGCCGGCTAATTCCCTTCCGCCGCTTACCGGACAAACGATAGATAATTTTCCATCGGCGCGCAGCAGGAAATTGCGTCGACCATGTTCCCAGATAATTTTTTCAGCTCCCGGTTTGTTCCTGTTCGGCCCGGGTTTCAGAATGAGGACGCAATAATTCTTCGTCGTCGAGAGCATCTGCTTCATGTATTCATCGGTGATTATGGTCATGTTTTATTCTCTGGAAAAAACTTAGACGGGCTTCTTCCCAATCATCCTAAGCGTGTCCTGCGGATGCGACTTCAAATAGATTCCCATGATATATTCCGCCACAGCTTTTACTTCGGCAGGCTTTAACCCCTGGGCAGGCATCGGCGGGTAGCCCGGTACAACCTGACGCGGGCTCATTATGAAGTCTTCCAGCGAATCCATCTTGCCGACAAAGTTTGGAAGTGTCTGGTTGTAAGGAGGCCCGACAAGTCTGATGTCAAATCTATGGCAAGCACTACATCTCCCGTTAAAGATATCTTCGCCGCTGATCACGACAGCCGCTTCGTTCGGGTTTAGCTCCGCGAGCATAGCGGCATATCTCTGTTCGATTATCTGATCCTGAACTTCCGTCGCATGCCTCAATGAAACCTCATCCTTTGCCGCCAATAAAAAGATAAGGAGAATCCCGGCAACGAAGGCATAGCTCCCTAAATTCACTTTTGCATCCTTCAACATCGAATAGAAAATATGGATCAGGAATAATGCGACGAAAAGCGCAGCGCCTGCCAATCCGAATGTCGTGGTCGATATCACGGTCTGCGGCAGGTTTTTGATGTCGAAGAGAATAAGCACTGGCTCGATTGCCGCGGAAATAATTCCGATTGGAAGAGCGTATCTTTTGACCAGGCTCCTGTAGTCTTCGTCCGCGAATAAAGCGATCCCGTTTTCCCACTTGAAGAAGAAGAAAATCACAGCTGCACTCGTCAGGATGAATGCGGAGACGATATAATTGATAATGCTCCAGAACGTATCCCCTGAAAATAAAATCATTAGGAATGAAGAAGCTTGCCATCTGTCGGGAGTAAACGCAAGACTGCTCGCTCCGAGGAATATCCATGTACCTATCCAGAGTAAGATTGCTCCCCGCCTGCCGAATTTCATCCTCGTATTGGTAATCGTATGTTCGTACGATTCCACCTCCGACGCCACTCCGCTGTCAACTTCCGAAGACTCGGCAAGCCGTTGAAAAGTTTTGTAAATCACATCGAGGTGGAAGGATTTCTTATAGGCGTAAAGAAAATAGAAACCGAAAAAATAAAAGCATGAAGCTAGAACTGTGTATCCGGTGATTCCAACGCTCATCCCGCGAAAAATTTGCGCATAAATGAGAACCGCCGTGATAAGAGGGATGACAACCAGCGCGACAATTGCACCGCGGTTTGGAGTTGCGAGGTCCATGAGATTTCCGGCGAATCGCGAATATATTTTCTCGCCATGCTTTCTTCCTCGTGCATCGAGAAATGCCGCGACCGTCGATGCTATCAATGCAATACTTGAATATGTAATGAAGAGAACGTTGACGAGTACGAGCAGATACTTGAGTAAGGTCAGGTGTTCATGTGATTCAGGTATCACAAGTCTATCGAGAAAATTCATTTACAGCAATCCTTCCAGGAGATGGTAATTTTCGTACAGAGACCATGGAGCATTCACAGCTTTCCCTTTAGATTTTATCATTCTTAGAAGCTCCATCCTCAAATAAGATTTATCACTTTGTCTATCATCACAACAAGAGTAACCGCAAGAACATAGACGTTTATCTTCATGAATGCAGCTTTGTTCGCCAACCTGTCGCCTCTCTTTCGAAGAATCGAAAGGGTACTAATTACCAGCCAAGCTCCCAGAACCATCATCGCCGCGTAAACAAAAATGTTGTGCACAATTTCCGTCGAGATAAAAAATGCTGAACACCACGGCAGGACAGCAATGAGAGAAAAATTCAATATGGAAGATTTTCTTTCTCCTAGACGGTTGATGAGAGTCGGAAAGCCTGCGCGTCGATAGTCGACATCGTAAATATCCATCAACAGCCAGAAATGAGGAATCTGCCAAATGAAAAAGAACGTAGAGATTGCAATCAATTTTGGGTCAAAAATATTTCCACCCGCAGCCGCCCATCCTGCCATGACAGGAAACGCGCCGACGAAGGAACCGGGAATAACTGCAAACGGTGTAACTTTCTTTAAAGGGGTATAAACAACGTTGTATGATAAAAAAGCCAGCCATGATAGAATGAGAGCCTGAAGGTTACCGAATTCCAATATGAGAAAGGAACCGATCGATGCGAGAGCCATGATGATTGCGAGAACACTCCCCGGTTGAATTATTCCCGATGGAAGCGGCCGCTTTTGTGTCCGGTGCATCAGCGCGTCGGTCTTCCTCTCCTGGAAATGATTCATAGCCGCCGATGCACACGAAAGTAAAAATATTCCGACGACCGGAAGTATCATCTCCAAAGAAATGCCGGTTGTCGCGATGAGATAACCAAATATTGCGGACATCCCTACGAAGAATGTTATCCTGATCTTTATTAACTCGAGAATTGCACCCGACAATTCAACAAAGCCGTGCTCCTGACCGATAGTGGTCGTCGTGAATGTATTAACGTTTGAATGCACCTGTCTCATGATCTGAAGCACGGAAAATTTATTTCGGTAAAAATATGATATCGATTCGTCACTTTGTTTCTCGCAATGAAATGTTCTACAATCCATTATTCTTTGTAGTGTCGGCAATCGCAACCTTTGGAGGCGAAATCCCTGCCTTCACCCATTCTTCAAAAACATGAGGTGGTACAACGATCATCTTCGTCGCCATCAAAGCATGGTTTAATCCACAATACATACTGCACGTGACTTCGTACGTTCCGAGGTCCTCGGGGTATAGTACCATTTCTCGCACCCTTCCCGGCAACGCATCCAGCTTCTCACGAAATGCCGGTATATAAAAGCCGTGTATGACATCCAGTGATGTAATCAAAAATTTCACGGGTCTGCCCTGCGGCAAATAAAGAGTGTCTGACTGTTTGCCGTTCTCATATTGGAAGCTCCAGTTCCACTGCCTTCCAATCACTTTTACCGGCATCGCGCCCTTTGGTACGATGAGTGTTTGAAGGAATCCCTGCCATCCTAAATAAAACATGACCATGACCAATCCCACAGGAATTACCGTCCAGATAATTTCGAGCGGGACGTTTCCGTGAATATTTACCGCGCGCGGGTGCCGCTTCTTATTGTATTTGAAAACGAACAGGAGCATCGCGCCCATGACAAGCACGAGAAGAATTACGTCCGTCACGACTATGAACCGCATTATGTCATCGACAGCGCGCGCGTGGTTCTGTGCATTAGGTAACATCTAAACTCTACCTCCGGAAAAATACATCTGAAAAAGTCAGGGAGAATATCACGAAAAGAGTAAACCCTGCTATACCGAGGAACACTTTGAAAATCTTATCTTCAAACTTTATGTGCATGAAAATATTCACGACGAGAGATGCCTTTGTCAGAGCTATCAGGAGCGCGACCACGATGGTGAATGCGGCAAGATTAACCCCCGAGACCACGGCGGTGGTCGCCGTCAGTGCAATCAACGCAAGCCAGACGAGTATATATGTACCATAGCCGATTTGATGAATTTGCTTTTTCATTTCATGTGCTTCCATGAATCAATCCTCAAATATTTTCTTGCATGAATTCAACTTAAACGTTTCTCGTGATATATCAATTGATCAAATAAAATAATGGGAAAAGGAAAATCCAGATTATATCGACTAAGTGCCAGTACAGTCCCGCGTTCTCAAGCTTTATATAATCATTTTTTGTGATTTTATTCCGTAGAATAAATACAAGCATGAAACTTAGTACCGCCATTCCAGCAATCACATGGAGACCGTGCAACCCTGTCATCGTATAGTAGAGGCCGAAGAAAAGAATTTCTCCATTGCTGCGATTCAATAGCACTGCAGAACCCGGATAGATTCCGTTTAAAATCTCCGATGACCACTCGAAGTATTTTACCACTAAAAACACAAAACCCATCAGAATTGTTGAACTTAAGAAAGTTATCGAAAGCCATTTCTTCCCTCTTTGAAGGGCTGCAATAGACAAAACCATCGTCAAGCTGCTCGTCAATAGAACCATTGTATTCAAAGTCCCGAGAAGGGTATGCATCTCGAGACCCGCCCTCTGAAAGTCTTCCGTATGAAAATATCGATAGACGGAATACACGAGGAACAAACCTGCGAAAAGCAATAGCTCAGTTAAGAGAAATAACCACATCCCAACTTTTGCGCTTTCATCATCTCTATGACGAGACTCGTGCGCTACGGTTTCGACTGGCTCCAAAGTCTGGCTCAACCTTCTGCCTCCGGGTGATAATATGGTTCATGAGTAACGACAGGAATGGTCTCAAAATTTTCTGGCGGCGGGGGCGATGAAGTGGACCACTCTAAAGTTGTACCGCCCCATGGATTGTCACCGGCCTTTTCGCCCTTAAAACTTCCCCTTATCAGATTCCACAACATAATTACCAACCCTACAACAAGTATCCATGACCCAACAACTGAAATTCTCTGCAACGTCTCGTACTGGGGTAGATATGTAAAATATCTTCTCGGCATTCCTTCATATCCGAGCAAAAGCATCGGGAAGTACAACATATTGAATCCTACGAAAAGTATTGCAAGTGCCCAATTGGCAATTTTTATATTATACATTCTCCCGAACATTTTCGGAAGCCAGTAATGAAGTGCGCCGAAAAATATGAATACTCCTCCGCCGAAGATTATGTAATGGAAATGCCCGACGACAAAATATGTTGCGGTCACATGCATATCTGTCGCAAGCGAACCGAGCACCAAACCGGTAAGTCCGCCTATCGAGAAAAGGAAAACAAAAGCCATCACATACAAGAACGGCGGCTGAAGATCAATTGAGCCTTTGTACATCGTGGCAATCCAATTGAATATTTTTATTCCGCTCGGAATGGCAACAAGAAAAGTTAAAAACGAAAAAACGAAATCACCTGTATTCGTCATCCCGGCGACAAACATATGGTGTCCCCAGACAAGATAGCCGATGAATGCAATGGCAAGGCTTGACATAGCGACCATCTTGTAACCGAATATGGTCCGGTGCGAGAATGTTGTGATTATCTCAGAGACGACACCCATCGGCGGAAGAATCATAATGTAAACCGCCGGGTGAGAATAAATCCAAAACAAATGCTGGTACAGGACAGGATCGCCACCCTTCGACGGATCGAAAATTCCGACACTGAATACCCTCTCGACGATGATGAGCAACAAAGTGATCGCAAGAACCGGAGTCGCAATTACCTGAATCCAAGCTGTCGCATATAGTGACCACACAAACAGCGGCATCTTAAACCATGTCATGCCGGGCGCTCTCAAACGATGAATCGTAGTAAGGAAATTCAGCCCGGTTAGTATCGATGAAAAGCCGAGTATGAATACTCCGAACACCGCCATGGTTACGTCGGTTCCTGTCCTCACACTGTAAGGAATGTAAAACGTCCAGCCAGTGTCGGGTAGCCCGTGCTGAAATAGAGAGAGCAGAATTACGATAGCTCCGGTCACATAGAGCCACCATGACAGGAGATTGAGCCGCGGGAATGCGACATCCTTTGCACCGATCTGAATTGGCAAAAAGAAATTACCTAGAGTCGCCGGAATTCCGGGAATTACGAAAAGGAAAATCATAATTACGCCGTGCAGTGTAAACAGTGCGTTGTAATCCTGCGGACTGAATAGCTTCCCTCCGGGCTGAAGCATCTCAAGCCTCATCAGAACACCGAGAAGAACGCCAACGCTAAAGAAAGAAAAAAGGGAGATCAGATAGAGTATCCCGATTCGTTTGTGATCTGTTGAGAATATCCAGGATAAAATACCGCCCCGTTTCCCCTCAATGTGTAAATAATTCTGGCCTAATTCTTCGGGCCTTAACGCTACATCTGCCATTAACTTAACTTCCTCTGCTTTCCGATCTTCTTAGTGGATCTAAGGAACACGATGAATCCGCCTATGAAAACTAAAGTTGCAACGCCGACAACACGTGTTACATCGAACGCAAAATTGTTTCCAGATGGATCGCGGCTAAAACAGACAGCGAGTGCGGCACTGATTATCTGCGCTGTCTTTCCAGTTTGAGCTTCCATCAACGCCATCTTCAAATCCATCGGTACGTATGTCGTCCCGTAAATGTATCTCGTGATTTTTCCCTTCTCCCCGATAATTATTAATGCCGTCGGGTGAGTAAACTTTTGATACTTATCCCGCATAAAATAAAATCCAATCGCATTAGTTAACTTATGGATCGTTGCGCTGTCGCCAGTAAGGAATCTCCAATCGTTTGCAGGAAAAGGCCGCCTCAATAGTCCCCAATACTGCTCCTTCTTCTCCGTCGCAATTGTCGGGTTATCATCCGGGTCGAAGCTTATTGTGACAACATTAAAGTCTTTGCCCGGTGCAGCATCAACTCTGTCAAGCACATCCGTCAAACCTGCAAGAACATTGTCGCAAATTCCCGGACAAGTGAAGTAAGCCATATCGATAATGAGCGGCTTGCCGTCCGAGACTTGGCGAAGAGTAATTGGATTCCCATTTTCATCTTTGAAGCTCAGATCAAGCGGAATCTTTTGGCCAAGTTTTTCGTCAATGCCGACTTTGACATGATTTGCATTTGCAGCTTCATCAGCAATAGCATTCGAAGAGAGAAATGGAAGAGTCGACAATAAAATCGCCAACGCTGATATGATTGTATATAATATATATATGTTCCCAACGTGGAGTTTTCGATTAGCCATTTTTATCTCTAGAGTTTTTCATCGAAAACAAATCCTTCAAATAATTATAAAGTGTGATCCAATCTTGAGCGCTTAATTGTGCCACTATAGGATCGAATCCGTTTTGAACTTCGTCTGCTGTGACTAACATAACAAAATCAGATTCGTTTTTGGTCCAGAAATCTGAAACATCAAGCATCGTCAGTGCACGGTTCTCATCGATCGTTACGTTTTTAAAAATCAAACTGCCTTGATCGGCCGGATGCTGGGAAATTTCCGACATTATTGAAGAAATGTTTTTTGCAGAATTAATTCCCTCCTCTTCAATTTGTTTCATTGCTTCCGAGACGGGAATTTCTTCAGGGAAAGCGAATTTCCCACCCACCTCTTCAAAATTGTACTTTTTCTCCATCGTTTCGAGCTGCTCAGGATCGTCTTTAGGGAAAGTCCCGAAATTAGATCTTATATAATCTATAATGTCAAGTCTGTCGCTTATCGAAAGGACTCCCGCAAAAGAGACCATGGCGCTTTTTGGAATCCCTTCTGATACTGTCTTGAACATATCGGAGAGAAGCCGTCCGTTGACCCATCCTGTCGTCGCTCCGTAATCTCGCGGTTTAGGATTCAAACTTGCGGAGGCTGGACCATCACCCTTTCCATCAATACCATGGCATGATGAGCAATTAAATTTGAAAAGCTGAGATCCTCTTGTCATTTGCGATTTCGTCGGGTTAAGAACAGTCGACAAATCAATTCTTTCAAATGTTTTCTCAGATGACAGCACATTCTCTTTTATGGGTGAATCATAAATCGAGTCAACGGCCATATCCCGCGGAATTGAATTTCTGTTAATCATATTTTCACGGTGGATGTACAGCATCCCGAGTGCGAGCAGGACGCTCAGGAAGTAAACATAGAATATCGGCGACAGCCAAACTTTTCTCACGAAGACCGATTCTTTTTCGGTGTTCGAATTCTGTTCTTCGCTTTTCATAAATCTTTATGCGCCTTGCTCAAATGTGAAACTCAAGTCCGCGCTGCAGCTTTGGGTCGCCAACCGGAACCATGTTGCTGCGCTTCGCTTTGTAAACAAACACCGCAAGGATCATTCCCGTCGATAAAAACAAGTATGCAATCTCACTAATTCCAAATGTGGCTCCCGCTGACTTGTACACCGGCATCACCATCCAGTAAATGTCTATCGCATGCGCAGCCAGAAGCCAGATTGAAATAAAAACCAGCCTTCGAGGATCCATCTTTGCAGGTTTCGTGATCAAGAAGAAAAAAGGAATCACAAATTGGACTAAAACAAGTATGATCGAAACCGTCGCCCAGCTTCCGTGCATTCGCGGAATGTACCATGATGTTTCATCACGGAGATTGCCGTACCACTGCAGCATAAACTGGCTGAATCCTATATATGCCCAGAAATTTACGAAGGCAAAAAGGAAAGCTCCGAGATTGTAATAATGATCGGGCGTAAGTTTCACAGGAAACAGATTTTTCTCATTCAGCTTTACGATCAATAAAGTCGCAAATGCCATGGCCGCAAGCACCGCACCGGAAAAAATATAAACACCGAAGACCGTGGAGAACCAATCGGGAGTGAGACTCATCAGCCAATCAATTGCGAAAACCGTCAATGTAATTCCGAAGATCGGCATAAATGCCGCCGACAGCTTGACATTCTTCCGCGTCAGATTTTGATCACGCGTGGCATCCTGAGTTTTCGAATTGCGAATTATCAGTGCATAAAACAGCCACCACGAAGCAAACACAATGATTGTTCGGACGATGAAAAACGGGATGTTAAGATACGGAGCCTTGATGAGCATGGTCGGATCGGATTTGAACAATCCCCTGTGAGTCCATTCAAAAATCCCGTGCATGTTAAAAAGAAGCGGAAGCGCAAGAATTATCAAGAATGGAATCACTCCCGACAAAAATTCGAACGGCCTTCGGAGCGCAGTGCTCCAGACTGCAGAGCTCACGTATTCTATTCCAACCCAGAAGAGAGCACCAACGCCGATGGTCGCTACAAACGTCAGCGTCATGATCAATCCAAAGGAGGCATGCTGCATATCGACAGCAAATGAAATCAAGGTTAGAATAACTCCGACGATTAATATGCTCCATGATGTTCTTGAATACGACTCCGGAAGCTTTCTAAGTTTTTCAACGCCGACCGGGTATTCGTCGTTTGAGATGTGTTCCATTATACTCATTTCTTTACAGCCACCTCCGCACGCAGCGTTCCTTGAAGGGCGCGGATGTACCATATTATTGCCCAGCGTTCGTCGCGCGGAATTTGCCGCGAGTAGGAAGGCATTATTCCCTGGAATCCGTTCGTTATGACGTCATAATAAAATCCATCTGGTGCGATTCGCAAGCTGTCCGTGTGCAAACTCGGCGGGCTTGGGAATTGTCCTTGCAGCCTGCTGTCACCATCGGCAAAGTAGCCATGGCACGGGCTGCAGTATGTATTGAAATCTCTTTGACCGACTTCCATAACATGCTTAGACGGCAGCACCGGATTCTTCATGTATTTCTCCGCTGAGACCATGTTGTTGGTAAATTCATATGGCATTTGACTGCGTGCCACTGTTCCTTCTACCGGAGGTCTCATCGCAAATCCATCCGGATAAAATGCACTCTGCGTTTCAGGAAGAACTTTCTCCTGCTCATTTAACGAACTCCATGGACGGATTTGCTCCACCTGGTTGAACAGAAAATACGTCAGCATCGATGTGCCGACGGCAACAACGACAATGGCGGCGATAAATTTCGGATCCAGGGCCAATTGCTTGAGCGAAAATTCCTGCTTCTCATAATATGCAATTTCAACTTTCTCCGCGCTTAAACCCTGAAGGAAATTGAGAGTCCGACTTTTGTCAAACTTCGGATCCTTTGCCTCGATGCAGATTCCGAACCGGTCGTCTGAAATCCTTCGAATGAAATCCGTATCATGGAGCGGATGGCTGTTTCTCGGAAGTTCAAGCCAAACCGCCAGTAGCGCTATCACCGTTGACACCGCACCGAAAAGTACACCCATCTCGAACATAATTGGTACATAATCTGGCCACGCAAAGTACGGTTTTCCGCCGATGACAAGAGGAAAATCAACCGAGTTTGTCCACCATGTGAAGAGCACAAGGGAGACCACCCCGATCATGCCCATTACCAGAGTCACGATACCAATGTATGAACGCTTCAACTTCATGACATTGTCAAGACCATGCAGCAGATAAGGAGTATAGGTGTCAAAATTCTTGTAGCCTTCGTCTGTCACTGCCTTTGATGCGACGAGCACTTTCTCGGGACTATCGAAGAGGGCTGTTATTCCATAAAGTTGCTGATCAGCCATGGCTACCTCCGACCTTGTGAACAGGATGTGCAGCCTCAGTTACACCTTTGATTTCAGACATTGAAATAACAGGCAGCGTCCTCGCAAAAAGCAAAACAAGTGTGAAGAATAAACCAAAGCTTCCGATAAGAATTCCAAAATCATAGATTGTCGGCGCATAGACGTGCCATGATGAAGGCAAGAAATCTCTGTAAAGAGACGTTACGATAATAATGTATCGTTCGAGCCACATGCCGACATTTATGAGAAGTGAAATGATAAACAAAATCGGAACCGATCTCCTAATCTTTCTAAACCATAGAAGTTGCGGCACAAAAACGTTGCAAGTCGTCATGACCCAAAAGCCGAAAGCGAAATGGCCGGTCGCACGGGCGATCACGAGGTACCAATCGACCGAATCGCCGCTGTACCATGCTATAAACGGCTCAAGCAGATACGCGTAAGCAACCATCATGCTGACAAGCAATGTGACCTTTGCCATCTTGTCGAGATGATCCTTCGTAATTATATATTCTAAGTTGAAGACTTTTCTCACAATAATGAGGACTGTCAACACCATTCCGAAGCCTGAGAATATTGCACCCGCGACGAAATACGGCGGGAAAATCGTCGTGTGCCACCCCGGCAAAATCGAGACTGCAAAATCGAAACTTACGATGCTGTGAACCGAAAGAACGAGCGGTGTAGCAAGTCCGGCAAGTATCACATAAACTTTTTCGTAATGCTGCCAGTGGCGATTCGAAAATCTCCAGCCTAAACTGAAAATCGAGTAAATGGTCTTCTTTATTTTTCCAGTTGTTCGATCGCGCATAGTTGCGAGGTCAGGGATCAGTCCGATGTACCAGAACATTAACGAAACCGTGAAGTATGTCGAGACCGCAAACACATCCCACACCAACGGCGAATTGAAGTTTATCCACAGGCCATGCTGGTTCGGAACCGGGAAGATGAAACCGGCATACCATGGTCTACCGAGATGTATCAGGGGAAATAATCCAGCGCACATCACGGCAAAGATTGTCATCGCTTCGGCGGTTCGTGCGATAGCCGTTCTCCACCTCTGTCTGAAAAGAAAAAGGATCGCAGAGATTAGTGTACCAGCATGTCCAATCCCGATCCAGAAAACGAAATTCGTAATCGCGAATCCCCATGCAACGGGCACATTGTTCCCCCACATGCCGATTCCATAATAGAATGTGTAGCCGAGCGCAATAACCCCGATAAGAAGCATCGTCAGCGTAACAGCAAGGGCTGCGAAATATTTTTTCGAGGGCAACTTCTCCATTGGCGCTGCCACCGATTCATCGAGATGCGTCAGTGTCGGATTACCTTCTATTAGAGGCGCGGCTTTCCGGTAGTCGATTACTTTTTCCGTCGTTTCGCTTAGGGCTTCAGACAATCCTATGCTCCATCATATATTTCTCAGCTTTGCTAAGTAAGTCACGTTTGGCTTTGTATCGAGCTGCTCCAGCACATAATAGCCAAGAGCATCGTTGCGCATTTTTGCAACTTCTGAGTCATGATCGTTTGCATCGCCAAACACAATCGCTTCCGCCGGACATGCTTCCTGGCACGCCGTAACCACATCGCTTCCTTTCAGGGCTTTTCCGTTTTGAAGCGCTTCCTGCCTCGCTTCTTCAATTCGCTGGACACAGAATGTACACTTCTCCATGACCCCGCGAGTCCGAACGGTGACTTCCGGATTGCTGACCATCGGCGCCGGCTGCAACTCATAATATCCGCCTTCGTAGTGCTTTCTGAAATTAAAGAAGTTGAATCGTCTAGCTTTGTACGGGCAATTGTTGGAACAGTATCTTGTGCCGATGCATCGGTTGTAAACCATCATGTTCAAGCCCTCGGGGCTGTGAGTTGTAGCGGCAACCGGACAGACATTTTCGCATGGAGCGTCGTCGCATTGCTGGCACAGCATCGGCTGCAGACTTATTTTCGGCTCGACCGGCGAACCAGAATAGTATCGGTCAATCCGCAACCATTGCATCTCACGGCTTACTGCAACCTGTTCCTTCCCAACGATCGGAATGTTGTTCTCGACATTGCACGAGATTACACATGCGCTGCACCCAGTGCACTTATTGAGATCGATGGACATTGCCCACTTGAGTCCATTGTATTCAAACTTCTTGTATATCGACGTCGGCTTGAATTCCGCCCGTTCCTTTTTGACAAATTCCGGATCGCTTTGGTACTCTTCAATCGTACCATCACGGATGATTCCTCGACTGGTCTCCATTCCTCGCGTCATAGACTCATCGATGAAATTATGCTCCATGGTTGTGACGAGGATGTATTTCCCTTCGATCTTAGATACCGCACTGTCGCTGAAAATCCTGCGATCCAGTAGCCCATTCTTACTAAGGAATACGTTGGCATTCACTCCTACTCCGGATCCGACTGTCCCGGCAGAGGTGCGTCCGTAGCCAAGTTCGATTGTGACCACTTTGTTTGCCATCCCGGGCTGGACGAATACCGGCAGTTGCTGTACGCGATTTTCTACCCTTACTTCTATTCGGTCATTGTAATCCACGTCCAGTTCTTTTGCAGTTTCTGGCGAAAGAGCTGCATAGTTGTCCCACACAACTTTTGTCACAGGGTGCGGAAGCTCCTGCAACCATCCGTTGTTTGCAAACCGTCCATCACCGAGCATGTAACTCTCGGTCAAAACAATCGAATAACCCCCGCTGAAGTTTCCACCTGGAACGAGCGATGTAAAAGCTTCGGTTTTGAATTGCTGTGTGCCTTCAAGACTTTCATCGAGCTTGAGGACACCATCATGGAGTGCACTGTACCAGAATGTATTGAAATCGACCGCGACCTTCATCGAAAGATAAATTTCTTTGTTCCACCGATTCATCAAGTAATCGTGATAAACTGTGTCGTGGTACGCACTTTCATTCTCCGCAATCCACGTTAAGATAATCGCTTCCTTTTGCCGCGACTGGAAGAGCGGATAAATTACGGGCTGCTGGAGGCTGATGATTCCCGTCCTTGTCTTAAAATCGTTCCACGACTCAAGATCATGTGTTGACGGAAGAACCCAATGACTGGCCGCTGATGATTCATTTTCGGATTGTGTAAGCGTAACAACGGTATCCACTTTTCCTAATGCTCCTGCATAGCCAAGGTCAACTGGAAGGTGGTACACGGGATTGATATTGTATTGGACTACAACTCCAACTTTACCTGAATTCATTCCAGCAACAAGCTCTTCCCATTCTTGCAGCGAAGAATAAGGCAGGAGGTTTATGCTTGCTTGGTCCGTTCTGTAAAGCGCGGTGCTGCCGAGAACCTCATTGAGAAGATTCACGGCGATATGTACGTCCTCAGGAAGTTTGTCGCCTGCATAAACGATCGAAGACTCCTTATATTTAGTCATATATGAAAGGATGCTCTCCATTGCCTTCGAGTCTATCTCGTTTTGAGCTGCAAATTTTTGGAGAGAGTAACCGTTCAGCCGACCCACCACATCCTTATCAAGCGCGAAACGAGAAATTTGCCGAACGACCACAAGCTCATTTAGCAGCGACATCACAAATTCATATTGTTTCTCCGGCCTGAGTTTCAACTTAAGATCAGCATTCATTCCTGTAATGGTCATGCCAGACTCTGCAACGACGAGACGGCTGAAGTTTTTAAGGTCACGATTATTGCGCGTCGCAGTAAAAAGCCGCGTCTGCTCAATTGCATTTCCCTCGTTGCCCAAGAAATCTGCATCGAGCGCTAAGATAAGTTTCGCCTTGTCCCAGCTTATCAAAGGGAAATGCCCGTCACCATAAGATTTTTGCCATGCGGAGTTCCTATTCACATCTGTGAAGAGCTCATATGAATAGACCTTTACGGTTGAATACTTAGCGGCGAAATCATTAAGCAATTCTTTTCCGGTCGGTGAGAGAAGAGTTCCCATCACAATCGCGATCTCTTTGCCTTGGGATGCCGCCACACTCAATGCACTGATTATTGCGGCGTTCGCCTCCGCCCATGAAGCGTCCGAGAAGCTACTTCCTGCTTTCTTTCGAGGCTGGCGAATTCTTTCCGGATCATACAAATTCATAATTGAAGCCTGACCGCGCGCGCAGACTTTTCCCCGATTAACGGGGTGCTCGTCGTTTCCGTTGATCTTTATGGGGCGACCTTCCCTTGTCTTCACGAGTATCCCGCAAGCATGTTTGCAGCCTGTACAAGTCGAAGCATAATAGTTTGCGACTCCAGGTATCTCGCCAATAGGCTCTTTGTTGTACGGAATTACTTCGCCTTTATCATTATATGACGAACAACTTGCCGCGGCAAAAGAGGCGGATGCGGTGAGAAGCGCAAGAAATTTTCTTCGAGATATATCGGACAAGTTGGAAAGGTTGAAATCATCCGTAATTCCTGCTGCGAATTCATTCGCCTTTACCTCAGCTGCAGCGGGATCATTATAAAATTGCTTCAGACTCTTCCAGTAGAACTGACCTTTTAGGGGATTTCCTTTTTGCGGATCAGACATTTGAAATTACCTTTGGGTTCCGTCTGACCGCTAAATCATTTATTGAGACTTTGACTTTCTCGTACGTCCTGTTCTTTCTCGTCGCTTTTTTCGAGACAAACTTGAACGGGATTGTCTTGATTACGAGAGTTCCCAATATCCCGATGCCCATCCAGCCAAGGAGTCTTCTCCTCACGGGATCGGTGGAACAACTCAGCTCTGTTTTCTTTTTCATCCTCATTCCTCTCACCTGTGACAGGCAAAACAATATGTTGGGCCAGGTTTGATGTTCTGTATATAAGAAAGGCGTGTTTGCGCATTGCGGTGACAATCCAAACACGCAGACATGGTGAATGATGACACTTGCTTTACCACATTCATGTCCTGGACGTTACCATGGCAATCCTGGCACATTATGCCGTCGTTGACATGAAAACTGTGACTAAAGTAAACGTAATCAGGAAGTCTATCGACACGCTTCCATGGTATCGGTTTGTCTTCGTTATAATATTTAGTGAGTTTTATTATTTCCGGTCGTGTTTTCATCGCGATAGTGTGGCAATTCATGCAAGTACTTGGTGGTGGTACAACTGCAAGTCTGGATCTGTAAACCCCGATGTGGCAATATGCACAATCTATTTTCATAGTGCCCGCGTGGAGCTTGTGAGAAAAAGCTATCGGCTGTGTTGGTGCATATCCTATGCCTTCCCTCACAGGCCTGGACACGAAATATGTAATCGTGAGTGAAACGAGTGCAACAAATATGAGGATAGGAACACGAACCCGCAGTGTATATTCCAAAAGAGTTCTGTTCATCAACGCTTCCTCTCCCCGAAAGTTTCTGAAATTGTGATTTGCCGGGCGGATTTTTCGGAAAAGGCTGCTTCGCGGCGTGCGTTAGAATGACGGTGCGAGGCGTGATGGTACAAAATTTTCAACAATGTTCCAGCTTGTTGGGTAATGCAATTAATTATCATGTCATTGCGGCAGCTGATTAGAAATTTAATCGCTCGACAATTGTAATTAAACAAATTAAATATTATGTGTGAAAACCGGAGATTTCCTCGATAGTTTCGCGTTGCTCAATGTCGTTCCTTCAATATGTAATTTCTTATTAAAGAGGCGCCATCACGTAAGCGGGCTATCATACTCTCTTTGAACCTCGGGAAAAAATATAAATTGGATTCATGTTACTTACAATACCAAATTCAGAAAAAAGTTCCTCAAAAATATAACTTTCTTAAAATTTGCTATTTCAGCACAGCTATCACTTGATCTTTTTCTACGATATCGCCAGCCCTCACCAATATGTCCGTAACTTCGGCGTTTTGAGGTACCCTTATCTCGTTCTCCATTTTCATCGCCTCAAGAATTGCCAACGTCTCTCCACTTCTTATGTTATCTCCCTTCTTCACAAGAATATTCAGGACAAGGCCGGGCATCGGCGCTTTCATTTCTAATTGATGATGATGGCCCGCCTTTTCGCTCGTAAGGCTCTGCAGAATCAAATCGTGGTCGCTAAATATTCTAAATTTCGTTGTAGTACCATTTGCAAAGATTTCGATGCCGTCTATATCGTCTGAATAGACAATTTCTTTTACAATGTCATCGACTTTGACACGTAAGTGACCATCATGTTCACTTACAATTAAGTACTTCATCTTTTTCCTCTCGAATGAAACACCTTCATTTTCAATCTCGAACCTTACCATCTTGCCCCCGATCAAAATTGCCGGCACTAACCTTCAAACCTCCCGTCGCGCCACTTTGATTTGTCTTTGTTTGTTGGACCGCCGTTCAACATTCGACTTGATTTGTTTTTCAACACGGAAGCTGCAACGATGATGGCCAGCTCCAAATTGTCCTCTGCAATCCTTTCTGTTTCGACTCCGAACCTGGTCCAATTCTTCTCAACAAACCGTGTCGAATATTTCCCCTCTTTAAAATCACCACTTTCTAAAACATATTTGCAAAATGGGATTGTGCTCTTCACCCCGATAATTTTGTAATCATTCAAAGCTCTCAGCATTTTTTTGATCGCCCCTTCTCTTGATTCATCCCAAACGCAAAGCTTCGCAATCATGGCATCATAATAAACCGAGATATAGTTTCCGATCTCAACTCCGGAATCGACGCGCACCCCACCACCAGAAGGTTCGCGAAGCATTTTCAATGTACCAGTGTCCGGCAGGAAGTTATTCGAAACATCTTCAGCGCAAATGCGGCATTCGATTGAATGTCCTCTTCGCTTGACCTCACTTTGAGAAAAGCCCAGCGGATCTCCTTCCGCGATTTTAATCTGTTCCCTTACAATATCGATTCCTGTAGTCAACTCTGTAATCGGATGCTCAACCTGCAACCGAGTGTTCATTTCGAGAAAATAATACTCTCCCTTTTCATCGAGGATAAACTCGATTGTCCCTGCGTTCACATAACCGCACGCCCGCGCGGCATTTATGGCAGCGTTTCCCATTTCCTCGCGAA
Source organism: Candidatus Kryptoniota bacterium (assembly GCA_049278975.1). GTDB lineage: Bacteria > Bacteroidota > Ignavibacteria > Kryptoniales > JAKASW01 > JAKASW01. The sequence goes on from JBAPNE010000293.1 coordinate 26,285, forward strand.
GTCCCTGTGTAAGCGCTGCCGAAGGCGTCTCTTCAATCACTTTTTGATACCGTCTTTGGATGGAACATTCCCGCTCGAATAGATGAACCAGGTTGCCAAATTTGTCGGCAAGAATTTGGAACTCGATGTGACGCGGATTGACAATATATTTCTCAATAAATACCCGATCATCACCGAACGCAGAAAGCGATTCCAATTGTGCAGCGCGCATGCATGTATCGAATTCGCTCTCCTCATTGACGAGCCGCATTCCTTTCCCGCCACCTCCTGCGGCTGCTTTTATGAGGACGGGATATCCGATTTTATGAGCAGCTTCTTTTCCACTTCTCAAATTTCGAATGGGTTCTTGAGTTCCTGGCACAATAGGCACGCCATGGCTGTTCACTAATTTCCTCGCCTCTGTTTTATTGCCCATCGATTTGATAGCTTCATAGCCAGGACCGATGAAAACCATTTTCTCCTTTTCAACTTCTTGAGCAAATTGCGGATTCTCCGACAAGAACCCGTACCCCGAATGAATTGCCTCTGCATTCGCTTCTCGAGCGGCAGAAATAATTTTCTCGATGTTCAAATAAGTATCGCGAGCCTCATTTCCGTTTAACGGGAAAGCCTCATCTGCATATCGGACAAATGGCATGGTAACATCAACATCGGAATAAATTGCAACCGATTTCTTCCCCATCTCTCTTATCGTCCGCATAATCCTTAATGCAATCTCACCACGGTTAGCGACAAGGATTTTATTGATTTCTTTTTTGTGATAACTCATCGAAAACTACACAGGCGAGTTTGCGTTCACAGTTTACTCCGGCTTCAACTCCGCGATCGTGACTCCTTGTCCCCCTTCACCAAGTTCACCGGCACGAAACGAAATCACAAAAGGATGAATCTTTAGCAACTGCTCAACGGCTCGTTTCAATGAACCGGTTCCTGTGCCATGGATTATCTCAACTTGCTTTAACCCTCCTAGGTATGCTTCATCCAAAAATTTTTCGACGGAAGTTTGAATCTCATATGGCCTCATTCCCCGAATATCCACTTTCGTTGTAATACCGGATTGCACTTCGATGGTCGCCGCAGTTTTTCTAACATTACCTTTAGTTGTTTCCTGAAGCTCGCTTTCATGAACGCGCATCTTCAAGCCGTTTACTTCAACAAGAAGTTCACCCTTCTCGTTCGACTTCTCAATCACTTCACCGAAAAGAAGCGTTCCTCGAACCGAGACAGAATCGCCGACGACAAAACTTATCGGCTGCTGCGCTCTTTCGGAGTCCCGCATCTTCGCAATTTGTTGCTTCATCTCGTCAACACGGATATGAGCCTGTTTTATAGTCTCCTTATCCGCATTCGATTCGCGAATTTCACGAATCATATTTTCTATTTTCTTATTTAGCTCTGCGATGATCTTCCCCGCTTCACCGACCGCCTTGCTTTTAATTTCCGAGGCTTCTTTCTTTGCTGAAAAAACTTTTTTCTCATACTCCTGTCTCATCGTTTCGGCAAGCTCTTGCTCTTTCTTTATTTCCATGACCCTGTCGCGCAATTCATTCTCAAGTTGTTCGACTCTCAGGAGCAAGTTCTCAAGTTTGTCTCTTCCTTCACCCACATATTTTCTTGCGCGGTCGACAATGCTTTGACCTATCCCGGTTCTCTGTGCAATCTCAAATGCATAGCTTGAGCCTGGCCTACCGAGAACAAGTTTGTAAGTAGGAGTCAGGGTTCTTTGGTCGAATTCCATTGCGGCGTTCATCATACCCGGCGCATCGCTAGCGAAGACTTTCAATCCCGAGTTGTGCGTCGTAACAAACGACATGGAATTTCTGTCGCGCAGTTCTTCTAACATCGCCGAAGCGAGTGCGGCTCCTTCAGCCGGTTCAGTTTCTTCACCGAATTCATCGACGAGGATTAAAGATTTATCATCAGAGCTGTCGATTATTGAAACGAAATGTTTTATGCGAGAAGTAAATGTGCTGAGATCATTTTCAATAGATTGTTCGTCGCCGATCTCAGTAAAAACCTTTTCATAAATAGGAAGCTCCGTGCCAGGGTCCGCCGTCAGAGGAATCGCCGCAAGGTTGCAAAGGACAAACAAACCTATCATTTTCAAAGTTACTGTTTTCCCCCCGGAATTGGGACCACTGATGACAACGATGTGAATCGCGTCGTCCAAAAACATGTCAATCGGAGTTACCTTGTCTCGGCCTGACTTTATTACCAACAATGGATGGCGAGCTTTCACGAGTCGCGGGACTTTTACAGTACCAACGGCGGGCACCATGGCAGTCAAGCGAATCGCATAGTTTGCCCTTGCGGAAAGACTGTCCAAATATGCGATCACATCGACATCCTGAAGGAGTTGTGGAACAGCTTCGCGGATTCTATCGGTGAGATCGCGGAGTATCTTCTCAACTTCTCTTTGCTCATCGAATTGGAGCGAAATGACTTCGTTGTTCAAGTCAACCGCTTCAGACGGCTCGATAAAAACAGTTTGCCCTGTGGCGCTCGATCCATGAATCAATCCGGGAATCTGTTTCTTGAATTCAGCCTTTACTGGCAAAACCAAACGTCCATCTCGCTGTGTAAAAATATCTTCCTCAGAATACTCCATTTCGGACAACGAACGCGCAATAGAAATAATTTTCTTCCTAAGATTGCCGCGCGTGCGATTCAAACCTGTCCTTATTCTGTGCAGATCTTTGCTCGCATCGTCACGAACGTTTCCTTCCTCGTCAATCGCTCTTGTTATATTGAATTCTAGAATTGAATCTGGGTAAAGCCTAAAGCCGATTTCAGAAATCTCGTGAAGGTCGTTTCCCAGATTCGTAGTGTGCGGTTTCTGTTTTAATAAATTTTTTCTCGTCATCTCCACGACATGCAGCAGACGTCCAATGTCACAAAGCTCTTTACCCTGAAGGACACTTCCCTCTTTCGAAGCATGGACAAGAAATAAACGAACATCCTTCGCCCCAGTCAAATCCGGAAACACGTTTTGTACTGACAAAAAGTTGGCTTGCTCGACAAGCCGGTATTCTTTTTCGAGTGAAGATTTGTCGAAGTACAGCGGAACACCATCGAAATATTTTTCCCCGAGTTCGGTTTGGCAGAGGGTCTTCAGAAAGGAAATCAGTTTCGGGAATTCAAGTTTATCAAATGACCGAATCAGTTCCGGATCACGTTCGATCATTTCTTATCGGAAGGAGTTCCCGTTTGAGGCGAGCCGAAAAATTTATCAATGTATTTTTCAGTTGATGTTTTAGTTATGAAAGTATTATAGACGACACCAGCAAAACTTTTCAAAGGTATATACATAAAAGATCTTTGTAGTGATGGACCTTGCGCGGGGATGTCGAAAAGAGACAGAAAGAGTAGCATCAGGCTTAGTAATACTCCTCCTTCGAGCGCCCCGAAGATTGCTCCTCCAAACTTATCCCAGATTTTTAGAATAGATATTTTCTTGAAGAGTTTCCCAAAAAGCCTTGCGATCAAAAACAAAAGCGCGAACAGTAAAACGATCCCGATTATTCCGCTCACTACTTCACTCGTGCCGAGAATACCCTGCACCAGCTGCGCGATCTTCTTCGAATCTTTTGCTGCGATTATAATTCCCGTTAACAGTCCTGCAAGAGAAAGCAGCTTGCTAACTAACCCTTTTGAAAAACCATGAACGACACACGCTATCAACGCGATGATCAGAATAATATCGATGCTGCTTATCAACCTAATCTCCCTTTTACAATTTCCTGTACAATTTTTCCATCGACTTTCCCGCGAAGTTCTTTCATGGCTGCTCCCATTAATTTAGCGAAATCTTTCTGAGATTGCACGCCCAACTGTTCCGCGAGTTCGCCGACTAATTTCACAACTTCGTCGCGGCTCATTTGTTTGGGAAGATATTCTTGGATGATCTCAAGCTCGGCGCGTTCTCTGTCGGCAAGATCCTTCCGGCCCGCTTTGTCGAATTCCTCGATAGATTCTTTCCGCATTTTTGCGGAGCTCATGAGCACCTGCATTTCATCAGCGGCGGTCATCCCTTCCGGCGTTATACGTTTCTCAACTTCTTTCTCGAGTAATTTTGCCTTTACCATTCGCAGCGTGCCGAGGCGAATTACTTCTTTCTTCAGCATCGCTTGTTTCATATGTGCATCGA
>JBAPNE010000294.1:0-2399 GCA_049278975.1 Candidatus Kryptoniota bacterium
ATCATGCCGTCGTCGTTTGCAGGGACACCTTTGGCAGCCCCGGTGTTAATACTCCAACCTGTTATTAACACAACAACAAACAGGATTGCGGTTAGTTGACTCACTCTTTTCAACATTGGACTCCTCCTCATCTATATTTGAAAATCTATTCCAGGACTAATGATCTAAAAAACACATGCCCCGGAAGCGTTTATTATTAGGTCTCCTCAGGACATAACCGGCACACACGACAGAGTACGCATTTTTCGCGTGTACCATCTTCCCGATTTATTTTGAATATACGAGATATGACTGCCGAAAGTTTCAGCCTTCATTCAGCCCAAAAGCAATCTGTCTAACGTTTTTATCTAATTACAGCAGCCCCTACTCGGAAGAAGTGATTTTCATGAAAATCGGGTTTGTCCAAAGAAGTGTGTCAAAGTTGTTGTTGAGCCATGGCTCAATTGCATTTATATTTATGGGTCGCTACATTTCAACTCATCCCCGCTATGCGGGATCTGCAACATTACAACTCATGAGGAGAGTTAGATGAACCTTTTCCGTACCAAGCAGCTCAATGATATTCTCTCTGACAGCGAGAAGCCGGAATATAAACTTAAGCGGAGTCTGACCGCAATTGATCTTACAGCACTCGGCATAGGTGCGATCATCGGCGCTGGAATTTTTGCCGTGCTCGGATCGGCAACAGCCGGCGGCAACGGCATCCCACCGGCAGGTCCCGGTGTATCTGTTTCGATATTGCTGACCGCGGTTGCGTGCGGATTCTGTGCTCTTTGCTATGCGGAGTTTGCCAGCCTCGTTCCTATTGCCGGTTCCGCCTATACATACAGTTACGCGACGCTCGGCGAACTCGTTGCTTGGATCATAGGCTGGGACTTGATACTCGAGTATGCGGTGGGCAATATCGCGGTCGCAATTTCATGGGCGGCATACTTTCGACAATTGGTTGCGGGTTTTGGAATTCAGATTCCTGCATGGATGGCAACGGATTATCGTTCAACATTATTCGCCGCGAAGGCTGTTGCTGAATCGGGAATTTCTTCGCTGGGTCCCGAAGCCGGAATTGCCTATCAAGCTCATCTAGTTCATCCTGTCCTGTTCGGAATCCCTGTGGTTTTTAATCTGCTGGCAATTTTGATTACTGCTGCAATTACCTGGCTTCTTGTAGTCGGTGTGAAGGAATCGGCGCGATTCAATAATGTGATCGTAGTGCTTAAGGTTATCACTATCTTATTCTTCATCACGGTCGGAGCGTTTTACGTTAAGCCGGCAAATTGGCATCCTTTTTTCCCCGGTGGAATTAACGGAGTCTGGACAGGGGCTTCATTGATATTTTTTGCCTACATAGGATTCGATGCGATATCGACTGCCGCCGAAGAATGCAAGGATCCTGCCCGCGACTTGCCGCGAGGAATACTCTGGTCGCTTTTGGTTTGCACAATACTCTATATAGCATCTGCGCTGGTGCTCACGGGAATGATTCCATTTACTAAGTTGACCGGTGTCGCGGATCCGCTTGCTGCCGCGCTCCACTATGCTCAAGAAGATTGGGCGGCGGGGCTTCTCGCTTTTGGCGCTGTCGTTGCGATGACAGCCGTACTGTTGGTGTTCCAACTCGGCCAGCCGAGAATCTTGATGGCGATGTCTAGGGACGGCTTGCTTGGACCATGGTTCAGCAAGATTCATCCCCGGTTCCGTACTCCGCACGTGACCACCATCCTTACCGGAGTCTTCGTGGCGTTCTTTGCCGCGATTGCCAATATTGATGAGATTGTCCAGCTAACAAATATCGGGACGCTTTTCGCATTTGTGCTCGTGTGTATCGGCATCATAATCCTCCGCGCACGCGAGCCAGACCGTCCGAGAAAATTTAGAGTACCGTTTGTTCCACTGGTTCCGATTCTTGGAGTTTTAAGTTGTGGCATTTTGATGGCAGGACTTCCGGTTCTTACGTGGATTCGATTCGTGCTCTGGCTTGCGATTGGTCTATTTATATATTTTATGTACGGAAGGAAGCACAGCAAGCTTCTGAAGAAAGCGGAGTCAAATTCACAGGTGTAGTGATTAAGTAAAAGTCGAGGTGCGTAATGAAAAATCATTTCTCAAAGTCGGGTTTTATTATCCTTGCTTCGCTAATGATGTCTGTCATGAGTGTCCCTTCTTATACGCAAACAAGATCGGATAAATATACAATCGTAATTCACGGCGGTGCAGGAACTATAAGCGAATCAATGCCGGATTCTGTCAAGCAAGAGTATTATTCATCACTTAGAAAAGCTTTGCAAATTGGGAAAGATATTTTAGCGAATGGTGGCACAAGCTTAGATGCAGTCGAAAAAGTTCTCAGGTATTTTGAAGAAGATCCGAAGTTCAATGCGGGCATCGGAGCGGTCTATACG
>JBAPNE010000295.1:0-7611 GCA_049278975.1 Candidatus Kryptoniota bacterium
GGAAAGTACCAGTATGTCGTATTTCAAATTCTGCCCGATCTTTTTAATCTTTGTAGATTCAAAAATGGGTTTTAGTAATTTGATTGCATCTTTGATATTGACGCCGCGCCGGTCTTCGCCGCCGGAAAAAAGATCGCCGCCTTCGGAAGCAATGCTGATGTAGTATGCTTCGTGCGGCTTCAACGACAAAGAAATCCCGACGAGATCTGCGGCAACAGCGTTTGTGCTCGTCGTCTCCGTATCCATCGAGATGAACTCGGATTTTTTCAATTTCTCTGCCAACTTTTGAAGATCAGATAACTCAGTTATAAGTTTGTAAGAATGTTTCACCGTTGATATATCTTTATAATCCTCTTCTCTCACGGTGTTTTCAATTTCGGCTGGTTCCGGCCTCTTGTCTCCTGTCTCCTCTTTCCCAGCTCCAGCCTCAGATTTTTCCTCCCTCGTTGGCGACACCATTTGTTGCGCTTTCTTAATGAGCGAGCGAAAGTCCAATTCATTAAATATCCTTGCGATCTCTGCGCTGTCCGAATTTTTTTCTTTGAGCGTATGGAAATCGACTCCGAGCGGAACATCGGTCTTTATTGTAACGAGCTTCTTCGAAAGGAATGCCATCTCCTTTCCTTCTTTCAATTTTTCTCGAAGCGCAGGCCTTTCAATCTTATCTGCGTTCGACAAAACTTTTTCGACGGTTCCATATTTCTGAATCAGCGGTATTGCTGTCTTCTCGCCGATGCCTTTGATGCCAGGTACATTATCCACTGCGTCTCCAGTCAAAGCGAGGACATCGATCACTTGCGATGGCTTCACTCCAAATTTTTTCTCTACGCCTTTCTCATCGACAATCTCGACATCCGTTCCACTTTTTCCGGGCTTGTACATTTTTATTTTCGGGGTTACGAGCTGCATGAAATCTTTGTCGGCTGTCACCATGAAGACGTCGATGTTCTCCTTTGCAGCAAGCAGGGCGAGTGTTCCGATGACATCGTCGGCTTCGTAGCCCGGCCTCTCGACGGTCGGGACTCCGAACGCGTTCAGCATTTTCTTTATATGGGTCAATTGGCTGATCATCTCTTCAGGCATTTTTTCGCGCGTCGCTTTGTATTCCGGATATTCTTTGTGACGGAACGTCGGCTCACCAGTATCGAAAACCGCGACAAGGTAATCCGGCTTTTCATCGCCGATAATTTTCATCAGATAATTTGCGAAACCGAAAACGGCGCTCGTATTCTGACCCTTTGAATTAATCAGTGGATGGCTGATCATCGCGAAATAGGCACGATAAGCGAGCGCAGTTCCATCTAGTAAAAAAAATCTTTTTGCTGGCACTGGAGACTCCTGTTTTCAGCCAAAAGCTGATACGCCTTTGGCACAGAAATAATTTAGCAAACATTGTCATTCGACGGAAGCCAAGCAAAGTTTGAACTTCGCACATCTCTAAATTATCTTATTACAAAAAAGGAGAACTGATGTCAGAACAACCTGTTACTTCTGAACAAACGCCTTCCGTTGAGCCGGAAGGACAAGAGAAACTGTCCTTTATGGACAAAGCCGCCGGAGTTTTTTATGAGCCTTCAAAAGTGTTTGAGTCGGTAAAGAAGTCGGGGCCTAAATTCACAGATTGGTTCGTGCCGGTTTTGCTCCTTGCAATCGTCACAAGTATAGCCACTTATGTTCGGATGACGTCACCCGATCTGGCTTCCCAATTCCGCCAGATGCAGGAGCAGCGGATTGACAAGATGGTCGCCGACGGGAAGATGCCCGCCGACCAAGCCCAACAAGCAAAAGACCGTATGGACTCGGCTTCCGGAATAGTGGCGGCGATAAGCTCAATCTCGGCCCTCATCGCAGTGTTCATCTTCTTCTTCATTATCTCCGCCGTAATACTTCTCATCGGCAGACTGGCATTGAAGGGATCAGGCATAACTTACGCTCACGCCATGGTTGTGTCGGGGATACCTACTTGGATTGGCGTCGTCGGGGCAATTATCGGAATCGTTATCTCAGTCATGTTTTCCCGATTTGACGGTGGTTTGCACCTCGGAATGTTCGTGCAGATGAATACTTCCGACAAGACTTATTCGCTTCTTAAGAGCGCCGACTTGTTTACAATCTGGAGTCTTGCGGCGAGTTCGATCGGAATCGGAACGCTCTCAGGCAAAAAAGGGCTTTTGCCGATCGCGTGGATATTTGGAGTCTGGATCGTAATAGTACTACTTTTTGTATTTCCACTCGCTGGCGTGTTCGGCGGTTGACCGCTGGTAGTTTTTGAAAACGATAAGGCAGGAACTTAATCCTGCCTTCTTTATTTCATCATGTCAATCTTTTATCAAACTTTTAAGAGAAACCGGTTCGATTTTTTTCTTCGACCCGATCAGTTCGCGAGCCTCATCAACTTTTCCCCATGTGTTCCACAATAAGACTCCTTTTACGATTCCATCTCTGGAATAATAAATCACACCTTTACGAAATTCTTCTTCCCAATCTTCGAATATTTCCAGACGCGAATCCAGTTCGCCGACGGCTTCATATCCGAGATCGAATAAATCAGAATAGAAAAAAGGGAGATGGTGGTACACGTCGGCTCTGCCGGCCATGTTGCGGCCCGCAATTTTTCCCATCGTATTTGCATTGTCCTCGTGCTCAACCCTCATTCGTCGATCCAATGCCGGGTTGTAAAAGTTCGCGACATCACCGGCGGCATAGACATCATGGTTAGTCGTCCGCAACAATTCATCCACAACAATTCCGTTATCCGTGGCTAGATCGGCAGCTTTTGCAATCTCATCGTTCGGAATTATTCCCAGACCGGCAACAATGCCATCAGCTGAAATTCTTTCTTCTTTATTTGATTTCACCAAAAGCTTTCCATTTTTATTATCAATATCAACGACTGCCCCCCCAGCTATGACATTTACTCCTTTTTTTTCATAGTACGACTGCAAGAACGATGAAAGGCCGCGCGGATAAACCCTCGTTCCGATTCCTTCTTCCGGAAAAATCATCGTGACTTTCTTTCCGTTCATCGCTAGAGCCGCCGCGATTTCTGAGCCGATAAACCCGCCGCCTATCACGACAAAATCGGACGCTCGTTCCGAGAGAGCACGAAGCCTTCTGTAATCTTCAAGCGTACGAAAATAAATAATGTCTTCTCCACCGTAAGAAAGTTTCCTCGGTTTGCCTCCGGTTGCAAGAAGAAGTTTCTCATAGTGGTGCACTTTTCCATTGGACGTCGTCACAGTTTTATGGGAAGTATTTATCGAAACGATCGGGGTGGAAATGAAAAAATCGATATTCTCTTTTTCTGTTTTTCTCCAGATTGAATCAACTGAGTCACCTTTCCAAAGAGACTTTGACAGAGGCGGCCGGTTATACGGTGGGTTTTCCTCTTCACTAAAGGCTGCTACGCTTCCGGATTTGTCAATTTCTCGAATTCCATTCAACGCTGAATCTGCGGTCATGCCGCCCCCCACGATTATGTATTTATAATTGCTCATTTGTCACCCTCTTTGATTGTATCATGGCACATCTACTATTCAAAACATCATTTGGATTAATAAGTTCCACAATGATTAGACACTTCATAATGCAGAGAAGAGCATTGCAATTTTATCCACAGGAATCTAAACTAACAAAAAGAATATGAAATCGGAATATCTTGAACGTGTCAACCATATAGCGACTGACAACATTTCGAGTGCCCAGCAAATCCTCAGGGACACGCTGGACTTACTGTTCGATTTCTCGTCGGACAATAGTGGAACACCAAATTTCACCGCAGAGCTGAAGTCACTGTTAACTACCATGTGTAACGCGCAATCCCAAATGTCCGCATTATCTAATATTTGTAAACTCGTGATCTCAACTTCCGATGGACTAAAACAGGACAAAGTTGGACCATATTTGGATGACTTGCGAAAAAAGGTCGGTGAGGCTTCATCGAAGGCGGCATCAGAGGCGAGCAAATTTATTTCCGGCGGGAAATGTTATGCGACACTAAGTCAAAGCGAATTCGTCATAAAATCTTTTGAGCAGGCGGCAACCGAGAAAAAATTCGCAACAATTTATGTCATGGAATCACGTCCGCTTTTCGAAGGAAGACAAACTGTAAGAGCGCTTATGAAAATGGGACATCGACCAATACTTGTATCAGACGCCTCAATAGGATTTTTTATAAGTGAAATCGATTCGGCTTTCGTCGGCGCCGATTCAATTTTGTCAGACGGCACCATTATAAATAAGATCGGCTCTTATCCTCTGGCTGCATGTTGTGCAGCGAATAAAAAAAATTTCTACGTGGTGACGAGCGTGTTGAAGTACGATCCGGAAAGGGCTGTCGATAATTTTGTCAACAAAGAAGAAAGCGCCCACGAAATTTTCGCTAATCCTGAATTTGAAGTCGAAAATTTTTATTTCGATAAAGTAAATCCGGAGTTTATTACCGCAATAATAACGGAAGTTGGAAGCATTTTGCCGCTTTCTGGGTTTAATAAATTGAATTCTGCGATCAGTGAAATATATAGTTAATCCACTGAAGTTTTAGAAACCTAACACGATCAAACAGGTTGAAAAAAGAGAGCCGGCGCCACCCAGCGCACATTTGGGCAGCACCAGCTCGAGGGGGCACAACTCACTGCCGGCCTAAATTTAAATTCAGATTATGAACGACCTACAGTACTTAGCTCAGTGATCAACTCGCTTTTTGTGAAATTTCTTCTATCAACAAAACTCACCCTGTCTTCATAGTCTTTCACCAAATCGCAAACAGCTTTCACATCCTCCGTTTCAGCAAGGAGCAAAATCTTAGCGGCATTGCAGCAAACAGATATAATATTTTCATTCATGTTCCCGGGCAGCGCGTCGACTACTAAAATGAATTCTTTCTCCCTATGGGCAATCATTTCGTCTGCCTTTTTCGGACTCATCCGCACAATATTTAACCCCATTCCATCAACAACTTCTGTAAATAGGGCATAAAGCTGGTCATCGGACGTCACGAAAACAATTTTAGCTGCACCATCTTTGATATCGTGGTACTCCTCGGTTTCTGACGCGGGCATAGGTGGGAAATTTGGCAAATAAACAACAACATTGGTTCCATTTCCATAATCGCTGTCAATCCAAATGGAACCTCCATGAAGCTCGACCAATCTCTTCGTAAGAGCGAGGCCGAGTCCCGTTCCACCATCACCCGCGCTTAACTGCGCGAAAGGTTTAAACAGCTTGTTAAGATCTTCCTTCTTTATTCCTATGCCGTTATCGATCACTTTCAATTCAATTCCTTCGACCGACTCAACCATCTCAAGCTTAACGGTGCTTCCGATCGGGCTATGCTTAATCGCGTTGCTCAAAAGGTTGTAAAGGATTTGTTTGAACTTCACAGAGTCGGCAAAGAAAACATCGAGGCCACTTTCTATATGAACACCAAGCTTGACTTTTTTACTATCCAACAGCGGCTTCAACGTCCGCTCGACGCTCTCAACCACTTTACCTAAGGAAAATTCCTGCAAATCCAATTTCATTTTCCCCATTTCGACTTTCGTTAGATCGAGTATGTCGTTGATCAGGCTCAAAAGATGTTTGCCTGCGGCTACGATATTCCCGCTGAACTCGCTCCGAACTTCCGGGCAGAGTTCACCAGACTCCGTATGGAGAATGTCGGCGAACCCAATTATCGAATTAAGCGGCGTGCGGATTTCGTGGCTCATGTTCGCAAGAAATTCCGATTTGGAATTGTTTGCGGCATCTGCGCGCTTAGCCTCCGCCTCAACCTTCGCGTTTTGAAAATGAAGATCGTGAATTTCTTTTTGCACCACATTATTGGCTTCAAGTATCTTCGCCCCTGCAAATGCCATTTCGATTGCGTCTTCAGAGGGTTTCAATACGACCATGGCACCTGTCACAGCATCGCCTTCACGCATCGGAACAACTAAATATCCTTGTGAATTAATGAAATCGCGTGATGACAAATCTTCAAGGAGCAGCTGCGGAACATTTATGATGAAACCAACCTTTTCGACAATGTCAAACGAACGCGCTCCCGACATTTTCTTTGCCAAAGCGACTCCGTCGGAACGGGTGACTTCCCTGATTTCATTTAGATAATTTCTTATGTTTTCTGTTTTGAGCAATTGCTCCGCTGCATTCAAGAGCCGGCGATAGGAAGACACCAATAGCGAAACGGTCTCGACCGGTTCAAAAATAACAATGTGAAAGCCGGCTTGATTTTCAAAGAGAACTAATTTTGCACGCACTTTCAGTCCATCATGTCTCATGTAGAAGAATTCGTTTCCAATATGAGACGTGCTAGCCGAAAGTTTCTTCATGTCGTCCGGCCTGATTGCCGTCGCTAAAATCTCGTTCACTTCCTCCAACTGCGCATTTGAACCATCAAGGCCGAAAATCCTGTAGAAGGCTTTGTTAATGCTTTGAATCTTGAATTCGGACTCCTCTCGATTTGCGTCCCTCGATAATGCCACCACGCCGAAATTCAAGTCGTCTAATGCAGAATAAAGTAAGCTTTCGGTTTCGTCCTGACCTGTTTCGGGCGAATCCGAACGGATAAGGACATCATGGCTCATCTTAGTAAAAAGAGGCAATGATACCTTCTCCCGGATCAACTCCTGAATGTGCCAGTATTCATCGTGGGACAGAATCTCCGCGGTGTGAAGCTCGACCCGGCATGAGAAATCTTCATCATACAAAGCAAAGGTCACGCGATGGACTTTATTGTCGCCACTCCACGCCTCCGGCTTTGGGATTCCTGTCTCCTGAGATTCGTCAACCGTGAATGACAAATCACCGCACGATTTGCCGTGAAGCTCTATCATCCCATTGTTTGCATTGTACGACTTTGTCAACGTCGTCAAAATTTTCTTCAACACTTCTTCCATCGAAGACGCTTTAGGTATTACAAGCCCTGCAAGAGATTTTATATTTTGTGCGGAATGAAGCTCTGACGTAATTCTGCTTTGTTTCTTTACAAATCCGTAAGCGATCGTAAGTAAAAGTGAGAGAATCGCCGCTGCTAACAAAAACAATTCGCTCATTTCATGCCTCCTCGATTTTTATTTCAGCTGGAATATTCGAGTGCGTCTATAATCCAGTTGACGTAGCTTTTGCGAAGAAGCCTTGCGGCAGCGACTCTTATTTTGCCTACTTCTTCGAATGAATTAAGTTCGTCCATTTGATAAGTGGACGGATGTACATATTCCTGTTCCACGATCATCGTCGGGATGTTGCGTCTGATGGAATGGGTCATATCATCTCCGGCATATTTGGAATCTACAACGAACATGTCTATATGTTTGGAAGAAACGTGTGCGACCGCCTCATCCAAGTTGTCCGCGAATTCCAGCTCATATTTCGGATGCGGGAAGGCCTCCGCGATCATCTTTAAGGCTTCCGGGTTTTCAATAAGTACAAGCGCTTTATAAATGATAGACATCTTTTTCTTCTTTCTTTGATCTAACTGATGCAAAAGTGTGCCACGGCAGTGGAAACCCAAAGGAATCGGAAAAATTCTCTAAGGTATTGCAAATGGGATGGTTATGTTTCTTCTGAAGGTGTTTCTTGCTTTGTAATTTTGAAGCGGCGTGTAAAGTTTACATG
>JBAPNE010000296.1:0-18744 GCA_049278975.1 Candidatus Kryptoniota bacterium
AATCCGAATCGAGCAGATTAGGATGCAAAACTATTTGTCTGATCAAGTGCAGTAGCAAGCTGTCTGGTTCGATGACGAATAAGATAGAGCCGTGCCCCGTCATTTGATTCAGGTATGTAGGAGGGAGGCAGCGGGGAATTTTTTGTTTTTCTAAAATAGATAGTACTATTCAGGTTGGCCAACGATTTCTTGGAAATTTGTTTGGGAAATATTTCTGGGTTATATGGGCGAAGGCAAATTGATTGTTTCTGTGAGTTACTGAACTTATATTTTGTTGAGGCGCAGTTCAAGATGGTACGCAAATGACATTCTTGCTGCCGGAATGTTGTGGATGCGTGACAGGGTAATTATAGTTAGGCTGCCCAATAATGGCGAACATCGTCGCATTAAAGTGCTTTATGTCGTGATAATTCGAGGAATCATATGAATGTCTTGCAAGAGCATAAGAAACCGAAGAATATTTTATTTATTATTTTGTCAGTTATTGGATTATTTTATGAGATTTATCTTTTGTCTGACTACTTGGTTTTTACTCTATCAGCATCTGAGACTCAAGGACAAATCATAGCAAGGGATGGAACCAGTTTCACCATTCAATACACTGTTGAAGGTCACACCTTTCGAATTAAACACGATCTTCCGAGTACAAAGGGCATGAGCATAATAAGAAGGGAAAGATTGAGACCGGGAGCAACAGTAGCTGTTTTATATGATCCTTTGTCCCCAAGTAATGCAAGGTGGAACGCGGATAATTGGCTTTGGCCACTCATTGTCATATTTTTGTCCATACTTTTCGGCCTCGCTGGTTTCTTTCCTGATCTTGCGAGGAAATCTTTTGGACGTGGCGATGGTGTGGCAATATAACTCGCGGGCAGCCTAACCAGCTGCCACACCGATGGAATAGGCCGAAAATGTAAAGACCATGGCACATAAAGTAAACAATATGGAGCTTGGTTCGGGCAGTGGTACATTTCGTTGTTGCAGGTTAATTGCTATTTGGTGCTGGTGAGTTCAGTCGAAATAGTAATTCGGAGAGATATTTAGCCATTCAAGTCGAGAGCTGAAGCGTTGGAATGGTTAGTAAACCTATAGTAATTTAACGAAACTTTAAAGTAAAAGTATATCTTCCGTCTGCGTTTACGTTTTCAAAGTCAACGGACAAATCACGAGTTTTGCTCAGAGACGGCTTTTGAACAGGAGTTTTTTCTGCAGAAAATTCTCCTAATGTATATGAATGCATGCCAACTAACCAAATCATAACGACTTCGCGTACCAGTCTGTACCACTGAGATACAATTCTGCATATAAATGATCGACCATGATGTTGAATCTACACAAGGCCTTTCGTAGATGCAGAGTACCATGGAACTTTCCGATCAGACAAATTTTAATTCAAATGATTTGGAAAGCCAGTGCAAACTTTGGTAAAGTTCCGATGCTTGGGCTTTTCATTTTTCACTCTTCGAAGCCAAACCTTTCGGGTAAAATTACCATTAAGTAAAACATTCAATGAAATCCACAAGAGATATGAATCTGAGGAAGTACAGTAAGACAAAACTTTTGTGATCGTATTGTTTTTGTGGACAGGGGTGGAATTGAACCGCCGACACACGGATTTTCAGTCGCTGTGTTAACCTGCGGTCTGAATCATTTAGAGAAAAACAGTGACCATTTCGGGCACTCTCTTAGCTCTCACGATGTAAAGAAGTTCTGCTGTTGGTAATATATTATATATAATAATATGTAATCTCGTGAAGAGAATGGGTCAAGTCGGATTATATAGAATCAGTCTAGTTTACTAAGTGCATCCAGCATGGCATCGAGACCCGCTGTTCGCATCGACATTTTGAACACCCGCGAGAGGTTATTTCCATTTAACTTCTTGCCTTTGCGTTGGAACACATAGTTGCTTGTTGATCCATTATTATTCACTGCTCGTATTTTCATGAGGACATCTAAAAGTTTCTTGTTGTCAGGAATGATGCGTTCTCTTTTACTTTTTATGGCAAAACTAGCATATAGCCGTGAAACACCGCCCACGGATACTATCAGACAACGACCCGTGTTACGCATCTGAGGAGCTCAAAGTGTACTTTGAATCCAAAGGCATGACACAAACAACGACTCAAAAATCGTCTCTTAGCAAAGTCGCTAATTTGTCCGCTCGACTTTGAAGACATACAATCTTGATTTCTTTAACAGTTAATTGTATATTAACACTTTAAAATTTCCGAAGGATATCATGAACAAGAAAAAATATGAGTCTTTGAAAGAGCAATTGCTTGATTTCATAAGAAAAAATAACCTTACAAAGGGAAGCAAACTTCCGAAAGTAAGAGAAATGATCAATACTTTTGGTTATAGTTACGCTACAATCAATAGAACATTATTAGAAATGTCGCATGACGGTTATATCACCAAGATCCAAGGCAGTGGCATATTTGTTAATTATGAGCCTGGTGCCAAGGATGAAATAACAAATAAAAAGCAGGTCGCTTTTATCATCCCAAAGGCTCTGTCAAATGGTAAAATTTTTACCGATATTCTATCGGGACTAAGAAAAAGCTTGGAAAAGGAAAAAATATATCTGTGGATGGGAATTTCTGATATGAGTCATGAGAAAGAAAAGGAAACAATTGAAAGATTAATTTCAAATCATGTGGATGGAATGATAATATTTTTAGAAGATTGCTATCGTTTAGATTATTCGCATATTGCAAAATTAAAAGAAAGAAATTTCCCATTTGTTCTGGTTGACAGATTCATTCCAGAATTAGATACGGATTATGTTGTCATTAATAATAAAGATGCCATAATAAGAGTTTGCTCATACCTAAAATATACAGATCAATGTGATACTATTATATTTATTTCTCATGAAGACACTGCGACTTCACATTATGAAAAGATTGAAGGATTTAGAAACGCTATGAAAATTCTATATAATAATGATAATGCAGAAATTTGTAAGATTGAAGAGTTTATTGAAAATTATGAAGCTTTAAACAAACCGGGCAGAATAATTGGTTTGTTCTTTTTCGATGACCTTGAAATAGCCATTCTAAGAAAAAGGCTCGAGAAAAAAGGGATATCACTCTCGGAAAACTTCAAAATTTTTGGTTATAATAATTGTTACGAAGTTCATAATTATCCGACAGTGGAACAATTTAACGATAGAGTTGGGGAAAAAGCCGGCGAATTATTAATTAGAAGGATGAAGAATCCCCAGATTGAAACAGTTCATGAAAGAATTGAACCCAAATTAGTACTTCCTGATGGGATAGGTGGGACTAAATATGAAGTGTTAGTAACCCCGTCTGAAAATTGACCCCCTGAAAGAGAAAATAAACGGGGGAAATAAATTCCATTAATAGGTCTGTTTGGAAAAAAGAACAAATCAGCAAAGGAGTCAAGGACTTGACAACTATGGAAGAAAGGAGGAGATAATTACTGGCTGAGAAAAAATCAAACGAAGAACGCTGAGACGCAGAAAACTATATAACCTATCACACACATCAACTCTAAAATCGTCTCTAACAAAATACTTGTTTTATCCGTTTGAATCTGACGACGTAATCGCAGGTGCTAACCAATCCGATGCCAGTTTCGGGTATACGGCAGGTGTTGCTGAAGCGCTTGTTCAAAGTCATGCGGGAGAGATTAATCTTTTACCCGCGCTTCCAACAAATTGGCTCAATGGTTCTGTGGAGGGATTGCTCGCTCGCGGAGGATTCGAAGTGAGCATGCAATGGGAGAATGTAAACTTCAGTCTGCAGCACTATTAAGTAAAAATGGAGGAGCATGCAAAGTAAGGTATGGAGAAAAAGCAATTCGATTAACTTTCAAGCCGGGAGAAATTATTCGGCTAACCAGGGATTTGAAAAGTAAAAAGTAAATGATTTCTGATAAGAGTATTGAGCATAATCGATTGAAGAATTCCTTTTAAGAATCAATAACCCGTTTTCTGGTTCATAACTAATAGTAACCCGATAACAAAGCAAAAAGAATTAAAAAATTAATAATAAATGAAAGACTAATGATATGAACATTCTTTCAGAAAAAAACAGAAACGACACAGAAAAACGGAATGCAGTATCTTTTTTTGTGTTTGCGGTTTTAAGTCTAGCTGTTATTGCAACATTATTTGGCCGACAGATTGAAAACAAAAACGATCATTCTTCAATAGGGAAAACCAAAGAAGAATTATCGCAAACAGATTCAAAGAATGCTGTTGAAGACGATGCTTATAAATTTGACGGAAAAATTTCCAGGAGAGTTTTGGAAAATTTTTTGTCGCGGGCCATCACCATGCAAAACGTGCTCACCGGCGAGGGCAATCTCCAGGACAATATCCGGATGATTAACCGCATCGGTTCCAAATTCATCGGGCGCGCACTTTGCCTGTGGAACGCGGAAAATGATTTCTCGAACGACGTCCAACGTGCCCGCGAGATAGTTCCGCAAGTGCTGACCGCGGATTCTGACATTATTTTGGAGGCGTGCGTTTTTGAAACCGTGAGTCCGAGGGTAAATCAAATCGCAATTCCCGACCGGGTATTCACCGCGTTTGGTTTGCCGATGGAGGAACGGAATTTCCGCTACGACGACATGATTTATCCCGAAGGCCAGCGCCGCCCTATGGGCTGGAACGCCCAAGTGCCAGACGAAAGCCGGCTGGAAACCCAGCTTTGGTTTTATTATCAGGCGATAACTTATATCGACCTCGGCTGTGAAGCCATTCACTTCGGGCAGGTGGAAATCATGAACAAAAATGATTCTGACAACACTCACTGGGCACATCTGCTGAGTATGGTACGGGCATATGCGACCACCCATGCACGCCGCCACATTGTCCTGTGCGATGGTCACACGCCCACTGGCGGTCTAATGCATGACGACAATCCGCTTTTGGATTTCAACGAGTTTCCGTTGCGCATCAAGGAAGTTTCTGACAAACCAAAAGAAGCCATTTTGCAACTGGGATTTTCCGACGGCATTTACAACCGGAGCAAAGGCGGCATGACTGTCAACGGCTGGCGATGTGAACATTTACCTTATCTTGTGGAATTTGACAACTACGGCGGGAGTCGGCATCCGGGCCAGCCGAACGTACAAGGCGAGTTCGATTGGATCTGGGGCTACGATGAAATTACCTGGTTCGCCCACCAAAGCAAAGAGTATCGCGCCAACTGGTTGAAATACGCCTGGAATTGGGTGCGAACTACGGACACAAACGGCTACCTCGAAATGCCCGGCGGCCGGGTGACAACATCGCCGGACATTCACTGGTATTATGCCAATAATCTCAGCCCGGCGGTTCCTACCGGCATGGGTGACGAAGAACCTATTCGTGAGATATGGTCATCTGACTCGGCAAAACCAAAACTCGGTGACTAAAATGTTTGTTTCGAAATTTTATTGTTATTTTCCTTTGTAAATAATTGTGACCTATTAATAAATTTCTGACTGGATACGACCATGAAAAAATTTTTGATATTTGTTATCGTATTGATTACTCCCTTATTGTCATTTTCTCAACCCCTGAATCGACGTGAGCCATATGATATTTCTAAAGACACAGTATTATATGTCGTTGGGTATGCACATCTTGATACTCAGTGGCTCTGGGATTATCCAACTACTATTGATGAATATATAAAGAATCTTTTGACAGAAAATTTTCATCTCTTTGAGAAGTACCCCGACTATGTCTTTAATTTTACCGGATCACGACGTTATGAGATGATGAAGGAATATTATCCGGACTTGTATAAAGAATTAGTCCAGTATGTCAAACAAGGCAGATGGTGTGTCGCCGGTTCTTCAGTAGAAGAAGCGGAAGTAAATATTTCTTCTCCGGAGTCCATTATTCGACAGGTGTTGTATGGCAATGGTTTTTTTAGAAGGGAATTTGGTGTAGAGAGTAAAGATTATCTGTTGCCTGATTGTTTCGGATTTATTGCTAGCATGCCGACTATCTGGAATTATTGCGGTCTGCTTGGTTTCTCTACCCAAAAGCTCTATTGGCATTCGGCCGCAGGTATTCCGTTTAATGTAGGCGTGTGGGATGGTCCTGACGGAAAGGGTGTCGTCGCTGCATTGAATCCTACAGGTTATACCAGTGACATAGTACCTCGCATAGATAAGGATAGTTCATGGGTTGCCCGTATATCAAATGATGTAAAAGAATACGGGATATCTTTTGATTACCGCTATTATGGAGTAGGTGATAAAGGAGGAGCTCCCAGAGAAAGAGATGTGAAAAATGCTGAAGGAAGCCTTCATAACCGTGATAGCAAAATCAAAATCGAACTCACATCTTCCGATCAAATGTATAGAGACATAACACCTGAGATTAGAGAGAAATTACCGGTTTACAGCGGCGACTTGTTGTTGACTGAACATAGTGCGGGTTCGTTAACTTCGCATGCTTTTATGAAACGGATAAACCGTAAGAATGAATTACTGGCTAAATCGGCGGAGCAATTAGCCTCTGCAGCCGATTGGATGGGGGGACCTGTTTATCCGCACGAAAAACTGAATAATGCATGGGACCTTGTATTGGGATGCCAGTTTCATGATTTACTTCCTGGAACTGCAATCCCAAAGGCATACGAGTATGCATGGAACGATGAATTTGTTGCTGCTAACAGTTTTGCTGAAGTATTAAAAAATTCTGTCGGGGCGCTTTCTTCAGAGCTGAATACTCAAACCGAGGGAAGATCATTGGCAGTTTACAATCCAGTTGCAATGGATAGGGAAGACGTTGTAACCGCTGAACTTGCCTATTCTAAACTACCGGAAAACATTACGGTAGTGGATAAGAATGGAAAATCGCTTCCAACACAAATAATCGGGAGTGAAAATGATACCCTTAAATTTATCTTTCTGGCTACTGTCCCTTCAGTTGGACTGGAAGTTTTCGATGTGAAAGAGACTAAGGGAAAATCGAAATCGTCGCCTGAATTGACTATTACGGACCGCTCTCTTGAAAATGAATATTATAAAGTAGAAGTAGCGGACAACGGAGATGTCTTGAGCATTTACGACAAGAAAGCCTCCAAAGAGATTCTTGCCAAACCGGCTCGTCTCGAATTTCTTTTTGAGCATCCAACAGAATATCCTGCATGGAACATGTATTGGAAAGACAGGCAAAATCCGCCGATTGATTACTTTGACAAAAATGCTTCAATCTCTATCGTGGAACGAGGACCAGTGCGAGTAGCCTTGCAAATAAAACGGGAAGGCAGAAATTCTATTATAACTCAAACTCTCAGCCTGGCTGCAGGTGATGCGGGCAAACATCTGGAAGTTACTAATAAAATAGATTGGCAATCCCGGGATGTTAGTTTAAAGGCTTCTTTCCCTCTGACAGTGAGCAATGAAGATGCCACCTATAATTTAGGAGTAGGTACCATTGAAAGAAGTACAAATAATCCAAAGAAGTTTGAAGTTCCATCCAGAGAATGGTTCGATTTGACTGATTCAACAGGTAGCTACGGAGTATCTATTCTGGAAGATTGCAAATTTGGTTCAGACAAACCTGATAATAACACCGTTCGACTGACATTGCTCTATACTCCAAAGGCAGACGCTCAGCATAATTTTTATAGTTTCCAGGGAACTCAGGATTGGGGCATACATGATTTCAGGTATGGAGTGTACGGTCATAGTGGAGATTGGAGGAATGGCGATTCACAATGGCAGGGAAGATTGTTTAATCAGCCTTTGTTGGCATTTGAAACATCTCACCATGGTGGCTCAATCGGAAAAGAAATTTCACTACTAAGATTAAGTTCTCCAGAAGTTGGACTTATGGCTCTTAAAAAAATGGAAGTTGGTGATCATTATCTTGTCAGAGTAAACGAGTTGATTGGCAAAGATGCCAAAGGCCTTTTTATTACTTTCCCCGGCAAAATTACCGATGCCTATGAGGTCAACGGTCAAGAGCAAAAAATAGGAGGACCAGTTAATTTTGCAAATAATAAATTGAATTTTGATTTGAGTCACTACACGATCCGTAGTTTCGCAGTCAAATTTGAACCGCCGTCAAAACCATTGACTCAGGTGAAACAAACAGAAGTGACATTGCCGTATAATCTTGATGCATTTAGTTTTGATGATAACCGCGATGACGGACAATTTGCACCTTGGTATTCTTACCCTGCCGAATCACTTCCATCTGAAATTGTTTGTGAAGACATCCACTTTAAAACTGGAAGTACAAAAGATGGTGATAGTAATGTGGTAGAGTGTCAGAATCAAACAATCAATCTGCCGAAAGGTAACTATAACAAACTTTATATCTTAGCTGCAGCTAACGAGGATACTAAGGGTGAGTTAAAGATCGACGGACAATCACGCACTTTTAAGGTACAGCAGGCGACAGGTTATGTGGGGCAGTTTTACAAGCGCGTGCTTACACCTGATAATAACGATGTTGTGAATATGATCGAGCCTTATGCAAAAAGAGATGATATAGCTTGGTATGCTTCACATAAGCACATTGCCTACCCATCGAAGAACGATACTTATCAATATTGTTATATTTATAAGTACGAAATTGATCTGCCTAAAGATGTTCAAACAGTGACATTGCCGGACAACAAGATGATCAAGGTATTTGCTATGACTGTTGCAAAGGTTCAAAATGAAGAAGCCCAGACTTTACAGCCTTTATACGATGATTTTAAAGATAACCAACCTATAGATTTAAGAAATAATAATAATTGAAAAAATTATGAAAAAAATTTATTGCGTTATGCAGCCAATTATATATTCTTTTTTATATGTTTTGTTGATATTGCAAACTAATACTTTTGGGCAAGAAAATACTAACAGTAATAATCTTCTTCCCTGGCAGCGAGAAATACTGCTGCGGGAGGCAGCTAAATCTGTCGTGATAGAGTGTAAGTTGAATCCTACCGATCCGGATCGCGGCGCGATGAGTATTAACAACTTAAAAATGAATACGACTTTGTGGGGCCCCACCAATCGGATTACAATCAGTTTAACCAAGAATGATGTTTGGGATCGCCGTTTACATGAATTCAAAGAGCCTACATTGCAGGAAATTACTGAAGGCGCTTTCTCTCCTACAAATAAGTATTACGTTGGTGTGAAGGAAATTCAGTCGTATTTGTTTGACAAAGTTGATTTCATCGACTTCAGGACTTTGGGGGACAAGTTGATAAAAAAAGCAGACCCGGTTTCCGTTTTTGTGAATTCAAAACTGAGTGATGATTTGAAAGCATCAATGACAAAATATCTGGAATCTGGGGATCGCTCGCTTGAACAGGAGCAGGTACTAATGACTAACCTTGCTGCAGAATTAAACAATGTTGTTGGAGGTGAATCGATCTATACCCCAGGCCGTTTCAAAGGTATATTATTACGTCCTGGCACTGAAGATTTATTGAAGAAGAAACCGACCGGGGCAGATTTAAGGGCCTTAAACCGCTACCTTTTGGAAGATGTGTATACAAAAGAAATTTCGAGAAGGCCGGGCAATTCACTGCGACCGCTGGACCTTGGCTGGTTGCGAAAGGAAGGCGGATCGTACGATCCGTATCGCTATCCGATGCGGTACGCGTTTCCTTGTTTGAAGCCGGTTGGACAGATTATTTTGGGAATGGATGCGATGGCTGGAGCGGCAGCACCGACTGTGAAGCAGCGTTGCTCCAACGGTGTTACCAGTTTGGAGGAGGGAAAGGGTGATGCGAAAGTCAGTGTTGAATACGTGCTCGGCATGACCGATAACGTTTACGCCATCCGCGCGAATTTTTCGGGAGTCAAAACACCAGTCTGGCTCCGCCTGTATCGCCATCATGACACGTCTCACCTCGTTTACATGACGCCGGACGGAAAATACATGAGCGCGGCGGCTGAGGCGGACAGCGCGTTCAACGGACCGATTGATCCGCCAACTAGCGGTACCGACGGTCACTATTTCTGGATTCGCCAAAAATTTCCGGCGGAAAAAACTTTTCCAAAGGGTTTCGAGTATGTGTTGATGGGTGTGGTGACCACGCCGGGGAAAGTGGAACTGGCTTCTGTTGAGGGTAAAACCGGCTTGGGCACGCCGCCGCCCAATCCACCCATGCCGTGGGATTGGTTTGGCGTGCCGCGGCCATCCATCGCCGACGCGCCGGGCGCGGCCGCGACTGCGACATTCACACCGAGTGCTGACGGAAAAATGGAAGCGTTCGTGACAATTGTCACCACAATGGACGGGGCAGACTTGATTGGTCTGGCGAAGCAGCGTTTGGCGCAAACTGAAAAAGATGGCTTTGACAGCATCGTTCAGGAAAACACCAAATGGTGGGATGCATTTTATGACTTGCGTGAAAATGGGCGCGTGTTTCATGGACTGACCAGCACAGAGTGCACCGATAACATTCGTGAGATTTATCAGAGTTGGACGGACAGCCATGGTGGTGGTACCAAGACGGACATGCACCATCTTGAATGCAGCGCTTCGTATGCGTTGCCGGAACGTGATATTCAGGATTTCGACAGTGCGCCGTGCTACAACGAAATTTTTTGCACATCCCGTTTCGTCCGTAACTGGGGCGACAGCGAGGATATGTGGAAGCAGATCGTGGAACACTGGATGCCGGGCGGACAAGAAAATGCTCGTGATAGGTTTAACATGCCGGGAATGCTAATTACACACGGCTATCTGCCGCCGGTCAAACCGGACAAATATGTTCATACTACCATCGCTCTTGAACTTTGCCTTGGCACCATGGCGGAGATTATCCGCCCCGCTTGGGATGAATGGGATTATGGTGGTGACATCAATTTTCTGCGACAGGAATGTTACCCCATGTTGAAACAAATGGCGTTGTTCTACGCGGCTTATGCCAAAAAAGGCGCTGATGGTTTCGATCACATCATCCCCTCCATGGAAGAAGAGCGGTGGGGGATTTACCCGGAATTTTCCCATAACAAAGACGTCATAAGTTCTTTGTGTCTGTTCCGTTGGGGATTGACTCGCGCGGCGGATGCTGCGGAGTTACTCGGCGTAGATGCCGACCTAAGCACACATTGGCGTGAAGTTGCCGCGCAAATCGCACCTTATCCCATATGGCGGAAACCCAACGGGCTTGTCTATGCCGAACTCGCCGGTTTTGAACCGCGACGTGATCCGCGCGATCATCAAAATGAGGTTAGTTCGTACCTCACAACTTTGGCCGACGAAATTAATCTGGACTCCCCACAGGAACAGAAAGACATGATGTTGCGCACTGTGCGAATGACGCCACAAGCCGCCAGTACCGGCGAGGCCATGACTCTTTTGGGCGTGGTTGCAGATCCAAATGGCCAATGGCATGGTGGTGGTGGTGGCGGGGGTGGCGCGGGAATTGGTGGCGATGCAGAAACATTGTTGAACAGCCGCAGCGGGCGAATCCATCTGTTCCCGGCAGTACTGTCTTCAGCGGAAGTTGCGTTTCACAATTTCCAGGCGCGCGGTGGTTTTTTGGTTTCTGCCTGTCGAAACGCTGACGGCGTTTACTATCTTGAGATTGACGCTCGGCGAAGTATTCCATGCCAAGTCATGAATCCATGGCCCGGGAAACAGATTGTTGTCTCCGAAGAAGGGACGAAAAAGATTTTACCGGTAAGAATTGATAATAGCAACGGTGAATGTATGGAGTTTTCTGCTATTGCAGGACATAAATATTTAATTGACCCTGATTTTAAGGCATCTAAATAAAATATATATGGGTTCTAAAAATATTTTATACATAAGTCATGGTTGAAAAAATAAGAAAGTATTGGGTTATGAAAACAATTAAAATGGTTCTGGTCCTAGTTCTTGTCGGTTGCTTTGGAATAAATGTAAATTCTTCTCCAAAGGTAGTAAACAATGCCGATACAATTCCTGGTTATCGGACTGAGTTTAATATTCCCTATTGTACGGTTGATGGGGATACTTTGACGTTGAATGCTTTTATACCGACTGATACAAAAGCACCGGCTCCTGCAATGATAGATATCCATGGGGGATGGTGGTTCACAGGAGAGCCTGCAACAACGATTTCCAATGTTTTTACCAGTAAAGGCATTGCAGTCTTTTCAATCCAATACCGGCTTGGTAAAGAAGGAGGCTTTCCGGAAAACATACGCGACTGCCGCAACGCAGTACGCTTTGTACGAAAAAATGCAACCCGGTTTAATATTGATACCGATCGGATAGGGTGTATGGGTGGTTCAGCCGGGGGGCATCTGAGCTTGATGGTTGCTATGGTACCCGAAGATTTTAATGATGGAGGACCGACGCCTGAATTAAAAGGAATAAGCGCGCATGTTTGTAATTGCTTTAGTAATGTTGCTCCTACTGATCTATTGAGATTTTGGAACCAAGGACCGGATGACATTGTGAAAACATCGAATGGCAAAAATACATATCGGGACGCCGATCCTAATATCCCAAACGATTCAAGGCCCCGTTTACGGATTCTTTTTCATGGTGTTGTTCCGGATACCAAGGAACATACAAGACTATATTTGGAGATGAGTCCGATAGGTCACGTAAGTAAGGATGTTTCTCCACTCCTTATCTGTGATGGCGAAAAAGATCCGATAGTCCCTGGCCTGGAGGGAAAGGAATTGCAGGAAGAATTGCAGAAAACAGGTGCAAGATCGACCTATTGGATGACCCCTGGCGGCGGACATACGGATCCGGGAGGTAAAGGATTTGATGATGTTCTGGATAATTTTCTTGATTCCACCCTTAAGATCAATTCTTCGATGAAGCAGGCAGGTGAGACAAGTAAATTTGAGTGTCCTTTCCAGGATACTTCTTTATCGTTCGAAGAAAGAGTTAATGACCTGGTAGGTAGGATGACACTTGAGGAAAAAATATCACAAATGATGAATTCAGCTGCTGCCATTCCAAGGTTGGGTGTTCCTGAATATAATTGGTGGAACGAATGTCTTCATGGAGTAGCACGTACTTCTTATAAAGTTACATCATATCCTCAGGCAATTGCTATGGCTGCGTGTTTTGATCCTGTCTCAATGCACATGATGGGAGGATATACTTCGGAAGAAGGCCGTGCGATTAATAATGAAAGCATACGCAATAACAAGAGAAAGATATACCTCGGTTTAACATACTGGACGCCGAATATTAATATTTTCAGGGACCCTCGTTGGGGAAGAGGGCAGGAAACTTACGGCGAAGACCCGTATTTAACAGGCACGATTGGAAAAGCTTTTGTGACAGGGCTGCAGGGCGATGACCCAAAATATCTGAAAGCTGCTGCGTGCGCCAAACATTTTGCGATCCACAGCGGACCCGAATCTTTAAGACATCAATTTGATGCGGAGATATCTGATTATGATCTTTGGGATACTTATCTCCCGGCATTTCAGGAGTTGGTCGAGAAAGCTAAAGTTGCGGGTGTCATGTGCGCATATAACGCTTATGAAAATCAACCATGCTGCGGAAATGATGTATTGATGACAGACATTTTACGGAATGATTGGGACTTTAAAGGATATGTAACTTCGGATTGCGGAGCTATAGCAGACTTTTATCAGGGACATAAGAGCGATCCGGATGCTGCCAGTGCCGCTGCCAAAGCTGTGCTCCATGGTACCGATCTTAACTGTGGCGACACATACTTAGCATTAGCTGAAGCCGTGACGAAAGGTTTGATTACTGAAGAACAAATTGATGAATCTGTAAAGCGTCTATTTATGATACGGTTCCGATTGGGAATGTTTGATCCACCAAAGATGGTACCTTATTCAAATATTTCGTTAGATGCTCTGGAGAGTCAGCCGCATAAAGATCTTGCTCTCAAGTTGG
The DNA here is from genome assembly GCA_049278975.1 of Candidatus Kryptoniota bacterium. GTDB lineage: Bacteria > Bacteroidota > Ignavibacteria > Kryptoniales > JAKASW01 > JAKASW01. Next base: position 13,823 of record JBAPNE010000296.1, read on the forward strand.
CTCGTGAGTCTATTGTTCTTCTCAAAAATGAAAATCATGCACTTCCTCTTTCTAAAAAACTAAAAAAAATAGCTATTCTGGGACCAAATGCTGATAACCGCATAACACCCCTGGCTAATTATAATGGCTTTCCTTCTAAGATTATCACCGCGCTGGATGGCATTAAAGATAAACTGGGAAATGGAACACAACTTTATTATGCCCCGGTAACCGGTTTTACCTCCCTGGCTGATTCTGTTTCCATTAAATCAGTTATGGATAGTATCCAGGATGCAGACGCAATCATTTATGTCGGAGGTATTTCGCCCACACTTGAAGGAGAGGAAATGCAAGTAAATAAACCTGGATTTGAAGGTGGTGATCGTACCACTATACTCCTGCCAAAGGTCCAGACGGAATTTTTGAAGACCTTACAGGCTACAGGTAAACCCATCGTCTTTGTTTTGATGTCTGGAAGCGCCGTTTCAATTCCCTGGGAGTCAGAGCATATTCCAGCTATAATTTATGCGTGGTACGGCGGACAAGCTAGTGGTCAGGCTGTCGCTGATGTCTTGTTTGGAGATTATGATCCGGCAGGCCGTCTACCAGTGACAGTTTATAGAAGTGATAGCGATTTGCCTCCTTTCCAGGATTATTCAATGACAAACAGAACTTACCGTTACTTTAAAGGTAAGGCTTTGTATCCTTTCGGGTATGGATTAAGCTACACGGACTTTGCTTACCAATGGAAAAATAAACCTCAGAATTCATACACGACGAATGATACAATGAGCTTCTCAGTGGAAATCAAGAATACCGGAAAGATGGATGGCGATGAAGTGGTACAGGCATATATTCAATACCCGGAAGGTAATAAATTGCCCTTGAAAGAGCTTCGCGATTTCAAAAGAATAAATCTGTCAGAGAATCAATCCCAAATTGTACTTATGAAGATTCCGGTGGCGGAACTCAGAAAGTTTGACGTGAGCAGCGGGGAAATGGGACTTTTTAAAGGAAAGTATAATTTATTTGTAGGTGGTAGTTCAGAAGATCGGCGACTTATAACTGAATTTGAAATAGAATGATTCTTATTTGCTTATACCCTCAGTTAGCAAGTAATGGTGAACTGCTTCAAAGTAATGAAAAAGATTTTCATCCTTTGATGGATAGAGTTCATCTTATTATCGGTGATTCATAGATGATTCATATACCTACTGATGAACATTACGACTCGTTATAGTGGGAAGACAAATATTGGTTTGGATTCAAAATTATTTCAGTTCGGTCAATATATAATTGTTTCCGTCAGCAAGAAGGGAAAGCAGTCAGCAAACCTGCTAGGGATATGGAATCAAGCGCGGTCACTTGATTAGGCAGTAGATGAAAGGAACAGCAAAAATTACTGTGAATATTACAAATACCGGCAAAGTTAAAGGTACTGAAGTTGTTCAGCATATGTTCGTGATGAAGTGAGCAGTGCTACTACACCAATTATTGCCTTGAAAGGGTTTAATCGGATTATTTTAAGACCCGGAGAAACAGGAGAGGTTACTTTCGAAACTGGACATGAACAGTTATCACTGTGGAACAGAGAGATGAAACGAGTCGTTGAACCGAGAGAATTTAAAATAATGGTGGCAGTTCTTCGGCGCGGATCAGGCAGCAAGGGAGGTTAACGGTTTCGCAAGATTAGTTTGATCTAAATTATTTGAGATACATTGAAATTTCCAAAAAGCCTTGATTTGCTCAGTATTTTTTTTGCTCGTTTCATGATTTTCTGATCTTGCGAGAAAGTGAGATTGCTGAACCATTATCCAAAGATTTCTTTTGGATTTATTTCTTAATTACTCACACATACTAGGGAGGAACAAGAATGAAACCTTCTATTAAAATATTTTTCATTCTTTTAATTGCTGGGTGGTGTACATCTTTTGCACAGACTAATCTCTTAGATGCCTATAATGGTAGCTTTGAGTCGGGCTTGAGTTCGTGGCGTTTTTTTGAAGTACATAAATCTTTAGGCAGTACTGCCACAGTTGAATCTACTGATGTGGACAGGGCGCTAAAGCTATATTGCTTACATTTGTTCCTCCTGATAGTACGCTAACTGATAGAGCGTTGGACAACTGGGATGCAAATGTTGGCGTTGCTCCTGGGGGTGAATATACGGCAAGTGTACTGGCGAAGACAACTACGGCAGGCACATTGAAAATAAGAATCACTTTTGGTTTCTTCGATAATGGCCGGAATGTAATAACTCAAATTGGAAAAGATTCTACTTTAACAAGCAGTTATCAAACTTTCAGTGTTGAGGACACAGCGCCTGCGAATGCAGCTACTTGTTGGATTGCATTTCGTTTGGTAGACGATAGCGGGAAATTTGTTGCCGGAACATTATTTTTAGACGATGCAGAAATATTGGGTCCAAGCGCCACAGTTCCGCCGGATACGACATATCCACCCGATCCCCCGCTGGATTCTGGATATACCCAAGTTGATCGGTCAACACTTACAAGCAAGGTTATGTGCGGGTATCAAGGTTGGTTTGCAGTGCCAAGCGATGCTATCAACCGAGGATGGTATCATTATGAATTGGGCAACACATTTACTCCCGGTAATTGTGATATCGATTTCTGGCCGGATATGTCCGATATGAGTAGTGCTGAAAAATATGCCGCGCCGGGATTTCTAACACAAAGCGGTGCGCAAGCATATTTATTTAGCGCTCAGAATAGAACAACTGTGTTGAGACATTTTCAGTGGATGGCTGATTACGGTATCGACGGTGTTTTTATTCAACGATTTGCAACCGAAGTGATGAATGGCGGCCCCGGGCTTAGGCAATTCAATAATGTACTGGCAAGTTGTAAGGCTGGAGCGCATAAATATGGCAGGACTTTTGCGGTTATGTACGATTTGTCCGGTTTGCAAGCGGGACAATGGCAACAAGTACTTGCCGATTTCAGGACACAGATTGTCGATAAAAAAATACTGCAAGATAGTTGCTATCTTTTCCATAATGGAAAACCGGTCGTGGCAGTATGGGGGATCGGTTTTAATGATGGACGTGTTTACACGCTCACCGAATGTTTACAATTAATAGATTCGTTGAAAAGCAATCCTCAATATGGCGGAAATGCTATCATGGTTGGGGTTCCTGCAGGGTGGAGAACATTAAACAATGATGCATTAAATAATGATACATTGACGACTATAGTTCTTAAAGCTGATATAATCAGCCCCTGGTTTGTTGGGAGATACAGTGACCTATCCGGTGTTACCGGTTTTGCAAATACTGACATCGATCCGGACATTACCTGGTGTAAAAATAATAACAAGGATTACCTCCCCGTAGCGTTTGCCGGTTCTAGCTGGCATAATTCGCACCCGACATATCCGCTGGATCAGATTCCGAGATTAGGAGGGAATTTTCTCTGGAGTCAGTATTATAATTTCATTCGCTATGGAGCGACTATGTTGTATCAAGCTATGTTTGATGAGATGAATGAAGGAACGCAAATAATTAAATGTACCAACGATCCTCCGGTTGGCGCCAGCTCATTTGTAACGTACGAAGGTCTTCCCTCCGATCAATACTTATGGCTTGTCGGACAAGGTGATCGAATGTTGAATAATGAAATTCCTTTAAGCAGTACGCTTCCCACACGTCCATCCGGCGTGTATTTTATATGCTTAATGCCGGCGGGAAATCTTTTATTAGGAAGATGTTGATGGTAAAATAACTTCGGCGGGAAAAATTCTACGCTGCCGTCACTGCAGCGATTTTACGAACTTGAACACCAAGTCTTTGGTGTTTGGGATCGCAACTTCCTTTTCGATGTTATTCTCGTACCGTTCATTCGGTGGGTTCTCAACAAAATATTTTACATATAATGGGGAAGCAAAGCGGTAATCACCGCGTAGCGAAGGACACCGTTTGTCACTTGGGCCGGATGGTTTCAGTTTGTCTGTCTTCTGAATTCCGTTGGTGTTAAACCCGTTGCTTTCTTGAATTCCGCATTGAACGACGACTTTGAGTTGTACCCGATCTCATAAAGCACTTCGAGCACAGTCTTCTTGCATCCCTGCTCCCTGAGAATTCTCTTCGCTTCTTCTATCCTCAATTTGTTGATGTAATCGTAGAAATTTTGTCCGAAGTACTCGTTGATTATCTGTGAAAGTGTACGCATCGGCAGATTCATTTTCTTTGCCATCTGGTTTATCGTCAAGCCCGGAATAAGGTGTGGCTTATTCTGTTCCACGAAAGCATTTATTTTCTCAATCAACGCTTGTGCTTCATCAGAAGTTAAATTCGACGACTGATATTTTTTTCTTTCCTCTATCCCATTGAAAATCTCCTGCTGATGCCAGCCCTTGAAGAAAATTATGTTGAAGAAAACGAAATATACAAAGTCCACGAAAAGAGTCACGGGATACCAATATGAGAGGAAACCAAGATAGAGAAAAAATCCTATGACAGAAATGGAATAGGCGGCGATGAAACTTATAATTAAAAGCCTAAGCCATGACAGGCTGATCTGTGCCATGGATGAGAAATTCTCTTTCAGCTCCTCGGAATAATTTTTGAGAACGTGGAGCGACGCGAAATTGTAAATAAGGATCTGCAGAAATCTTATGACAGCAATCGGAAGGGGAACGCGAGATGAAGTCCATGTATGGACAATGACCAGTTTTGCCGAAACGTTAAGCGGATAATATGTTGCGAGAAAATACAGGAAAACCATGAGAGCAGGAATTGTGTGCAGCAGATGTTTCCATTCCAACTTGAAGTCTGAGAATGCAAATGATTTCACATAGAAATAGAACGTCGGCCCCCAAAGAAATGTGATCGGTATTCCTAACCGAGATAGGCACGAGAAATTTTCGAGAAAGAATTTCGATTGTGTACCATCGACGACGCCACCCAGTATGCCAAGTGCCTG
>JBAPNE010000297.1:0-2872 GCA_049278975.1 Candidatus Kryptoniota bacterium
CAACTATTCGTCTTTACTTGAGAAGCAGGAGTTTCTTTGTTTGAGTATAAGTTCCTGCTTGCAGTCTATAGAAATATACTCCGCTCGGCAAGTGGTGTGCATCAAAAGTGACGCTGTAATTACCTGCATGTTCTCTTTGGTTTACCAGTGTTCTCACTTCCCTGCCGAGCACATCGTAAATGTTTAATGTCACAAAACCGGCTGTCGGCAACTGATAGCTGATGACCGTAGAGGGGTTGAAGGGATTAGGGTAGTTCTGATTAAGCTGATAAGTCAAAATACTTTTTCCACTCGTCTTTACATCTACCAATGTACCATAATCAATTCCATTGATACTCGCGTATACCAGCGTGTCGAGTACGTTTGCAAGATTGCTATGATCCATAAAGCTCCGGGAGGATCTGCCTATGCCCGACGCATACTTGTAGTATTCGTCATAGCCCCCATCAATTCCGACACTGGTAAACATTTCCTTACCCATGCGTTGACTTCCGAACAACAACACCGTGTCAACTGAAGTGCAATAGATCGGCCAGAAAGAGCCAACATAACCGTTGTATTCGGGAACAAAAGATTCGTTCTGACCCAGACAAAGACTGTCCACCTTATAATCTGAGGTGTCGACATAATCGTAAACGCAGGCCGTCGATGAGTCTATGCGGACGAACTCGTCCCAGTCTTCGTAAAGTAATTCGTCGTAAGCCAACTTGTGATTGTGGATGATCTTGTAATCCATGCCATTAGGAAGGACACTGTCCTTCAGAACTGTCCGGTAACCATAGTAACTGTAACTTGTGTCTTGTGCCAGTTCACCAGACGAGTATTCGACATAGTACTGCCAAAAGTCGCCGTTGTGCAATGGGAACAGTTGAAGTGCTGATTGGACTTGTGAATAGGATGATATGCTCATCAGCAAAAGCAAAACGAGGCTACGGAGAATAAAGATTTTGTACATGGTGCCCTCCTTTGTCTGCGGTTATGAAATCATCTTGTGGTATTGTGATTTGTAGTTCCATCTAACATGGATCCTTTCTCCTGACTGATTACCCGCTTGGGAATGACCGGGCCTAATCATAACCACAATAAAATATAAGACATGGTTGCCGGAGTTTCAATAAACAGTTGCCCGTTTCAGAAGGATTCCTACTCCTCGATTATCTGATTATTCCTTTCAGAATAATCGGGCCAAGAGAACGCATGTCTAGCTTAGATTTACCGGAATGCGAGGCCAAGCTCGGTGGCTTCATGATCGAGTTAGGTTTTGCGGCCATTCGTTTCAAAGCTTTGGTCGGGAGAGTCACTCCCCATGCTTGCCCGTTTACCACTCCATACGCCATCTGGATTTGTGTAATAACTCCCTCATATATATCAATATACCACCGCTGGATATCGGACGGCCCCTTGGCGAGCCAATAATCGGTGTTGCTTTCTGCGTACACTACTCCGCCACTCGATATCGTGTTCACGGAGTTAAGGACCGGGCATTTGTTGAACGTGCCGAAGGAAACAGTCACCGATTCGGTATCGAACAATGTCTCATCATCCTCCAGCACATAGCTTGTACCCTGATCGGAGAAGGTCGTTGTCAGAGCGTACGTCACGCCCCCGGCCATGGTGTCGGGGATGCCGGGGAGAGGCGCGTTGAATATAATAAGATCCCAACCATACTGCCAAAACCCGTCATAGCTGCCGTCAAGGCCGTAGAAGTATTCGTCACCGTAAGCGTCGAAGATTCTGGAATAAGTCGTTCCATTTATCGTTGTGTCTCCGCCGAAGGCTTCCCATGAGCTGTCCGACCATACCTTGTAGTACGAGGAATCGACAGCTTCTCCATACCCGTTCATTGTTAACGTATCCTTGATCGCCTGCTGCGGAGCTGTCGGCGCACTGTTCTGATTGCAAGCATAGAACATAGTCAAAGAAAATATCAAGCAAATACCGGCTAATGATTTCATTGTATCTTCTCACATATCTTAAACGTCTCGTCTAAACTTTTGCTTCCATCACTTAAGGAAACCAAATCGTAGGCGTCAAATAGAAGGAAGCGTAGAAAAACTCCTCTTATAACACGAACAAATCCTTCCAGGCTAATTGTTTCTATGGTGAGATTAGACATAATGAAAAAGCAATTCAATGCCTCTCTCGTTCTCTCCCAGGCAGCAGTTTGGGAAAGAACCGATGCCGCGATTGCAAGCTGCGCTTGCCTGCAAAGCCATGCCTGCTACGTTGCTATTTAAACTCTCGATGATCCATGATCGACATGGGGCGCTTAAACATTACAACCGACCATGGTGGGAGTACCAAAAGGGGGAGACTAAATCTGTGAATTGATCGCCTTCGACCATAAGGATTTCCGCATCGATGAAGATGAATTCTATTGCAAGACAAAGATTTACAGGTATTACATCGATCCGAAGAGCCGCATAGATATCTCTTAGCTGATCACATATCGAGAGGCGACGAGACCCTTTCTGGGTGATCCGACCAGGACAATTGCTCTCGATAATTCAGGGCAATTCGGCTCTTATCCTTAGTGTTCGCCCGGTGAGCCCTCATAATGATTCCGTTAATCTTTCGTTTATCTTGCGTACATCTTGCGTTGAAGCCTCGTTTTAGCTACATTTTAGCAGGCCATAAGCCTCGGCTCAGTGGGTCGAAAATGCGAATAATTTGGTAATAGGCTATTTTGAAAATAAGAAAAGGTAAGATTTGAACACCAATCACACGAATTATCTTTCATTGAACATTAATGCTCACGAATAACGTTCTCCATTCGTGTCATCAAACATAGCTGAATTTATTAGTGTTATTCGTGTTAATATTTCTTTGCCAAGAACAAAGTAGCCCACTACCAAATCGGGTAATGGGCCAT
>JBAPNE010000298.1:0-7073 GCA_049278975.1 Candidatus Kryptoniota bacterium
GAGGGTGGGTTTAAGAAATCGGCCCATGCAAACTTCTGCTCCCACATATAGAAAAATGCCGAGCACAGCCAGAAGAAAAACCGGCTCCTTTAATAAACCGAGAGACGAAGAGACACTCGGCGGCGCTTCCGTTTTTGTTTCGTTAATTTTCAATGTCGCCACAAAAATAAATGCCAGTACCATGAAAGCGAGAAATACAGGGAAGGCACCTCGCCATCCCATACCAGCAAACAACGTGAGAACCATGACAAGTCCCACGAGGTATGCCGAACCTGAGGAACCAATTCCTTTGATCCCCTGCGCAAGCGCAAGATTACGACTGTAAGCTCCTTCAGCGCTCACATCGAGCATTATCGGGTTGCCCGCGACCTGAAGAAAGGTTGTGCCAACTCCTAAGATAAATATACAGACCAAGAGTGGTACGAAGCCGGGATTTACAAAAGTCGGAACCAGCATCGCCAACACATTTAAACCCAAACCAAAAAGCAAAAGCTTCTTCTTACCGATCCTGGCTGCAACAATTCCGCCCGGAACGCTGAATACCGCGAAGGCAATGAAAACAAAAAATGGTAACAATGTTGATATCACGTTGCTGAGCTGGTATTGGTTCTTGACCGCGTCCGACATCGGACCCATGGCATCTGCGACGCCCATGACGAGAAAAGCGAGAAATATCGGAAAAGTTTTAGTTTTCATGAAAAGTTCCCTTTTAATTATTTATTAAGCTTTTGATACGACAATTTTTTCAAGTTCCTCCAGCGATTTTCCTTTTGTCTCCGGCATCACCTTCCACACAAAGAAGAAGAACGGTATCATCATCACTGCAAAAAACATGAACACATTTCCGCCGCCGAAATTCGTGAGCGCGATTGGAAACACGAGTCCGATTATCGCATTCATAATCCAATGCGTAAAAGATCCGAGTGATTGCCCCTTCGATCTGACTTTGTTCGGAAATATTTCGGCGAGAAACACCCAGATAACGGCCCCCTGCGAGAACGCAAAGAAGGCTATGAATCCTACGATGAAAGCAACCACGCCGGTGCTACCGAAGAGAGTCTCATCATAATAATGAAAAGCTGCGCCGGAAAGTGAAAGAAACATTCCAACAGCCCCAACTAAAAGCAAAGTCTTGCGCCCAAACTTATCTATGAAAAACATTGCGATGATCGTGAAAAGCATATTCGTTACACCGACGCCAACAGCTTGAAGCATCGCCAAATTCGTGCTTGCTCCAGCTTTTTCAAATATCAACGGCGCATAATACATGATAACGTTGATTCCTGATAGTTGATTAAACACTGCAAGCAACACGGCGCACATGATTACAAAATTATATTTTTTCTGGAACAGCTTCGTTACGCCTTGTCCCACTTCTTCCCTCAATGAATTGACTATGTCGCTGAGTTCGGAGCCTACATTTTCCGCGCCAACCTTTTTCAGAACACTTTCAGCTTCAGAGACGCGATTTCTCTTTACGAGCCAACGCGGACTTTCCGGAACGATGAACAGAAGAACAAAGAAAATTGCGGCAGGTATTGACATCACACCGAACATCCACCGCCAATTATCCGCACCGATACCGACAAGCAAATAGTTCGAGAAAAATGCAACGAGAATTCCAAAAACGATATTGAACTGTGCGACTGCGACCAATCTGCCGCGCAATCTCCCAGGCGAAATTTCCGCAATATACATCGGCGCCATTACCGAGGCAGCTCCGATTGCGATCCCGCCGATGAATCGTGAAGCCAAAAGCGTGTACCATCCGCTTGCCATGGCACACCCTAACGCAGAGATAAAATAAAGTGCCCCGCACACCGAAAGCATAGCGCGCCTTCCCCACACGTCTCCCGGTTTGCCCACAGCGATCGACCCGATAACGGTTCCCCAAAGTGCAATCGATACGGTAATTCCAAGTGTCGTATCGGTTAGACTGAAATATTGAGTTATGAATTTCGTCGTACCTGAAATGACGGCAGTGTCAAAACCAAAGAGAAAACTGCCAAGTGACGAGACGATTGTTGCGTATAGAAGTTTTTTATTCATCGCATTAGCCTCTTAATTGAAATAGGAAGCCCCTCGTGAAAACCAAAGGTTATGGTTACAACATCTGACAAATGTGGCCCAACGAGAGGTGAAACCATTTGGCAATAAATTTCGCGCTTTTCTGACTTGAAATCAATTTGTTATTATAAAGAAATTCGACCTTCATTTTGACGCTGTCAGGACAGGCTTACTGCATCTCGTTCCGACATATTGTTTCCATTTCAGCAAATGAACAAGCCCTCTCAAATCCATCTCTTTCTCAATAGCCATGTCTTCATGAATTGCGTGAGGACAACATAACACAAAAGCGTTACCAATAAGATGGGCCAGTATAAAGCCGGGAGTGCAACCAGGCCAAGAGACGGAGCAACCGGCGAAAATGGGAGCCATATTCCAAAAGCCATGATCAGCCCGGTCGTAACCATCAGCGGTACACTCGGGCGACTTTGCAAGAACGGAATTTTATTAGTGCGTATGACATGTATTATCAGGGTTTGTGTCATTAACGACTCGATGAACCACCCTGTCTGAAAGAGCGACGCCCGCGCCGGATTCCAGCAGTTGAAAATATATAGCATAACGAAATAAGTTGTATAATCGAAGATTGAACTTATTGGACCGATGAAAACGATGAATTTCCTGATCTCATCTATAGACCATGGCCGTGGCTTCACAATCAATTCATCATCGACGCTGTCCGTCGGAATTGGAACTTGCGAGACATCGTACAGAAAGTTATTTGTCAAAATTTGAATTGGCGCCATGGGTAAAAATGGCAGGATCGCGCTTGCGCCGAGCACACTGAACATGTTTCCGAAATTCGAGCTTGCACCCATTCGGATATATTTCAAAATGTTGCTAAACACTTTTCTTCCTTCCATTACGCCTTCTTCAAGCACCATAAGACTTTTTTCAAGAAGAATTATGTCGGCCGATTCTTTGGCGATATCTACTGCGGTGTCAACGGAGATGCCTACGTCTGCTGCACGAAGCGCAGGAGCATCATTAATGCCGTCACCCATGAACCCGACGACATGTTTCCGTTGTCGCAGTAAATCGACTATGCGTTTTTTATGTGCCGGCGAAAGTCTTGCGAAAAGCGTTGTCGTCTCTGCTGCTTCAGCCAACTCGACATCGGACATATTTTCGATCTGATCCCCAACCAAAGTGTGTTCCGTCAAAAGTCCCACTTCATGACAAACCTTTTTTGCGACAAGATCATTATCACCTGTTAGAACCTTCACTGTGACCCCATGCTGCTGCAGCGCCGCAATTGCAGGTGCAGTGGTTTCTTTCGGGGGATCCAGAAATGCGAGATACCCCTTCAACACGAGGTCATGCTCTTCGTCTTTTGAATACGCAGTTTTCTCCTCCACATTTTTGAATGCAAGAGCGAGCACGCGGAATCCATCCATGCTCAATCTTTCATACTCTTCTTTCAAATCTTGAATAAGAACCGGATCCATCGGCAAGATATCGCCCTCCAACTCGAAGCGTGTGCATCGCTTGAAAATTTCTTCCGGTGCTCCTTTCGTTAGAATCTGATGCTCACCGGTTGAGGAACGTACAACTACCGACATCAAGCGCCTCGAAAAATCAAATGGAATCTCGTCAATTTTTGAATAATCCTGGGTTGATACTAAATTTTGCACTCCCTTATTCTGTAGTACCGCGCGGTCCAAAACATTTCTAAGCCCCGTTTGGAAATGGCTTATCAAATATGCATCTCTCAAAACCTCCTCATCTTCCTTTTGCACCACATCGCAATGCTGTTCCAGTATAACGTGATCCATCGTCAATGTACCAGTCTTGTCAGTACAGAGTACATCCATGGCACCGAAATTTTGAATCGAATTCAATCGCTTGACGATAACTTTTTTCCGTGACATTAGCATTGCGCCTTTTGACAAGCAGACAGACACTATCATCGGCAGCATCTCCGGTGTCAAGCCGACGGCTACCGAAAGGGCAAAGAAAAATGCTTCAAGCCAGTTGTGTTTGGTCAGGCCGTTAATGAGAAATACGGTGGGCGCCATAAAAAATATGAATTGGATCATCAGTACAGTAAATTTGTTGACCCCTTTGTCGAAGCTCGTTTCGACCGGTCTTGCTACGATGCTTTTTGCCATCTGGCCGAAATAGGTATTCGATCCTGTGTTGACCACGACCGCCGTCGCGCTACCGCTTTCCACGCTCGTGCCAAGGTAACACGTATTTGAAAGTTCGAGAAGAGAATCCTTTGTCTCTTGTGAATCAAATTTTTCTACAGGCAGAGATTCTCCTGTGAGTGACGCTTGTATGATGAAAAGATCTTTCGAAGAAACTATCCTGACATCGGCAGGAATCATATCGCCTGCTGCTAATTTCACAATGTCGCCTGGAACAACTTCCCTAAGGGGAATCTCAACTTCCTGCCCATCGCGGAGAACGGCGGTGGTTACTTTGATCATGGCCTTTAAAGCGGCAGCAGCCTTATCCGCGCGAGATTCCTGTATAAATCTGAGAGTAACCCCCATGACCACCATGAACAACATCACCACGCCGGACGTGACATCTTCTGTCGCAAACGCAACCGCCGCGAGAGCCGAGAGAAGTATGACAAGCGGGTTTCTTATCGAGTCTACGAACCGCGACCATGCACCATGCCTTTTTTCCTGTGCCACCTCGTTATATCCATATTCCTCGATCCGCTTCTCGATCTCTTCTTGAGGAAGCCCTGGAGCTTGGGTCTGCATCGTTTTATAGACTTCACCCGACTGCAGCCGCGAAACATCTATGATGTGCTGAGCTGAAGCCGTCCGATGCGCGGTGGACATGTTTTGTTTTGAAAGGATTTCCGTTCCATCTTTCTTATTATTTTGCCTGCCTTTCAATGCAGCAAACACTTTTCCCCATCCACTGGAGCCGCTTTTATATGTTTGGTTCCTCTGTGCCATGATCGTCCTCTTCAGAGTGATGAAGCAAAAATTGAAAATGCCGATAAATTTAATCCTAGCATCCTAAAGATTCCACATATTATCTCGCGAATTTTTTCGCTCCTCTAACTAGAAACAGTTACGGTAGCTTCTTCGATTGGGTTGAACTCCTGAACGATGAGGATTATTTTAGAGAAGCAATAAACTTTCCTCATCAAAATGAACTGAGGTGATTGGTTGAAACTTTCTGCTCCTGCAAAAATCAACATCGGGTTACGCGTAATCCAAAAACGATCTGACACCTATCATGACATCGAGACGGTTTTCTATCCGATTCATCTTGCCGACAAATTGGAAATTACTAAATCTGGCAAACATGAGTTCTATTCGAACATCCACCTTGATGCCGATGCCAATCTTTGCTTGAGAGCACTGAATTTCTTCTGTGAGCGGACGGGAATAAATGCAGAAATCAAAATGGTTCTCAACAAAAACATTCCGATCGGCAGCGGACTCGGAGGCGGCAGTTCAGACGCCGCATCGGTGCTTCTTGCCCTTCAGGAACTTTACGGAAAGCCTCTAAGCGAAATCGAACTCCACGACATCGCAGTTCAACTTGGCGCGGATGTGGCGTTCTTCCTGAAAAAAATTCCGTCGTATGCGACGGGTAAAGGAGAAATTTTAAGACCGGTAAAATACAAAGTTGAAAAATATGTTTTAACCGTTGTGCCGGATTTTTCTGTATCAACTGCTCTGGCTTATTCAATAGTGACACCGACAGGAACCAAAGATAAATCATTATATGACTTGCTGCTTGAGCATGGAGAAAATTTTTCTGAATACAAGAATTTTATCGTGAACGATTTTGAAAAAGCTGTATTTGAAAAATTTCCTATTATCGGGAAAATAAAATCAGAGCTATACAACCAAGGCGCAGAGTTCGCTCTAATGTCCGGCAGCGGAAGCAGCGTCTATGGATTTTTCGGAAACGAAGGGCTTACGAGGTCGGCTTTGGAAGCCCTGAACGAGAAATTCGTGCTGCGGATAGCCGATGTTACACCGCCTGTCAAGGTTGCGTAGTCAACCTCAAGTAAATTCTTAACCATATCACAACACTCTAAAAACAAAAATTTAATATGCTTTGTATAACTTAATTCGTGGAACTGCAGAATGTAGCAACAGAAGAAAAAAAAGGTGTATTCAGAATAGCCCACATCTCCGATCCTCATGTGAGCCCGGAATACAACCGCCGGAATATTCTCAAACTCAAAAGTCTTCTTTCACAGGTGATCGACGAGGGTTATGATCACCTGGTAATCACTGGTGACATCGCGGGGCATGGTGAAGAGCGTGACTTCAGGTCGGTACGTCGGATATTGAAATACTTCGGGCTTCTTGAGTATGAGAAACTAACCGTAACAATCGGCAACCATGATATCTTCGGAGGAGTTCACCGCGCGGAAGATTTGCTGTCGTTTGGGAAGCATTGCCGGTCGGTAAACTATGCCGAAAAGTTGGATCTTTTCGAGCGGGCTTTCAAAGAAACTTTTCCTGCAAAAGCCTACGAGAACGAGAGAATTTTTCCGTTTGTCAAAATTATTGGACCGGCAGTTTTTGTCGGAATGAATTCAGTGAGGCCATTTCATCCCATACTCAACCCGTTCGGATCGAATGGCCACGTCTCGGATAGACAACTTGATGCGGTAGAAAGGATTCTTAATCATCCCACGATTGCCGGGCTGAAAAAAATTATTCTGATTCATCACCATTTCGACAAATACCAGCCATACTCCGGATCATTCGGCAACAATCTTTATCATTTGTTCGAATCTCATACACTGAAACTTCACAATAAGAAAAAGGTCGAAGAAGTATTTAGGAAATACAGAGTCGATGCGGTACTCCATGGTCATACCCATATCGAAGAAATTTATTCGAATTCCGGAATTATTTATTCAAGTACTGCATTGAATCCAGTCAGAAGCAAAAAGGAGAAGGACGAATCTTCCAGTGGGAATGTATTAAACTCGCATCCTACTACAGTTCAGGAGTTCAACTCCATATCGGCTTTAAGCTTTAATGAGATTTCTGTTACGAACGAAGGAAGGA
>JBAPNE010000299.1:0-2819 GCA_049278975.1 Candidatus Kryptoniota bacterium
GTGAGGGTGGCAACATGAGTGGGGAAGCTGAATCTCGATCCACGTTAGACATCCCGGGGGTGCAAGAGGAGCTTGTTCGTGAGATAAGTCGTCTCGGCAAACCTGTGGTCGAAGTGATCTTGAACGGAAGGCCACTTTCGATATCCTGGTCCTCCGGGCATATTCCCGCGATCATAGACGCTTGGTTTCTCGGCATAGAAGCCGGTGACGCTGTTGCAGACGTATTGTTTGGTGATTACAATCCGAGTGGGAAACTTCCCGTAACTTTCCCGCGAACCGTCGGTCAAGTACCGATATATTATAATCATATGAGCACCGGCAGGCCACCTTCCACCGAATTTTATACATCAAAGTACATTGACTTGCCGCCAACACCGCTATATCCGTTCGGTTTTGGATTGAGCTATACAACTTTTAGGTACTCAAATTTAAAAGTCGTGAAAGACTCGAATGTAGCAGATAGTTTTATTGTCAGTGCAGAAGTAACTAACGCGGGGAATATAAATGGTGATGAAGTTGTTCAATTATACATTCATCAGAAATGTGCATCGGTTACGAGACCCGTAAAAGAGCTTCAGGGATTCAAAAGGGTTTTCTTGGCAGCTGGAGAAACAAAGCGTTTAGAATTCAAACTAGTGCCATACAATTTCTCGTTCATTAATTCTGAAATGAAAAGGGTTGTTGAGGCTGGAGATGTTGACATAATGGTCGGCGGAAATTCCGAGGATGTAATTTCGACCACAGCCAGTTTGGAAAAATCTATGAGTGTAAAGGAAGAGATTCCCAAAGAGGGTGAAAATTAACAATATAAAATTATTTCAAATGGGTCTAATCGAATTTTTAGTTTTTGTTAAATCGTCTCCGGCGCAATCATTTCTTTGAGGATCACTTTGACGGGTTAAAATAATAACGAAAGGGAACTTATCTTGTCGGCGTTTTCGTTGATTATAAAATAGCGGTTCAATTTTGTTGAATGCAGAGGGTTAGAGCTTGATTCCAATACAGTATAGTTCGAAAATTTCGTTTTGCAATTTTATATTGAGTGCAGTAATATGGATATGAAGGCGGCGATAAGCAGTTCAAAGTTAATGCTTGATGAAAAACGGAGCGGCGGGGAGAAAGTGTTTTTCTCCAGTTACGGATGGTGTTTAAACCCTATATTGACATTTAAAGACCTTTTAACACGATTGGAGGAGGAGGTAGAACGTTTCGACGGAACCGGGCCAAATTGGCAGCAGGATGAATCAAAGGTAAACATCTATTTATTCTCCTGCGCCATCGCTTGCACTCTTGCGGACTATCTTTCGAAGCGACCATGGCATCTTACACCGCTGGCAAAGTCGTATCCGAGGGTACGTCGTCTGATTCTCGAAGCAGAATCAGTGCTCAATTATCCGAGCGAAGTGAAGGCATTTTTGAAATACCGCAAACTTCGGGAGTGGGGAAGAGAATGGGATGACATTGTCGAAAGTGCATGCAGATTTCTTATTTTACCCGGCGAAAGTTCTCAGTCGTCGGGTGTGGTGTCTGTCAAGAAATGTGTGATGGAAGGGCTGAAGAAATTTCGATCTATGTCGGTGCCTGTTGATCTTTTAATTGCGCGAATGAAGCTGAACGAAGGATTTAGGTGTCAGGACCTGACGCACCATGATGTTATAACATTAGCTGATCGCTTTCTTTTGACGGATTCCGACAAGAAATCGAAATATGTAATAATCGGGTCGCGCACGGCGGGAAGTTATCTATCACCTCTATTGAAAATCTATTTAGAACAACATGGCTTTGTGGATGTAGACTGGATAGCTTTGAGGCCTAAATTCGGAATGACGAAAATGGAAAGATGGCAGCTCCGTCGGCTGTTGATTCGGGGTGCAAACGCGATTCTTATTGACGATTACTCGAACACTGGCCATACGCTCCGTATGTTGGAGAGAATCGCAAGGTCATTCGGTGTGCCTGCGGAAAAAATAGTAATTCTCACTCCAATACACCCCGTCGTAGTTTCACGCAATGCCGACTCACACAAAACCAATGGTGGCACCAAACCAGAAGACCTCTTATCGTCCAGCAAGGAAACGAAGGTCATCGCGATCCACCATGCTGATCTTTATATTACTAAAATAATGGAGCCGCAATCGGTGGAAGGAGTTTTGAAAGGGTTTCTTTCCGGGAATGATGTCGAGAGCATTTCTATTCATGAGAATCCAGAAGTGGAATGTATTAACAAAGAATTGTGGAGTCATTATCCTGATAGTTTTCAGGTACGCCTGAAGCGAGTTTATGAGATCACGATTCATAAGAAAAATGGCTCGGTTGAAATGAAAAGAGTTTTTGCGAAGAGCGTTGGATTGGGCTGGCTTGGTTATCATGCTTACATGGTAGGCGAGATGATGAGCGAGTTTGTCCCGAAAATTATCGGACTTCACAGCGGTGTTTTATTCATGGAATGGGTTGACGGCCAAACATTATCTAATAAGACAATTTCGGATGTTTTTTTGAATCGGATATCCTCTTATCTGGCGCACCGTACGAAAAATTTGGTTCTCAATGAAGACCCTCGATCCACCCGCCTTTATCTTGGTTGGGGATGGCTTGAGATACTTAGCATCCTGAGGAGGGTCTATAATAACTTGTTGGGATATTTGAAATACGATTACTTGTTGAATCTTCTAAAGCAAGCTCTGCATTCGAAATCGGTACTTGTCGATGGGCGAATGCGTCCCGATGAATGGATATTGTACCATGCTAAGGGCCCCAACGATGAATCTGATAGTGGTGTACGCGGAGATAGACTTTTGAAGGTGGATTTCGAGCATCAC
>JBAPNE010000300.1:0-23476 GCA_049278975.1 Candidatus Kryptoniota bacterium
GACAAAGAGAATATTAAAGGATGCTCCTAAGGGAAAACATATTTTCAATCTAGGCCATGGAATTATTCCAAACACGCCGGTTGACAACGTGAAAAGGCTGGTCGAATTCGTGAAAACATGGAGAGTCGATTGACGTCGGAAAAAATCGGTGTTGTCCTTCTAAATCTCGGTGGGCCGCTTTCCACCGGTGACATCGAAGAATTTCTTTTTAACCTTTTCATGGATCCTTATATAATTGAGATACCATTGCGCGGTTTCCTGCGAAGAGGTCTGGCAAGATTCGTCGCTAAAAGACGCGCAGATAAAACCGCACATTATTATGAAGTCATGGGTGGAAAATCCCCGCAGTACGAACTGACCATGAAGCAAGCTGTGGCACTCGAGAAAGTACTTTGTGAAAATTTTGATGTGAAAGTTTACGTCGGGATGAGGTACTTTAAGCCCACTATTGAGGAAACGTACAGAATGCTTTTGAAAGACAATATCGAAAACGTGATATTACTTCCACTTTACCCGCATTACTCGCGAACGACAACACTATCGAGTTTCGCGGAATGGGACAGGGTTACAAAAAATTTGAGCGGGAGAATGAAGGTGCTCCAGATTGAAAGCTACCACGATTATCCACTTTACATCGATGCCGTTGTTGAGCGAATTACTGAAGCTCTTTCGAGATTTCTGAGCGGCGTTCGTGATAAGGTGTATATACTCTTCAGTGCTCACGGAGTGCCGGAGAGAATTATTAGGCGCGGTGATCCATATCAACGTCACATAATCACGACTGTCGATCTCGTTTCAAAGAATTTTCCGAACCCGCACTCGCTTGCGTATCAAAGCAGAGTCGGACCCGTTAAATGGCTTGGTCCGCCGACGCTTGAAGAGATAAAGAGACTTGCGGCGAACGAAGTTAAGAATTTATTAGTTGTACCGATAAGTTTTGTCAGCGAGCACTCCGAGACTTTGTATGAAGTGAACCATCTTTTCCGGAACGAAGCGACGCAAACCGGCATAGAACATTTCGAGATGATGTCGGCGCTGAACGACTCGCCGAAGTTCATCGAAGCTTTATCGCGGCTTGTGATAAACAAAGCTGGTGAGTTCGGTCAACAATGAGAGTCGCAATCATTGGCGCGGGTATTTCCGGACTTTCAACGGCACATTTCCTAAAGAAGGGCGGGGCGGATGTTGTCGTGTTCGAAAAGAATAATTATCCGGGCGGAACCATCGCCTCGAAGATGGTGGATGGCTATTTGGTGGAGAACGGTCCGAACAGCACGTCCGAAACGAATTTTGTAATTGATGAGCTTTTGAATGACCTGAATATCCTGGACGAGAAAGTCTTTGCGGATGAGAACTCAAAGTATCGTTTTATTTTGCGTGATGGAACACTTCACGCGCTTCCGTCGGGAATTGGTTCATTTCTTTTCACAAAGTTGTGGACTGCCGGCGGAAAACTGCGACTCTTTGGCGAGCCGTTTATCGGCCGTGCAAGCCATGAGGAGTCCATTGCCGATTTTGTAACCCGAAGGCTCGGAAAAGAGTTTCTTGATTATGCAATTAATCCGTTTGTAGCCGGAGTCTATGCAGGCAATCCGTCGGAGTTGAGTGTGCGTGCGGCGTTCCCGAAATTATACGCGCTCGAAGAAAAGTATGGCGGCTTACTCAAAGGAACAATTAAAGGTGCCAGAGAAAGAAGGAAACGTCCGGAGAAAGCGAAAGTCTCGGCGAAACTTTTTGCATTCAAAAGCGGAATGGGAATATTACCGTTGACGATCGCAAATTCGCTAGGAGCCGCCATTAATTACGATGTATCAGTCGGATGTGTAAAATGTGATGGCAATAAATTTTGCGTTAATTTTTCGAATGGGGGAGGTTCAAAGGATGATTATTTTGAGGCCGCTGTCCTTTCTGTTCCATCTTATGCTGCCGCCGAGATTATAAGATCATGGCTGCCGCAATTGTCGGCCGGCTTGTCTAAGATAAAATATCCGCCTGTCGCTGTCGCAGCTCTTGGTTACAAACGCGAGCAGATAAAAACGGATTTGAACGGATTCGGTTTCCTTGTCCCTGAAATTGAAGACAGGAAAATTCTCGGAACGATCTGGAGTTCGAGTATTTTTCCTAATCGCGCCCCGGAAGGCTGTGTAGAGTTAACGACGTTCATTGGCGGATCGCGCCAACCTGAAGTAGTGCAACTATCGCAAGAAGAAATTGCCCGGGTTGCTCATGAAGAAAACGCCGCATTGATGAAGATAGACGGCAAGCCTGAATTTCAATCAGTGTCAAAATGGGAGAGAGCAATCCCGCAATACAACATTGGCCATCTTGCTATCATGGATGCGGTCGAACACGTTGAAAGCCTCTATAAAGGGTTTTATATTTGCAGTAATTACAAGGACGGGATTTCCGTTGCCGATTGTATTGCGAACGGAAAAAGAGTCGCCGAGAAAATTTTTACAGGAGCAAATTAAGATGATTACGATGACAGAATATCAGAAGAAAACCGGGTTCCCCACCGTGCGAATGCGCAGGCTGAGGATGACCGAAACAGTACGTGAAATGGTGCGCGAAACGACACTTCAGCCGTCGGATTTTATTTATCCGATGTTCGTTGTGCCCGGTAAGAAAATTCGACATGAAATTTCTTCGATGCCAAACGTTTTCCAGTTGTCAGTCGATGAACTTGCGCGCGAATGTGATGGAGTTTTGAAATCAGGGGTAAAGTCTGTAATCCTCTTTGGAATCCCGTCACATAAAGACGAGTACGGCTCGGAAGCTTACGACGAAAACGGGATCGTCCAGCAAGCGATTCGTGAATTAAAGAAACAATTGCCGGATCTATTTATTATTACCGATGTTTGTCTATGCGAATACACGTCTCATGGACATTGTGGTGTGTTGAAGGAAATTGCTCCAGGGCAGCTTGAAATATTGAACGATGAGACACTCGATCTTCTCGCGAAAGAATCTTTGACACATGTGCAAGCAGGCGCGGACATGGTTGCTCCAAGCGATATGATGGACGGCAGAGTCGCAGCAATACGAACTCTTCTCGATGAGAACGGTTTTCTTTCTACGCCAATAATGAGTTATGCCGCGAAATATGCTTCCGGTTTTTATGGACCTTTCCGCGAGGCGGCTGAATCCACTCCACAATTCGGTGACCGAAAAAGCCACCAGATGGATCCAGCAAATGTCAACGAGGCAGTCCGTGAAGTTGCGCTCGATATCGATGAAGGGGCAGACATTGTCATGGTTAAGCCTGCACTCGCGTATCTCGATGTGATATATCGGGTAAAGAATGAATTCAAAATGCCTACGGCAGCATATCAGGTTAGCGGGGAATACTCGATGATAAAAGCTGCTGCGCGTAACGGCTGGCTCGATGAGCAGAGGATTATGATGGAGACTCTGACGGCGATCAAACGAGCCGGAGCGGATCTGATATTGACATACTACGCGGTAGATGCGGCGAAACTGTTAAGGAAATAAGAAACTGAATTCGTCCATTTATTAATGGACGGATTATTTCAATGCAAAAAGTTTTTGTCACGGGCGCAAATGGGCTCATTGGTTCAAATCTCTGCCACAGGTTGACAAAATCGGACTATGAAGTGATCGCCATGGTACGCTCAAAATCCAACCTGCTTGGTCTGAAAGGTTTCACGGGCAAGATTGTTTTCGGTGACATTCTCGAAGAGAAAAGTCTTGCTGGATTGATGGACGGATCAGATTTTGTTTTTCATACCGCGGGACTTGTTAGTTTTGACAACAGACGCAGGGATGGATTATTCCGCGTGAATGTTGAAGGCACAAGAAATGTGATGAACACCGCAGTTCAGGTTGGCGTGAAGAAAGTTGTGCATACAAGCTCAGTTGCGGCGATTGGAATTCCTGCAACCGGCAACATTGCGGACGAGACCATGGAGTACAACCGGCTCAAATATAATGTTGCTTACAGCGACAGCAAACATTTCGGTGAAATCGAAGTTGAAAAAGCTCTTGAGCGCGGGCTGGATGCCGTTATTATAAATCCTGCTTCCATTGTGGGACAACGAGATGTTTATTTGCACTTCGGGGTTCTTCTGCGGATCTTGAAAGGGAAGAAAATCGTACCATACATTCCCGGCGGGATGTGTGTGGTTGGTGTTGATGATGTAGTTGACGGAGAAATTGCCGCTTTAAAGTCTGGCAGAACAGGCGAAAGATATATTCTTGGAAGCGAGAATGTTTCGTTCAAGGAACTCTTCCTGAAAATCGGTGAGGTCGTTGGCGCTTCTGCGCCTAATGTTTATATACCAATATGGGCAGCTAGAATGGCTGCATCATTACTTGAAGTGTTGTCAAACATAACCGGAAAACCACCTGTTCTGACTAAAGCCCACGTTGTAAGCGCGACACCTCCGCATTATTTTTCATTTGAAAAAGCGAAACGAGAGCTTCGTTTCGAGCCGCATCCTATCATGGATGCGATCAGAAAATCTTACAAATGGTATTTCGAAAATAATTTGATTTGAACAAGGCATCGCCAAGGTTTCAAATCTTCGCGAGGTTGAAAGGTATTTATGTATGGAGAGTCTTAATACAAAAAAAAGCAGCAAACTTTTTTCCGAAGCAAAGAAATATTTGCCCGGCGGCGTCAACTCACCCGTCAGGGCATTCAAATCTGTCGGACGCGATCCGCTTTTTATCGGCAAAGCAAAGCGGCAATATATTTACGATGTCGATGGGAACAAATTTATAGACTATATCGGTTCGTGGGGACCGATGATCTTAGGACATGCGCATCCACAAGTTATTGCGGCAATAAAAAGAGCGGCTGCGAACGGTACGAGCTTCGGTGCCCCGACGCAATATGAAATTGAGATGGCTAAGATTGTACGCAAGATGATGCCGTCTGTTGAGGTCGTGAGAATGGTAAACAGCGGAACTGAAGCGACTATGAGCGCAGTAAGAGTCGCTCGCGCCTTCACGGGACGCGAGAAGATCGTGAAGTTTGCGGGATGCTATCATGGACACTTCGACAGTTTCCTAATCAAAGCAGGGTCAGGAGCCACGACATTCGGTATGCCGGATTCACCTGGTGTGCCGAAGGAGCTGGCAGCGTTGACGCTGGTTGCTGAATTCAATAACTTCAACTCGGTCGAGTGGATATTCAATGATAACAAAAATGAAATTGCGGCGATTATTGTCGAGCCGGTTGTTGGCAATATGGGCGTGGTGATTCCTGAAGAAAACTTTTTAAATGGACTTTTGAAAATTGCCCACGAAAACGGAGCGCTTCTTATTCTCGATGAAGTAATGACCGGATTTCGTCTTGCTCCTGGCGGCGCTCAGGAACTCTACGGGATTAAACCTGACCTTACGACTTTCGGAAAAATTGTCGGCGCTGGACTTCCGGTCTGAGCCTACGGCGGGCGTGAAGATATTATGAGAATGATTTCACCGGATGGTCCAGTCTATCAAGCTGGTACACTTTCAGGCAATCCGCTCGCAATGGCGGCAGGAATCACACAATTGAAAATCTTGGACAGACAAAAGGGTTTGTATAAAAAGTTGGATAAAATGGGAAGGCTTCTCGAAGACGGGATAAACGAAAATATTAGGAAGCTCGGGCTAAACTATAGAGTCAACCGAGTTGGCTCGATGTTTACCTTATTCTTTACGAGTGAAAAGGTTCGTGACTTTGGCTCCGCATTGAAAAGCGATACCAAGAAATTTGCAGATTATTTTAACGAGATGTTGGAGCGTGGGATTTATCTTCCGCCGTCACAGTTCGAGGCTGCGTTCATATCGACGGCGCACGCCGATAGAGATATCGAAAAGACTATCGCGGCAAACTATGAGGCGCTGGAAATTATTCGCTGAACTTATCTTAAGAAATTTGATCTTTCGAATTCGCTCAGGACAGGTTAGAAAATAATTATTTTACGGCAGTCTGATTTTGATTCTGGGCAGATCCACTCGCCGCAGCCGGCTTCTTCTTCCCCCTATACATAATTCCAAACGGTATGACTATTAGATATCCTATGAAGAGAAGAATTGGGACCACGTTGAGCGGGATGAATCCGTAAACGGTATCGTTGGTGGCAAGGATTATGTAGGTTATGACGATCAAAAGCGCGCCGCCGATGATTATTTTGTAATTAACAGGTTTCAAGGGCATTTCAGTCGGGGTTTTTGCCTTTCGTTGCTTGTCAACTCGTTTTGTCTTGATTACTGCTCTTGCCATCTTTGTATTTTCCTTTTTGTGGAACTAATATAAAGTCTCCCGGGGATTTAATTCAACAGCTCTTCTCGGTGAATTGAAATTCAGATTCCCCCTGTCTAACTTATGCAAGTCAGTGCCTGAGCTTTTGTGCCCCAGCTGTAGTATGATGATTTTGCAATTTTTTTCAGGATGGAAACAAAGTGTTGCAGTTTGAAATGGTTTAATATCATGCCGAAACGCTTATCTCAGCAGATAATTATTTCTTTGACCATTATCGTTATGGTCGTGTCGGGGATTTTCGGTTTTATTAGTTTGAAAAATCGTGAACGACAAACTCTTCAAGTAATGATCAACGGTGCGGATCAGCTTTCACGAGGGATTGCCAGCGCAACATGGCACGCGATGCTTTCGGACGACCGCACGGCTGCTTACGGAGTGATGAAGACTATCGCCGCTAATCCGGGAATTGTTCGGATAAGAATTTTCAATAAAGAAGGCGCCGTAATGTTCTCGACAAAAGCTGAAGACGAGAAGCAGGTCGACAAAAATGCCGAGGCATGCGCCATGTGCCATGGGTCAACACAGCAGCCTCTCGTGAACGTGGATGCTTCGTCGCGCTCTCGCGTTATCAGGACAAGTAATGGCAATCGCCAGCTTGCGATGGTTACGCCGATTTACAATGAACCATCATGCAGTGACGCATCCTGCCACGCACATCCGCGATCGACGAACGTTCTCGGCGTTCTCGATGTGGCGTTCGACCTCAAGCCGCTCGACAATGAAATGCAGGCTGCCAGGGCGGAAGTGTATGTTGTAACGGGAATCCAGATTTTACTAATCGGACTTTTTATCGTTTTCTTCACGCGCAGGTTTGTTGACAGGCCGATCCGAAAGTTAATCGCAGGGACGCGGGCAGTCAGCCAGATGCAGCTTGGTCACGTGATTGAAATAAGCTCGAGTCAGGAATTGGGAGAACTTGCACACGCTTTCAATTTGATGAGCGAAAGGCTCGACAAGGCGATGGCCGAATTGAATCAAGCCGCACAAGTCCTCGAAACAAAAGTGAAAGAGCGGACAAAGCAGCTTGAAGTTGCTCACCAAAAACTTCTCCAGAGTGATCGCTTGGCTTCGCTCGGGCAGCTTTCTGCTACGGTGGCACACGAAATAAACAACCCGATATCCGGCGTGTTGAATCTTGCGATGCTTTTAGACAGGGTCTTGAAAGATGACGGAATCCCGCAAGAGCGTGTTGCTGAATTCAAAAAATATCTGGGCCAGATCATAAATGAGACTGCGCGCGTCGGACGGATTGTATCCGACCTCCTCGCGTTTTCAAGAAGAGCAAAGCCCCAGAGCACAAACATCGATCTGAATGGTGTGATAAAAAATACGCTTTCGATTTTGAGGCATCGTTTAGAACTTGGCAATATTGAATTGGTGTTCTGTCTTTCCGACACGCTCCCGAAAATAGAGGGCGACAGCTCACAGATGCAGCAGGTCTTAATAAATCTTGTCATGAACGGCGCCGAGGCCTGTCAAAGCAAGGGCCATGGAACGGTCACCATCAAAACGCAGCAGGTCGAAGATCCCGCTAGCGGGGAAAATAACCTTGTCATTCTTGAGATATCGGATACCGGCGACGGCATACCGCAGGAAGTTATGTCAAAAATTTTCGATCCGTTTTTTACTACGAAGGGTGAAGGCAAAGGAATCGGACTCGGGTTATCGGTCGTCTATGGAATTGTGGATGCACACGGCGGAGACATAGAAGTCGATAGCAAAATCGGAGAGGGAACAACTTTCAAAGTAACCTTGCCCGTAAAGAAAGGTCAAACGCAGCGCGCGGATGGAACAAAGGTTTGACTGAAATGGCGATTCAGATATCTACCGTGGGAAGCGTGAATGAAGAAATGACACAGATGGTTGCTCGGCATGTTAAAGAAATGTTTGGATGTGAAGTGAAAATTTACACGCAGCTTCCTCAACCGGATTATGCCTTTGATGAAAAGAGAAGTCAATACAGCTCGACAGTAATTCTTCGAAACATCGCGCCGCTCGCGCCTCATTCCGAAAAGTTTCTTGCCATAACAGAAGTTGACTTGTTCATTCCAATGATGACCTTTGTCTATGGGCAAGCTCAGCTTTCCGGCAAAATGGCGATTGTTTCGCTTGCGCGGCTCAAACCGGAATTCTATGGGCTGCCGCCGGACAAAGATTTGACCGTGAGAAGGATCAGAAAGGAAGTTTCGCATGAGCTGGGACACACATTCGGCTTAGTTCACTGTGCAGAAAGATCGTGCTTGATGTCGCTTTCAACGGAAATTTTTCAGGTTGATTTGAAGTCGGAAAATTTTTGTAAAAACTGTTGGATCATTCTTGAAGAAAATTTGAAAAAGATTGCGCCAGAGGCGCATCAGCCTCGTGCTGAAAAAAACGAAATTCAGCCTGAGGCTGGTGGGCCGACGGCTCAAAAGAGAAATGAACTTTTGGAGATTCGCAAATGAAAACGCAATGGGAAATCTTAGTCGTTGACGATGAAGAAATTATGAGAGAGTCTCTCGCAGCGTGGCTGCGCGAAGACGGTTATGCGGTTGACTCTGCTGCTTCTGGAAAAATCGCGATTGAAAAAGCCACTGGAAAAGATTATGCGATTTACTTCATCGATTTGAAGATGCCGGGCGGGATGGACGGTATCGAGACGATGATGGAGATAAGGAAGATTCATCAGGATGCATCGATCATCATCATTACTGCCTATGCGACCGTTGACACTGCGATCTCCGCGATGAAAGAAGGAGCGCAGGAATATATTGTCAAGCCGTGCAACCCGAAAGAGATTTCGATTCTCGTCGAGCGCATCATAAAAGTGAAAAACCTTCAACGTGAAAATATGATTCTGCGAAAAAAGTTGACAAAGCAATACAGCTTCCAAGACATTATCAGCAAAAATCAGAAGATGCAGGAAATTTTTCAGCTCATCCAGGAAATTTCAAGTTTGAAAAGCACGGTTCTCATTCAGGGCGAAAGCGGGACAGGAAAAGAATTGATCGCGCGTGCGATTCATTATTCCGGTGATCGATCGTCAAAGCAATTCGTCTGCGTTTCTTGTGCCGCTCTTGCCGAAACGCTTCTCGAATCGGAATTATTCGGCCACGAGAAAGGGGCGTTCACTGGGGCGGTATTGCAGAAAAAGGGGAAGTTCGAATTGGCAGATGGTGGTACAATTTTCCTGGACGAAATAGGAGACATATCGCCGAAATTGCAAATGGATTTGCTACGGGTCCTGCAGGAAAAAACTTTCTATCGAGTCGGTGGAACAGAGGAAATAACGGTCGATGTGCGAGTGATCGCGGCGACGAATTGCGACCTTGACGGAGCGGTAAAGTCGGGCAAATTCCGTGACGATTTATTTTATCGCCTAAACGTAATTAATATTAATATTCCGCCGTTGCGCGAACGGCGAGAGGACATCCCGCTTCTTGCGAGGAGCTTCATTGAAAGATTGTCTCATGAACTCGGGAAAGAGATTGACGACATCACGGAATCGGGGTTAAAACTTCTTATGGATTACAATTGGGCGGGAAATGTCCGCGAGCTCGAGAATGCGGTTGAGCGTGCCATGGTAACCTGCAAGAACAAAGTTTTGACCGATGAAGATTTCGGCTTCCTTGAGCTGAACGGCTCGCGGAGAAATACATGGGATGTGCCTGATAGCATGACACTTGACGAGATTGAAAAACAGGTAATAGAAGCGACGATAAAGCGAACCGAGGGAAATGTAAAAGACGCGGCGACGATTCTCGGCATCGACCGTTCGACGCTCTACGAGAAGATTAAGAAATATGAAATAGAAAGATAACAATTAAATCTGGCAAGATTATCCCGTTACGGTTCTAAAAACATTTCGCCAAGTATGTTGTCCCAGTCAACTTCCGGATAATTTTTCGGAAGATCGTTGACAAGCTCACCACCATCGGCCAGACTGATCCCGACTTTTTCAGAGCTGAGCATTTCCTCCAGCCGCTCCATCTCGC
Source organism: Candidatus Kryptoniota bacterium (assembly GCA_049278975.1). GTDB lineage: Bacteria > Bacteroidota > Ignavibacteria > Kryptoniales > JAKASW01 > JAKASW01. Next base: position 10,246 of record JBAPNE010000300.1, read on the forward strand.
GCATGATCCACGGTCGAATTTCTGCACCCTTAAGAAGATGGCGAAGGTCGATCCCATCTTTCGGTTTCACCCGGAGGTAGAAACCTTTTTCTCCGTTTCCAGTTGCAATCACTTTACCTTCCGCCGGCGATAAAACACGAATTTTTGTTCCATCTTTCTCGAAGAGCCAGCCTGTGCCATTCACTTCGAGATCAGCCCCGATTTTAGGAAGCTCAACTATGTCCGGCTTGCCGATAATTCTTTTGCCGAAATCATCGAGCCCGATTGTCAGTGTGCCGCCATATTCTTTCTTTACCCATGTATGTCCCCGGTGATACATGCGGTCGGTCGGCATATCCAACCCGAAGATTGACTCATCGCAACCTTGTGAAGGTTTCGAAACCTTCGCAACATTAGTTGAGACTGCTTTTGCAAGAACAAGCTTTGGGTGCAAATCACAAATCCGGCAATCAAATCCATTCGGGCAAATCCGGTTTTGTAATTCGCCGCTGATAACGTGGCGACAAACCCTTGCAGAAGCAGGAAGCTCGTTAAAATCCGTGTGCCATGATAGTCCATCGAGATTATCCAACTTAAGGTCTTTCACCGAGCGTCTTGCGGCAATTATAAATGTCGCGAAAATAACTACTACTACTGAATAAAATATTCCGAGAAATATTAAGTTTCCCGTTTGCCATGTGAATCCGAAAACCCAAGGAAACATCTTTTGCCTCAACCTATTAGTAAATTCCGAGAAAATTAAATCTTCTAAGGAAGCCTTCAAATGTTGACTTGCAAACACTCCATAAAAGATTTTTCCGCTCATCCCTCCGATTTTGTCGGGACTCATTCGGTCGGAATGACAACTGACAACCATTTGGGACTTTCTATTCATGAGTTAGTTCCAATTCTTGAGGGAACAGCTTCAGGTATCTGAACGAAAACGAATATACCAAAACCCCGTATGCGATGACGAAAAGAAATGTGGCAACTTCCTGCCAGCTCGGACTGTAAAGCATGAATTTGTCGAAAGGAAGCGTCGGCAGGGCAAGAGTTTGTATCGTCATGACAAACCTGTTGAGAAGAATTCCGCAGCATACCATGGTCGCATTGGCTACTATCCAGCTGGTATTTAGTCGCTTGTTTGCGAAAAGAAAAACCAGTGCCGGGATTAACCCGAAAAGAATTATTTCTATGAACAAGATCCAGATGTTGAACGGTGCATGCAGGTAATAGCTCATGGCTGATAGTCCCCGAGAAGGCGTGGTTCGGTCGATCCAATTGAGCGTATCAATGCTTTTGAGCAGCACATAGAAAATCAAGAGTGAACCGGAAATTTTCGCGAGAAGCCTGAAGACTTCGTCTTTCACAAGCTGCTTTCTGCTGACTTTCGATACGAGCCACGTCGTCAAAATTATGAAGCTCGGTCCCGAGGCTGCCGCTGATATTATGAAGAGGAAAAATGTCGCGGGCCAAATCGCGATGCCTTCCCTGAAAGCAAACGGCCGACCCTGGAGGACGCCGTACAATCCGCCAAGCGAGCCCTGATGGAAGAATGAGAGAAATGTTCCTACTCCGGCAAATATCGGCATGACTTTGTGTAATTGAAATTCGAAAACCATGAACGAAGGAATTTCTTTTAGCTTTCTGTTTTTGAGAACCAAAGGTGCATATTCGATTGCGAGAACAGTGAGGTAACACGTTATGCAAAAAGTAACTTCCGCCAGCATTGAGTGAACATTCGGGTGCCAGAATGTGAACCATGCTCTGAGCGGCTGGCCGACATCAACCATCAAAACAAGAATTGCGCCGCTATAGCAAATAAATCCGATTACGACGGCGCTGTTTATTACTGCCTTGAGTTCATGTTTCTTCAAAATGTAGAGCAAAAATCCGGTGAAGAAAGCACCGGCGCCGAGCGCTATCACTGAGAGGTCCAGAAATATCCAGAGGCCGAAGGCAAACCGGTTGTCCATGTTTGTCTGGTTCAAGCCTTTTGAGAGCACAAGGTAGATTGCGTACATCCCGATAAGCAGTGCAACCGTCCATGGAATGACCCACATCATGAATTTTTCGAACGGTGCTCGTTTTGCGCCGCGAGCGATGAGATGGCTATCCATTTACTTTGTCCTTCTCGGTTACATCGTTTTCCGCCAGTTTTCTCACCCATTCTTGTTCAGAATGATAATACACTTTCGGTTCCGTGCCTAAGTTTTCGAGAAGTCGAAAGGTGTTTTTGTCTCTTGAAAGGTTTGACACTTCACAGTCCTCATCGAGAAGGTTGCCGAACACCATGGCTTGTGTTGGGCAAGCCTCGACACATGCCGGCACATAATCGTTAGGATCAATTTCTTTCTTTCCTTCGATAGCGGCTTTCGATCTCGCTGCTTGAAGTCTATGAAAACAGAAATTGCATTTTTCGACAACACCTCTCATGCGCGGTGAGACATCGGGGTTCAATGTCTTCTCCATTCCTGCAGGCCATGTGGGATCCCACCAGTTGAAGTATCTCGCATGATATGGACATGCCACCATGCAGTATCGACATCCGAAACATCTGACCGGTATTTGTCCGACTATTCCGGTATCCGGGTCAAGCTCTACAGCATTTTGCGGGCAAACCGAAACGCACGGGGTATGATGTTCACATTGCTGGCACGATATCGGGAAAAATACAGACCTGTTGTCTGGAAACGAAAGCCCATTGTCGGCTTCGTAAACTCGGAGTGGAGTTATTCCGGTTCTGTCGGCTGCCGTCGAAGGAGCTGGAGCTACATTGTTCTCCACCGCACATGTGACCATACATGCGCCGCAGCCCGTGCAGCGATCTACATCGATGACCATTCCATATTTTGCTTTCCTGGAATTATACTTTTCAGCTGTTACGCCGGAAAAATTTCTGCTTTCGTAATTCGCCATGTTGAGTCATTCTCTATTTTACAAATTTCCAAAATATTTTCGTCATGTAAATCTGCCGAGTTAAAATTGCCTGTCGGCAAACCGATTGCCACTTGAATAACGCCGGGCATGATTGCTTTGTCAAAATTGACTTTTACGTTTGAGATCCCGGATTCCGTCTTGACAACTGCATTATTGTCGTCGATCAAATTCATTTTCTTCCCCGTCTCAGGATTAATTGAGGCGAGGTTTGCGGGTTCTCGTAAATCGGATTCTCTATAAAGTTTTGTCATAAGCTGGTGAGGTTGTCCCTTGCTTGTTGCGTACGGTAGAAGAACGAGTTCTGTCTTTCCCGAATTGCTGTTAGCCGAGGCTGCCAAACGCTCAAATCCATGATCTTCTCCGCCGAGAAATGAATAACGATGTTGATGGGGTCTCGAATCCACATTGCTGTACCAGCACCCTCCGTTCGACAAAATTCGCATCAACGACTCCGGCGAGGAAATGCTTGTCAGTTTTGTGGTCTTACCCGTTGAAGCGTCGAACACCGATCCTTCTTTTTCATTGAAAATTTTCCCAACACGATATCTTAACAGTGTCGTCATCTCGAACGATTGGATTTCTCTTTCAAATTTTGAATGAGTCGCCGTTGCAATTCTTCTTATAATATCTAAAGGTTCGACGGCTGTTTTTGGCGGCACGAGAACTGGAACTGAAACGGCGTATGATGCCACTGATGCTCCTAATGGAGTAGGCGAATCGCCGTAAGATTCTAAGAACGTGGGTGATGGAATCAGAAAGTCGGCATAACGCGCGACTCCGGTAAAGTAAGGAGAAAGACTAACGACCGTCGGGTTGTTCGGGACGAGTTTCCGCTGGATCAATCTCCATGGCGTTGTATTTCCCGATTCTTCACCATCCATGATCAAAACATTTATCGAATGATCCGGAACATCGGCAAGATGAGTTTCATTTGCCAGATCAACTTTTTTATTAAACGGTTCAGGCAATTTTGTCTGTGCAACTATTTCTCCGCCAACTGAGCCGAGAAGGATATTCAAATCCATGAAGATGATTTGTTCGTCTATGCTGAAGGGACCAGCGCCCGGATTACCACCGAAGGCCACGAGCGAAGGTTTCCTTGATACAAGTTCTCTAGCAGTGTTAATAATTCTATCTTCGGAGATGCCGGTTTGTTCCGAGGCGCTTGCTGGGGAAAATTTCTTCGCCAAATCCATGAAAGAATGTACGGAGCCATTTTCTACGAATGTATCCCCTCGGGAAAAATCTGTTGAATGCGCCGTCAGCTTTTGTATGTCGCAAAGCTTCTCATCTACAATGACATTGGCGAGCGCAAGCGCGAGCGCCGCCTCCGTCCCGGGTTTGATTGGAATCCATTCATCGGCAAGCTGTGCAGTCCGTGAATGGGCGGACTCAACCTGAATTATCTTAAGCTTGTTATTCCCGCAAGCGCTGCGGTTCTTGATGATCGTTGAGAATTGCCCGAGTGTTCCCCAGCCATCAAGTACCGGCGTTCCGAAGCTGAGAATCGTCCGGCTGTTTTCTACATTGAATCCGAACGAGATTTCTTTTTCGTTCAACACTTTTTCTGAGATTTCCGTCGTGATGCCTTCGTTGGTCGGTGGGACGATATAAATTCCGTTTTTCAATCCTGCCAGAAAATTACGATATACAAATGAAATCGTTCTGTTCGGCCGCGAATCTAAAATTGCAATCGATCCTCCGCTTGATGCTGTGACCAGTTCGATCACTGCAGAAATCGATTCTTCGTAAGAAATGGGAACTTTTCTAATCTCATTTTTTTCTTTTACGCTTTTGTGCGGTTGCAAAAGCCGCGAAGGGTGGTACGGAAGAAGATGTCCGCCGAGTCCAATTGCACAGAGGCCGCCGCCGCTGATCGGGTGATTCGGAATTCCCATCAAACTTACCGGTTGATTCTCTACGCATCGTGCGCGAACTCCGCATGACATCGGACAAAGAGCGCAAGTAGTATTTTTGAAATTTATCCTTCCCTTTTGTGGCACAGGCGTCCATGACCAGTTTTGTGACCACTTCGCGGATTCGTCGAGAATCTTCCACGGGATTGGAGTGAGCATTAAACCGACAGCCGATCCTCCAATAAGTTTCAACAAATCTCGGCGTGTAATTCCGTTAGACATTTATTTCTCCGAATTAATCTCTTGGCCTTTAGCCGCGAGCTTTAGCGCAAAATCTATTTGTGACAAGCTATGCAGCTCTCCTTAACGCCGCGTTGATGATGGCAATTTGAGCAATCGTCCATTCTCATTCCGCGTGAAGTGGTTGATGGCAAGTTGAGTAAATCCTTTCCGAAGATATCAAGGCTGTAACCGCTTACGCGGCTGATGTATGCCGGTCGCAGGTTTCGCGTGTATTGTTGTCCGAAGTGGCATGTCTGGCAATTAATTCCGGCAAGCTTCACATGCGTCGGGTGTGAGAAGTAAACATTCTCCGGCTGCTTTGAATAGATGATCCATGGTATCTCGCGGCCCAGTTTAATGTAGTTGTCAACCAGCTTTTTCTCTTCATCGGAAACACCGATAGGTCTTGAATGACAACGGGTACAGTTATCTATCGTTGGGATTCCATAAAAGCGACCATCTTTGTCGAAAGTATGACAGCTTTCACATTTCAACCCGACATTGTCGCCTGTGTGAGCGAGGTGACTGAATTGGATAGGCTGATCGATTGATTTATAAATAAGATAAGGAAAAAATACCCAACCGAATGCAAGCATTCCTCCGATACCGAGGGAGAACATTATCCTGCCACGGTTTTTCCCGCCGGAGACCTTGCCGGACATTATCGACTCTCTAGATTTATGTTCGGCGAAAAGAATTCGCTGTATAATAACAGCGCCTGAGTTTTGCTCAGGTGGTTAATAATATCGCCGCTGAATATTCCGCCATCTGCCATTAGTGTCAACCCTTCGTTGTCAACGGCGGTAAATCTTGAGTGTAGAAATTCTGACAACATGCGCGTTTCGTTTCGCATCCATTCTCGAGCTTTCTTGCCGTGCACAAGCTCTGATCCGTGATGTAAAGTTTTCGTGAATGATGTTTCGCGCAGCGCGGTTCCTTCGAAGAGCCAGCCGAATGTGTACGGGTCGCTGATGAGTCTGTCAGGCTCGGCACGCAAATGCGAGTTTGTAGCCGTGATATTGATGCGAATCGGGAAGACCATCGGAAAGTCAATGTTGTTCACGGTTATCACAACGCCAGGATGGTGCTCGCCATAAGTTGTCGCAAAAGTGAGCTTGTCGATTCTGCTGAGTACTTTCGCGAAAAACGCATCGATCCCGATATGGCAAATTCCATCCTCGTCAATATCAGCCCACATATGATTGGCGGAATAGAAGTGCCAGCCTGTGGTCTGGATGCCATCGACGATCCATGGTCCGTCGTCTTCCGAATCGAGCATTGGCGCGTCAACTTCGTGTGATGTCAAGAGGTTAGGATGCGAAATCATCAGGAAGAGTTCGCAATAGCGGTGGCTAGAAGTGCCGCACCGCGAGAGACTCGGATCGCTGTATGGAACATATTTTACTACTGATGCACCCGAGCAGTATTGAACGAGAGACTCTTGAAGGAATGGACAGTGAGCTTGACTTGGTACTTCCTCGTGACGCTGTTTTACAGATGGACAACTAGCGTATGCGGATGAGGAACAAATTTCGTTGCTTTCGTCGCCTTGGCTACGCACGATCATCTTCTTGAATTCTGATGCGCAGCAGAACTTCACCTGTGCTTCACGTAAAAAAGGACATCTCATAAAAACTCACCAGAGCTATTTTGTATTCTCACGTTTTGCATCTTACTTCTTCCTGGATTCTTTTTTCTTCTCAACAGTCTCAATACCGTTTTCTGTGACGACGAGCATTTCTTCGTTGCTTTCTTTTTTCCCGCCGTCCGCCATTGTAACACCAAGTCCTGTGATCACGAATGAGTGGTCGTCAGTTTCGACAGACCCCGAAGTTTTCCTGACGCGTTTGTGGATTTCTCTCAGCGATGCGTATCCGATGACAAGCACGCATGCAAGGGTTACAAATCCGAGGACGATGTTAGTTACATTTAGCCAGAATACCTGATCATAATTTGACATGATGGATCTCCTTTTATCCCGACAAGTCGGAATTGTTTGAGTTCAAATTCTTCGAACTCGTTTTAAGAAACACGATGTAGTTTAGAATTGAGCAAGTGATGTGCCACAGGACTGGATTTTTGTCGGCTGCATTCATAATTCATTGCAGGCAAAAGAGATAAAAATTTTGGACAATCATTAGCAAGGGTTTGGCGAATCTCTATCGTGTCGGATTAGCCGACATTCTAGTTGGAAATCCCTACAAGTGGACTTCCCGATTTCATATCATTTAATTAATGCTCTCGAACTACACTTATTGTCCTTAAAATACCTAACGTCGTGCCCAACCCGATAATTAGCTATAGAATACCTGCGCTACAATATTATTTTTATCAAAAAAATTGTTGCTGGACTTGACTTATAATTTCTTCGAAGATAAATTATCATGCGTATGAAAGTGAGTCTAATAGCTTTAGCGGCAGTGTTGGTTGCATTCATGCCGGGATCGACAGTGACATTTTCCGATGTGCGCGCAAGTCAAAACTCCGAGAGTAGCATCCTGGTGCAATGGTCAACTTCTGAGGAGGATGGCGTAAAAGACTTTGCAGTCGAAAAGGCATCCCAGCTCGACAATAACTTTTATCAAATCGGAACGGTCAACGCCGCGGGCGCCGGCAGTTCGTACCAATACGTAGATAATGGTATTTACAAAACTACGTCGTCAGAAGTTTTCAAATATCGTGTCGTAGCCATTGGCAATGACGGAAGTACTATTGCAAGTTCAAACGTGGCGCCAGTAGCTTTCGACCAACAATCCACTTTCACGGGCGTAGCAAAACGGACCTGGGGCAGTATCAAAGCAATGTTTAGATGATTCCCCAAGGGGGAACCTCCCGCCTACCAAAAGCATCTTTCGAACACTTTTTCCTAACCTGTACCATCATTCTGTCTGTCGCGTTCTATGCTAAAGCTAAACCCATTTTTCTTTACTCGAGCGAACCGATAATTCGTGTCGACTTGGCTGACAACATCAAGGAATTTGTTCTCCATGTAGATGGAAAATGCGAATTGAGATATCAAAATTTTACGATTGCGGAAATTTCTAAGTCAAGATTGTCGTTCGGTTTTTCCGAGAACGGTGTGCCGTTCGCCATATTGCCAAATCAAAAGTTAAGGTTTTTGTTCCCGGTTAAGATCGAACCCGTGGATTCAGCGGCAGATTCTATTGAAATAAAATTCCCCGATATCTCCGGAAAGATTTTTCCCGGTTCAATGGAAATAATTCCGGAACATAATGGTACATTCACGCTCATAAATCTTGTCCCGCTTGAAACTTATCTCCGTGGTGTCGTACCGAATGAGCTGGTCAATAATCTTTTGCCGGACGAACTTCAAGCTTGTATGGCACAAGCAATCGCCGCGAGGAATTTTGCTTTCTATAAGATGACAAATCAGGACACAAGCAACTTCGATGTTTATTCAGATACGAGAGACCAAGTATATTCCGGAATGGAAAAATATAAAACGCTTGCTGACAGTGCGATCGCACTTACTTCCGGAATGATTGTGGAATATGACGGACAGCCTGCGAGATGTTTTTTCCATTCTGCGTGCGGCGGACACACGGAGAATGTCCAGCATGTCTGGCAAGGTCAACCGGCGCTGCCATATTTAATGGGAGTATCCGACATCGATTCTGCGACCGGACTCGCTTTCTGTGCGGCCGCACCTCATTTTTATTGCATGACAACTTACACAGCAAGTCAGCTTGATAGGATGGCACAGACAAATCTTGCAGTGGCAAATCCGACTTATGCGACAAAGAGAATCGATCATGACCTAGCTGATATTGAGATAATGGATCGGTTTGATTCTTCCCGTATCGATTCATTAAAACTTACTACACGAGACAGCAGCATCTATTTTGTTCGCGGAGACAGGATAAGATATTTTTTTAAAAATATAGATGGCACCATTCTGAGAAGCGGTTTATTTAAGATCGATATATCGAGAAACGATGATGGCGATATTAAAAAGATAATTCTCAAGGGAAAAGGAACCGGACACGGCGTCGGCATGTGTCAGTGGGGCGCCCTCGGAATGTCGCGCCTCGGCTACAGCTACCTGCAAATTTTGTCGCACTATTATCCTGGCACAGAAGTGAAGAAAGTTTATTGAAGAATTTTTTAATTGTGAATCCGGCATTTTACAATTTAAAATTAAAATGAATCTTCCGCACATTTACTTGGCTTCAAAATCTCCGCGCAGGCGACAGATGTTAGAAATGGTTGGGATAAAATTTACTCTGCTTGATATTGAAATGGATGAGGATAAACATTTGGCAGAAAGTCCGAGCGACTATGTTTTAAGCCTGTCGGAGAAAAAGGCCGTTGAAGCCGCTCATGGGATTACAAATGGCATTGTCGCGGCGGCGGATACGATAGTCTATATTGACGGACAAATATTGAACAAGCCGAAGGACGCTGGAGATGCAAGGCGGATGTTGGCGCTGCTCAGCGGGAGAACACACCAGGTTTACAGCGGCTTCACTTTGTTAAAAATTCCGGAGAAAAAACTTTTGCGCGATTTCGGCGTAACAGATGTCTCGTTCAGGAAGCTTGACAAAGATGAGATAGAAGAATACGTGCAGTCAGGTGCGGCGTTCGACAAAGCCGGAGCTTATGGGATCCAGGATGACCTCAGTGCGCTGTTCGTTGAGAGAATTGACGGTGATTTTTACAATGTCGTCGGACTACCGCTGCCGAAGTTTTACCTTGCATTAAGAAAATTCTCCAATGCTAAAAAAACTTCGCAGTAAACTTTTCATTTCACTTGCAATTGCCGCGCTCATAGGAGTCGCGCTCTCTTTCTACGCGAACATCTCGGAGTTGAAAGCGGCATTCTCGACGTTTTCCTACGAAATATTGCCGCTTGTGGTTGCCTGCTCATTCATCAACTACCTTTTCAGATTTGCAAGATGGGAATACTATCTTCATGTACTGAAGATCGATGTCCCGCGCTCATTAAGCTTCGGCGTATTCCTATCGTCACTTTCCATGTCCGTCACGCCCGGTAAGATGGGTGAAATCATAAAATCTTATTTTCTAAAATCGCTTCGATCCGTACCGATAAGCAAATCTGCCCCGATCGTCTTTGCCGAGAGAATCACCGACTTCTTGGATCTTCTGATAATTTCGATAATTGGTGCATACAGTATCGGCTATGGGAAAAGAGGCGTCGTAATTGTCGGACTCATTTTTATTGCCGGAATTGCAATCATCTCAAGCCGCTCGCTCTCCATGAAGATCATCCGAGCGGGCGAGAAGATTCCAGCTGTCGCAAAACGCATTAAGGTTATCGAAACCGCTTACGAAAGCTCACGAATAATGTTGAGCGGAAAAATTCTTATTGCCTCGACACTTATCGGACTTGTAGGATGGTTTACTGAATGTACTGGATTCCTATTTGTCCTTGAAGGTCTTGGAATTCACTTAAAAATTCTTTCTGCAAGTTTTATTTACGCATTCTCCATCGTCTTCGGTTCGATAACTTTTCTTCCTGGTGGACTTGGAGCGACAGAGACCTCATTGACCGGGCTTCTCATCCTTGCCAAGATTCCGAAAGGAGCAGCAATCGCGGCGGTCTTCATAATTCGAGCTGCGACACTATGGTTTGCTGTTTTAATTGGCGCCATGATGTTATCTTACATGCAAAAGCGATATGGCGTTGCGCTTAATGGAAAACTTGAGAATAACTGAGTGCTGAAAAATTTCTCTGGAAGTTTGCGATGGAAAGAAAAATTCGCGTACTGATCGCAAAAGCCGGATTGGACGGACACGACCGAGGAGCAAAAGTGGTCGCCGCCGGGTTGCGTGATGCGGGGATGGAAATCATCTATACCGGTCTCCGACAAACACCGGAAATGATCGTGGACGCCGCGGTACAGGAAGATGTTGATGCAATCGGGATCAGTCTTTTAAGCGGCGCACACATGACGATATTTCCGAAAGTGTCGGCTCTCATGAAAGAAAAGGGAATCGCGGATGTCCTTCTTTTCGGAGGAGGAATAATTCCGGATAAAGATATAAAAACGTTGAAAGATTTGGGGGTCGGTGAATTGTTTACGCCGGGGGCGCAAACTTCTCAAATTGTCTCTTATATTCGAAATTGGGTTAATGGACATCCCCGCCAGTGAGATGCGGCATAGCCGTTCTAAAAATTAAATCGGGACAAAAATGAAGAATGATGCGCTTCAAAAATTTGCGGAGAGGTTGAATTCTCTTTCCATTGATAACTTTTGGGATGTTGGAAAATTTGTCGTCGAGAAAATTTTGCCGTATGCGAAATCGAATAAGTTATCGGAAGAAGAACTTTACAAAGTGCTGACGTCGTACCCCGGCTTCAAATTTCAGCCTGGACTTCTCAAGCAGTGCCAGATGTATTTTACGTACTACCCCGACTTGAAGAAGAGGAAGCTGCCAGAGAGTTTTTATTTCGAGCTTGCAACAAAAGTCGGCGACGACGAAAGTCGGAAGGAATATGAGAAGGCAGCGGTACAGAACAAGTGGAGCATCGCCGAGCTTCGAAAAAAAATCCGGGAAGACGCTTTAACTGAACGTGAAGCTGAGCGCACAAAATTCGGATTCGACCTTCGCAGCACAAACGTCTGGAGTTTTGAAGTCCCGGATCCGCGTTTTGGAAAACCCGGGTACAAAGTGAGAATTGCCGGACAAATAATCGCGAACGCAATTTACTATTACACCGAACCGGGCGCACTTATTATTGATCCTTTCGCGGGAAGCGGCACACTTGGCGATGTTATTGATAAAGTCTCTTACTTCGGCGATAGGCGTTACAAGATGTACGACGCCGAGCCGTCTGACGAGCGCATCAAACAAAATAATATTTTTCTGATGGGCATACCTGAAGTGGCAACCTCCGCCGATTACATTTTCATGGATTTGCCTCAAGAGTTTTATTCCGGAAAAGAAGATATTGCTGTCGCACTTTCTAACTTTAAAATGAAATTCAAAACGGTATTCAGGGAAGCCCATAGAATTTTGAAAGTTGGAGGAAAAGTTTCGGTGATTGCCGCTCCACAGATTGGCGAAGGCGGAGTTGCCGACTATCCTTACGAAGTGGAACGGATGTATGCCGACTCGAATTACAAAATTGGGGGGAAAGTTTTTTTACCGGAAAGATCGGCGAGGAAGTTTAATTACTTCGAGCGAAAGCCGCTGGTTTCCGAAATGACGGAGATGTTGACGTTTCAAAAACAAGCGGAATAATAAATTGAAGATTTAAAATAGACAATCTCCAAGATTCTGGATCGACAATTACTAAACTTCCTCTAATATCCTTTTGTAAGTTATCGCCCCTTCTCTTACCAATTCTATTTTCCCTTTTGTGACATCCACGACGGTTGACGGAGTTTGAGAAGTCAGTGTGCCAGCATCCACGATGAGATCGACCGACTCCAGCACTTTCCGGTTTATCATGTTCACCGAATTCGGATTAGGTTCGCCCGACAAATTCGCGCTCGTCGAAGTTATCGGAATCTTACAAATGTTCAACAGATCGCGGCAAAATTCGTCGCTCGAAAGTCGAATGCCTATTTTCCCCGAACTGCCGGTCAGTACCGGCGATATGATGGGCGCAGCTCTGAAAACTATCGTCAAAGGTCCAGGCCAAAACTTACTCATCAATTTTTCCGCAACTTCTGAAACTCCAAGTGTGAGTTCGTCGAGCGCCGATTTTTCCGGAATTAAGACGAGGATCGGATTTGATCTTTTCCTTTCCTTTATTGTGAAGACCTTCTCCACGATTTTCGATTCGAGGGCATTTGCGCCAAGTCCATAGATTGTCTCCGTCGGATAAATAATGACGCCGCCATTCAATATCGTTTGGGCTGCTTCTGTAACGGTGTGTTTTTTATTTGTGTTTACGATTTTCATTTTATTCAAGATAGTTTTGGAATACCACATTTGCCATACGAGGCAAGTGTCCTATTATTGATTATGACAATAGCCCAAGGTCTTTCTTCTTAGGAAGGAGGGTCGAAGCTATTTTCTAAAATTCCAAACACGTTTTTGACTACTTCATTCGGAGAAATTCTTTTCATGCAATCAAATGTTCCGATAGGACAGCGTGGTCCACCGTGAATTGAGCACGGGCGGCAGTTGAGGCTGTCAACTTCGACGACGGTCGATTTATCATGGCACGGAGCAAAGCCGAA
>JBAPNE010000301.1:0-10430 GCA_049278975.1 Candidatus Kryptoniota bacterium
GAACAAATCGACCATGGTGCTTCCGCTTTGCAAAGAGATTTCGGAAAATTGAAGTGACGGATCCGTCAATTTCCCGAAGAGGAGAAGAAGCGCCGCGATGAGAAAATTTACAATTGGTCCTGCTATCGTGATAGCGACTTCTTTGATCGGATCGTGTGGGATCTCGGTAATCTGCGAAACTCCACCGATCGGTAAGAGAGTTATTGAGGCAATCTCAAGCCCGTACGATTTCGCCACGAGGCTGTGCCCGAGTTCATGACATAGAACGCACAAAAAAATCAACGCCCAGAAAACGACGCTGTGAAATCCAGCCTCTGGACCGAGCACGGTTGATTCGGCATACCATATAAAAGCCAATAGAAGCAAGAAAGTGTAATGAACTCTTATCGGAATATCGAAAAGCCTGCCGACCGGAAACGACCACCGCATTTATGAGTATCTGCCTTTTTTAAAATTTAAATCACACATTCGTAAATGACAACAGACTTCGTTTACAGCCGGGGTTTGACCTTCCTTGGCGGGAGAATCCCCTATCGGCAGATGGCTTAAATTTAAAATGGAAAGTTCGCAGTAGCTTTAAAATAAAAAGCCGCCACGGTACATCTCTTCGAGATTTCCGGGGCGGCTTAGAGTTAAGCTTGCTCTAAATCAGGAGCAGCCGCTCGTCGAGCCGCAGTTCAAGCATTTATAACATGAACCGCTTCTGATCATGATCGAGCCGCACTCGTGACATGGTGGAGCATCGGATTGTTCCTGGAATACTTTTTTCTCCGTTTGTTCCAGAGAAATGTTGAATCCCTTTTTCTCTTCGGCTTTCGGTTCGGCGGCAATCGAATCGACAACAACCGACGCCGGCTGCTCTTCACGGGGAAGAAACTTCAACCCCATCCACCTGAAAATATAATCGAGCACCGACTTTGCAATCGGAACTTCCTTATTGTTCGTGAACCCGGATGGTTCGAATCTCATGTGGCTGAATTTATCAACGAGAACTTTCAGAGGAACTCCATATTGAAGTGCAAGAGAAACTGCCGTTGCGAAACCGTCCATCAGTCCGCTGATTGTCGAGCCCTCTTTGGACATTGTAATGAATATTTCGCCTGGGGTGCCATCTTCGTACAGACCGACGGTGATGTAGCCCTCATGACCGCTTATACTGAATTTATGCGTGAGCGCATTTCGTTCGTCCGGAAGTCTGTGTCGTCTGACACGAGTTGTGGTAGCGGCGGCTTTCTCATCTCCCGCAGAGACCTTCGATTTTTTGCCTTCGTCTTTCTTTGTGCTAAGAGGCTGAGTTCGCTTCGAGCCATCTCGATAGACAGCGATCGCTTTCAAACCTAGCTTCCATGCTTCAATGTAAGCTTGCTCGATGTCCTCGACACTTGCTTCTGTCGGCAAATTGACGGTCTTCGAAATCGCGCCGGAGAGAAATGGCTGAACCGCCGACATCATTTTTATGTGTCCCATATAATGTATCGAGCGGGATCCGTTTACAGCTTTGAATGCACAATCGAAAACAGGGAGATGTTTTTCTTTCAAATCCGGCGCACCTTCGATTGTTCCATTCGAGTCTATGTATTTAACTATCTCATCAATCTGACTTTGTGAATATCCAATTGTCTTGAGCGCGAGAGGAACAGTGTTGTTCACGATTTTCATGTAGCCGCCGCCGACAAGTTTTTTGTACTTCACGAGAGCAATGTCCGGTTCGACGCCGGTCGTATCGCAATCCATCATGAAGCCGATTGTACCCGTCGGTGCCAGAACGGATATTTGTGAATTCCTGTAGCCATACTCTTTTCCTATAGTCAATGCATCATCCCAAACTTTTCTTGCAGACTCGACAAGATAATCCGGTATGACATCGGAATTTATTTTATCGACATGCGCGCGATGTTTTCGAATGACTCCTAACATCGGCTCGCGATTCACTTCGTATCCATCAAATGGTCCGCTCGTTTTGGCGATCAACGCACTCTGCCTGTATCCTTCGCCTGTCATGAGTGCCGTAATTGCGCCGGCGTAAGCTCTTCCGGCATCGCTATCATACGGGATACCAAGCGACATGAGCAGCGCGCCAAGGTTTGCGTATCCGATTCCGAGCGGGCGGAAAGCAAAACTGTTTTTCTCAATCGCCTTTGTCGGATAGCTGGCGTTGCCGACAATGATTTCCTGCGCCGTGATAACGACTTCAACCGAATGTAAAAAGGAATCTACATCGAAAGAGCCATCATCCTTTCGGTACTTCATCAGATTTAGGGATGCGAGATTGCAAGCGCTGTCATCTAAGAACATATATTCGCTGCAGGGATTCGATGCGTTAATAGGCGCGGTATTCGGAGAAGTGTGCCAGTTGTTAACCGTGGTATGAAATTGCATTCCGGGATCGCCGCTGATCCATGCAGCTTCGGCAATCTCACGCATCAAGTCGCGTGCGCGATAAGTATCGGCCGGCTTTCCGTCTCGAACGTTCTTAGCCGTCCATTCTTTATCTTCTAGAACCGCACGCATGAAGTCGTCGGTTGCACGAATGCTGTGGTTAGCGTTTTGGAACTGGACAGAATCATAAGCTCCACCTGGGACATTGAAGCCCGCATCGTAACCGGCGTCGATCAATGCCCAGGCTTTTTTCTCTTCCTCTGACTTGCTTCTAATGAAGTCCAGTATATCAGGGTGCTCTGCGTTTAGAATAACCATCTTTGCGGCGCGGCGCGTTTTCCCGCCTGATTTTATCACTCCCGCGAATGAGTCGAACCCGCGCAGGAATGAAACCGGACCCGAAGCTGTACCACCACCAGAAAGTCTTTCCTTCGAAGATCTAAGGGTCGAAAAATTTGTTCCGGTGCCGCTCCCCCATTTGAACAGCATACCTTCGGTCTTTGCCAGATCAAGAATAGACTCCATGGTATCTTTCACGGAGTTGATGAAACATGCCGAACATTGCGGCTTGTCCTCGATGCCGACGTTGAACCACACGGGGCTATTGAAAGAGACATGCTGGTTCACGAGCAAATAAGTAAGTTCATCATAAAAGGTCGACGCATCTTCATTCGATGCAAAGTATCCGCCTTTGATGCCCCATCTTGTAAATGTTCGAGCGACGCGGTCGACGATTTGTTTTATGCTGTGTTCTCGCTGCGGGGTTCCTAATTGTCCATGAAAATATTTCGACACGACAACATTTGTCGCTGTCATACTCCAGAAGTCCGGAACTTCGACATCATCTTGCTGAAATATTACCTCACCCTTCTCGTTCGAGATCGAGGCTGTCCGTTTTTCCCAATTTATTTGATCGAACGGGTGAACGCCCTTTGTAGTGAAGTTACGACGTACTGAGATGCCACCCCACTTAGATTGAGCTTTCGTATCCTCGGAAACGAAGATATCACTGTATCCCATGAACACTCCTCCTCTTTATATTAAAATTTCGACTGCTTGCCAACACTCAGTTTATAACTGGGGAGATTCGTTGTAGGCAGACTTTACAACTTCTCAACAATTTGTTAACACTAAGAATTCTCAGCTTGACTTGAGAATTGACTCGAAAATTATCTTTATAGGTGAGCAAAGTCAAGGAATTAAACATGAGAATTGACTTTAGCTCAAGATTTGTTTGGTGTTTCAAATAGATTTCAAGATTAAGAACCGAACAAAATTATTATAATCATAATGCAGCTGTGTAAAATGCCATATAAATGAGATATCTTTGCCAGGTATTTGAGATGCCTTAATGGCAACTCAGGTCTATCATGCAGTTCATCCAAGCTTGACCCGATCTACAGGTGCGGAGACATTTGCAAAACCATGTAATCACTTCTATGATATTTTCAAAAGGGTCTCCTTTAAGTTGAGAGAGATACTCCTGATAAGTGCTTATATATTGCTCCCCGAAGTGATGAGACGGCGAGATGGTTGGGAAACTCCCCTACTAAGAGAAGAGTGGGGACGCTCTCCGATGCTGGACAGCTGAAAGTGAGCACGAAAGTGGTAATGTTCCATGACAACCGCGATGACAGGAATGGTGGACAGGGCGGTGATGGTTCTAAAACCTAGCATTGTAAATCGATTGATCTTCATCAGGACAGCCTTCGACCCGTCGCCAATTTGGTTCAGCAACATGGACTATTCAAAATCAAAGTACATTACGAGCTCTCCTGGCTTACAAGATGCGACACAATCTATTGAGAGCGACATTAATTATGTCGCTCGTTCGGTGGGATTAAGTACCACTCCCAATCAATCGAGATTTTTCTTGACAATACAAACCAAACCATTTATATTTCGAAACACCATGGAATGAGGATAGTTTCGACCTTAGTGCTGGAGAGCTGATTGATGTCTTGTTCTTTCAAGGCAATTTCCTCTTTAGAAAGGTCTATCTCGGTGAATATGCGCACCATAATACACCAATGAAAGGATAATCTATGTTTGGATCAATTGCTTTAGACGTAGTGACCGGGATGGTATTGATATACCTGTTGTACAGTTTGCTCGCGACCATCCTTGGTGAAATGATTTCATCATGGCTTGGGATCAGAGCGAAATTATTGAGAAGAGCGATAGAGAGGATGCTGAACGACGGGTATGATATCGACAAGGATAAGCTTGGTTTTAAAAAGCTGAGGAAGCAAGTAGGGGATTTTTTCCTACATGAATATAAAGATTTTGAGAACAGTTTAGCGGGCCGTTTTTATAATTATCCTTCCATTAAGTATATTTCTGAAGGGTCGAAGAAGTTTCTTTCGCCTTTCGGCTCCGGGAAGCCATCTTACATTACGAAGAAGACTTTCTCCCAAACCATGATCCACCTGCTCAGGACCAAGGGAGGTGGCATTTCGGATATTGATAAAATAGATTTTTGCCTTAAGTTCAATACTCTCCACATTCAACCGCAGACACTTTCATACTTTCGCAATCTCTTCACGGATGCTGGTGGGGACATCAACGCTTTCGACAATGCGCTGCAGAAGTGGTTCGAAGATACTATGGATCGCACAACCGGCTGGTACAAGAGGAAGTTGCGGTTGATCCTCTTCATAATGGGATTTATCATAGCAGTCTCTTTTAATGTTGACTCGATATCCGTTGCTTCCAAATTAACAAAAGATAAAGTCGCGAGAGAACAACTGGTGCAACTAAGCGTTGCGGCAAGCGACACCGGCTCATCTATATATCATGCTTTGAAACAGACTCAAGATACTACAATTACTGATAGTCTCGCTCGGACTGGATTTCGCAATGTCATGCAATCAGTTAATGATGCCAACCAAATACTTGGAACGGGTTGGGAAAGAAAACGCCTCGGAGAAATTTTGCGTGTTGCTCTTTCTTTTTGGAAATTGCCGTTTTGGGGATTCATACTGACTGCTTTGGCCCTTTCTCTGGGCGCGCCTTTCTGGTTTGATCTGTTGCAGAAGCTGGTGGCGCTGCGGAGCGCAGGAATAAAACCTGAGGAGAAGGATACAGCGGCGTCTGTCAAACATAATCCAACTGGACCATCTCCCGTCACTCCACCCCTTAATGCATCACCATCACCAACTGCGAGCGTGCCACATCCCGCCCAATTAGATACCATAGCTCAATTCAGATCATCTATTTACAAGGAAAACGGAGTCGTCGCAATAAATTCGGGATGGGACGCGACGAGCTCTCGAAGGTCAATAGAAGTTCATGTTAAGAATATTATGATCAAGAACAGGCTTGCGAAAATATTCGGGACCAGGTTGAAAATGTCTACGGGTGAAGTAATCGGTATTTCATACTCGGTCATGCAAGACGCGGTAAATGTCGTCCACATGGCGGCGATGACTTTAGGTGAGGGGGTCGGAAATAAAACACAGAAGAACGGCTTCGGTACCCTGGGTTGCTATCTTGGTCGGGAGGCCGATAATAATTCTTATCTCCTTTCATGCTGGCACGTTCTAAAAGATGATACACAATGGAACAGCGCACCTGTCGAACGAAATATTATCGATACGACCGGGACAATAATTGCGACAATCAGCGACGGATGCCTTCATGAAAAAATCGATATCGGCTTAGCCGCTTGCAGCTCTACTGATAAGGTCAGCAACCAGGTTCTAGGTATCAAGCGCCAGCAAAGATCGGTTACCCCATCGGATGCTTTTTATAAAACCAATGTTTGCATCGATGGAAGGGTATGTAAGTATCGGAAGGCCATAATCTACTATGACGAGACCGACGCTCCCATCCAATATCCTGACGGGAATACATATTTGATGAAGGACCTCTTCAGCATTACCGTCATCGATCCTCAAACGAATGCCCGTCGCGCGCCCACCTCGGAAGGCGATTCGGGTGCCGTGGTTGTCGACTTTTCCACCGGTGAGCCGTTAGGGATGGTGATAGGCGGCAATAACGAATTCTCTTACGCAATGAAATTCACAAACGTGTTCGACGACGATGCAATCTATTCTAATTACTATTTTCTTTTGAGCTACTAATAGGAAATCGCTATGAAGAATATTATATCCTCAGTTCTGTTTTTAGTTGTCTCGTTCCCGCATATCCTTTATGGACAAGTGGCGACGATAGGTATCAACATGGATGACCAATGTAACGCATCCATCTTATTGAATAAGAGGCCTGCCGGCCAAACGGCTAACCTAAATGTGACGCCGGGGAGCGTTATTAAATTTCAATTGACCGGTGCTTCTCAAAGCTGTAAACCGCAAGTTGAAATACGAACAGACAAGGGAGATACAATATTTAGTTCGTCTGATGATATTTCAAAAATTTCCAAAGGAATTAAAACTGACATAAAGCTGCGGCTTGGTAACCATGATTTATCAAAAGGCTTCATTGTTTTAGTTATGGTTGGACAAAAAATTTCGGAAACCGCTTTCTCTATTAATTCTGCAGGAGGAGGAGGCACTTCGCAAAACAACGGTGCCAATGCCGAAAATCAGGAACCGACAATTATTGCACCGGCTAAGGAATATCGACCAGGATCTCCTTTTTATGACGCGATCTCAATGACGAGTCCCAATACCCTCAGCAGGAAGAATTTCGAAATAATAATAAATAGTTATTCCCATTCCAAAATCAACAGCCCGGCCCAGGCCATTTCAATAGTTTCTGCCAATCCATTCTTGTACCAGGTTATCGATAGTACATATTGTGATTCGCTTTTTGTCAGGATCACTACAGAGAGCGCTTTTGCTCCGACATCGCCACCAATGTCTTTAGGTTCATTAGGTGGTTTAAATGTCACCAACTTTGCCGACGGTCTGGCGAAATTCCTTGTGATGAGGACGAAACAGGAATTATCAATTGCATTCTTTGATAACTTTAAGGAAGTTATTTCCGACAGCAGCTATAAGGATCTCCAAACTCTTTTTCCGGCGACTTACACTGCTCTCATGGCAGTTGGAGATGAAGTGTACAACTACGAAGCTTACATCCAAACCTTCCGTGAAAGTTTTGAGATGGATCTTCGTCAGTTGATCACAAATCTTCCCTCCGTTTTGGATAACCACTCGGACTTCTTTAACCGTCATCGTGATTTAAAAGCAATCTTGCAAAGCTCTTGCTACATGGCACAAGGATTAATCGACGGCGAACACCCCGGCGATATTTTAAATAATTTTCCTGACGAATATCTCGATACGCTGCAAAACTGGAAAGGGGCAATCCAAACATTGCAATTGATCTCTGCATCACTGAGAGACTCAACACAGGTTTCGGACACGACCTCATACTGGGTGAGTCCTGCTGAAGTGAAGAAACTCATTAGCGATTCCACGACGTTTAAAATATACCTCGGACTGCTCTACGAGCAGGCTCGCCACTTTAATAATCTCAACAATACTGATTCAATAAGATTTGATAAAACGTCACTTTGCGCGATCCTTGACACAGTGGGGAGACACTTTAAGCTGTACTACTCGTCATATAAAACCTATTTCACAAACTTAAGCAACAGCTCGAACACCTTGATGACCACGATAGCTAATTGCAAGAAAGCGCCAAATGACTCACTTGCATTGGAGCGATACTATGGGTGTGTTAATGCCACAATAGATTTCTTACAGGAAGGAAGCGATGTCCGCAGCCTTTTTCCATTCAATTCCGATATGTCAAAAAATAAAGTGGATGAATTTTGGCAGCATGCCAAAGATAATCTCGCGATATTTTTCAACGTAGCTCGCTCAGCCGTCAACATTGTTTGGGACATCAAACGCAGAAGTTACGCATCGGCAATTGTCGGTGCAACAAGCATTTTCAGGACAGTCATTACAGAATCTTCCGACTCTGATATCGTTAAGTTGAAGAAGCTTTTGTCCGATCAGCGGGAGCTTGCCGACAATTATACCAACCATCAAGAGAAGGTCCCCGATAGCACGAGCAGGCAGATAGATAGTCTGAAAGCAAAACTCCCCGAACTTCAGAATGCAACTGTCATTATGAATAGCTTACTTAAATACGGTACTTTCATGGCGACGATAGTGCAGGCACAGAACTCAGATCAAGTCGAGAGCGCGATCGAGGCATTTGCGTTGCCGGTAGGGTCATACCGCACTAAAAGGGAAAGCTTATGGAATGTATCGTTGAATGCTTATGTGGGCCCCTTCATGGGGTACGAAGCCATCAATGGATTGAATAGCCAACAAATCAAAATGTGGCAATTGAATTCTTACGGCCTCACCGCTCCTATAGGCATCGCGTTCAACAAAGGCAGCTCCTGCGACTGGTCATATTCGATATTTGTATCACTCGTTGACATCGGTGCTATAGCTGCATTTAGATTCACAGGCGATTCTACTAGTCAGGTTCCAACTATCCACCTCGCGGACATCATTTCTCCCGGCGGGTTCATCTCAATCGGGACACCATGGCCGGTCTCATTTAACTTTGGAGTGCAGATGGGGCCAAATCTTCACAGCGTTTCCTCAACCGTTAATAGCTATAGTGGAGCAGTCTACTATCGATACAGCGCTTCAATTTGCGTTGACATTCCTTTACTCGATTTTTACACGAAACCACGAAATTGATGGGAGATATTTATGCGGTCTTATACTCTTTACTATGCCACGAACCGCCACCACCTCGGTGACGACGTGCATCCGACAGGATATGACTCGAGCTTCAGCAACGACGGACACGAGAACCTTCGGTTCGGCTATCTCACACTCCAGGCTGATGAGAAACAAGTTCGCAAGTATATCAATGCGAAAGTCGGTCGGTTGGGACCGGGCAACGGAAATGATCTCGCGGATTACTTCGAGAGCCTGGTAAAAGGAGCGTCAATCGAAACATACACGGAGAAACTTGACAGAACCGTTGCAGATACGAAACAGCCGCTTGAGAATTTCGGTTCGACAGAATTTCTCAAGGACCTCAAAGGCGAGATGATGCAAAGCAGCGACGTACTGGTTTTCATCCACGGGTTTAACGTGACCTGGGAGAGCGCAGTCGGCTCCGCGCTGGCGCTCCAGGAAATGGTCAACGCACAGCGAATATTAAATGGACCCCTCATGGTCGTCCTGTTTACCTGGCCGTCGGAAGGAAAGGCAGTTCCAATGTATTCCTATTTGGATGATCGCGGCCGCGCGAGAAACTCCGGCTACGCGGTGGGCAGAGGGTTTCTGAAGCTCCGTGATTTCTTCATCCGCCTCCAGGATGATGTGAAGAACAAAAAGGACAAGGCTTGCGGCCAGGCAATCCACCTCCTATGTCATTCGATGGGGAACTACGTCTTGCAGAACGCGCTGGAGCGGATGGAGAGTTTCACTCAAACGTCTGCATTGCCGCGGCTGTTTGAGAATATTTTTATGTGCGCAGCCGACGTGGACGATACCGTCCTGGAACCGGCTAAACCACTCGGACGGCTGAACGAGCTTACACGAAGTATCAACGTGTACTACAACCGTGATGATAAGGCAATGATGATCAGCGAGACAACTAAAGGTAACCCGGAGCGCCTGGGCTACAATGGCTGTGCGAGACCGTACCACGTTCACTCGAAAGTATTCCAGATCGACTGCACATCCATGGTGCCGGGAGGTTTCCTTGCCGTTGAACATAGCTACTACACACTTGGCGACATCAATAGAGATATCGTGCAAACCATCGCGGGCATCCCACAGGATTCTAAGCAGCGGCGCCGCGAAGTCAGTACGGAATTACCGAATACGTGGAAGATGAAATAATTTCTGGAAACCAATGCCGACCATCATGCGTTATCAGGAGAGGCAGGTTCACAATTACAAAAGGAGGATTCTAAATGGACAATGTTGCCGTACTTGCGATCATCGGTGATGCATTCTGGTTAACTATCATTCTTGGCTGTATCATTTTTTTTCGCTCAGAAATCAGAGGCTTGCTTGGTTCTCTTAGCAGTGTCAGCGTCGCGGGCAGTCATTTCGAACTTGGGGACAAGACCCAGACCTTAAAATCCTATACAATCC
>JBAPNE010000302.1:0-9537 GCA_049278975.1 Candidatus Kryptoniota bacterium
GTTAGAATAGTTTAAAGTCAAAGCGAAATCACCCGCACTAAACGAGCCAAGCTCATTGCCCATTTCATCGGTTGTCGTGAAACTGCCGTAATTAATATAACTGATACCAGCACCGACGTAGCCTTTATCGGGAAGTTGAAAAGTCGAGAAAAGATAGCCTGCGTTTATATCGAGAACGTGCTTGAGAAAGCCAAATGTTACGGCAGCGTCTTTTGATGCAACCGATAATGCAGGATTATAATAAAATCCCGCTGGGTCGTCGGTGCGTGCCATCATGCTACCGGCAAGTGCCGCTTCGTGCGCGCTCACATCTAAACTTAAAAAATCGTAGGTGGATTGTCCAAATACCAAACTTGCTGTGAGGGAAACTATTGAGAAGGATAGGACTTTCATCTAAAAAATGTAGTCGCGGTTATCGTATTTTTCAAGACCATCTATATTGATTATATTTTCAGACAAAATTATGGACGATTTCCAGTTCGATAAGTCAAAATCGAAGAAAATTCTAATCGTGAAACCGCGGGCCATCGGGGATGTTTTGCTCTCGACTCCTGTTCTCCCGAACTTACGCGAGGAATTCCCGGGGGTACAGATAGATTTCCTTGTGGAAAAATTTGCGTCTGATATTTTAACAGATAATCCTTTTATTGATAACGTGATTTCGTTCGACACGAAAACGCAATCATCTATGTCAATAATATCGCGCGTAAGAAAGAACAAGTACGATCTTATTATCGATCTTTTTGCAAATCCGAGAACTGCGATCATAACGATGTTGAGTGGCGCAAAGTACCGGGTTGGATTTCCATTCAAATGGAGAAAGTTTGCCTACAATATTTTAGTTCATCCGAGAAGCGGTGAAGTTCATAATGTTGAATTTAATCTTGATGCACTTCGCCGGCTCGACATCCCAATAAAATTCAAAAATCCCGCCTTCTACTTGAACGACATGGTAAAGAAGTTTGCCGATACTTTTCTAAGTTCACACAATCTTTCACCCGGAAAATTTATTACAATTAATATCGGCGGCGGATGGGAAATAAAACGATTACCAGCGGACAAATTGATTGAGCTTAGCAATTTGATTCATGCTGAGCTGCATATGCCCGTTGTGATACTTTACGGACCATCCGAAAAAAAGGAGGCGTGGCAGATAACCGCATCCACGAGCGCAATCCTTGCACCTCCAACTTCGCTCCATGAAATGGGAGCGATAATGAAAGAGTCGTTCCTTTTAATAACAAACGATTCCGGGCCAATGCATATCGCCGCCGCTCTTGGAGTTCCTACACTTGCCATTTTCGGACCAACAAGCCCGCACCTGCAAGGGCCTTATGAAAATATTCCAGAGATTGTCCGTAATGAAAATCTGAATTGTTTAGAATGCAATTTAACAAAATGCCCGATTGGAAATCCGTGCATGAAGAAACTGGACATAGAAATAATTTTTGATGGGTTAATGAAATTAATCTATAAGATCGAACATTCTTCGCCGGCATTTTCACCAACCGTCCAAATTGACCCTGTCAGGAAAGGAGTTAAGAAAGCGGATGAACATTTCTGAGTTCGAAGCACCAAATTGTAAAAGATTCAACGGATACAAACCTTGCATATCTTACAAAACCTGTTATGAAGAATGCGCTCGGCCGGATAAACAGTTCGGGACGAAAATCCTGATAATAAATTTAGATGCCATGGGCGATGTGCTGATGACGACCGCGCAGTTAGAATCGATAAAACGAAAGTATCCGGAAAGCTACATCGGATGGATAACTCTCAAGTCCGCCGCGCCGCTGCTTCAGGAAAATCCTTTTATAGACGGAATTTTTCCCTGGGACGCGGAAAGCTGGCTTATTCTGGAACAAATGACATTCGACATCGTTCTGAACGCCGACAAGTCGCGGCGCTCTGCGGCATTGGCAATGAAACTTAAAGCAAAAGAGAAATTGGGATTCGGGTTAAACAAAAATGGACAAATCATCCCGCTGAATAAGGAAGCAAAATACAATTACAAACTTGGGATAGATGATTACTTCAAATTCAGAATTAACCACCGTACGGGCCAGGATATCCTTGCTGAGACATTTAACCTTGCCTATCAACGGGATGAGTATGTTTTAAAATTAACGAGCGAAGAAATGGCTCTTACATCATGGTACAAGCGATTAAAAGGCATTTCCGAAGAAGACGCCGTTATCGGTTTCAATACGGGCTGCTCCGATTTATACTCGAATAAGAAAATGACCGTTGAACAGCACCTAAGATTGATAGAAATGTTTTCTACAAAGGGAAATATTAAGATGCT
This sequence comes from Candidatus Kryptoniota bacterium, assembly GCA_049278975.1. Classification (GTDB taxonomy): domain Bacteria; phylum Bacteroidota; class Ignavibacteria; order Kryptoniales; family JAKASW01; genus JAKASW01. The sequence continues at coordinate 2,306 of JBAPNE010000302.1, forward strand.
GCTTCTTGGCGGACGCGAAGACACAAAACGGAACGAGGAAATTTATTCGACCGCACTGGAGAGAAACCCAGGGTTGATTACCAAACTGTTTAACACTCCGACCTCGGAGGGACTTCGCAAGGGAATTATTTATGAAAACGCCGCAGACATTGTCATAACAGGTGACAGTTATGGTATGCATTTGGCCATCGCGTTAAAGAAATATGTCCTTGCTTGGTTTGGGGTTAGTTGCTGGACCGAGATCGATCTTTATGACCGCGGTAAGAAATTTATCTCCGAAGGACTCTTTTGTTCACCGTGCTGGAAGAAAGTTTGTCCGTACCATCTTGAATGCATCGAGAAAATAGATGTAGACAGAATTTATGCGACGGCGATCGAGCACTCTGAAAAGACCCAAATGATTGGCCGGCAAGCGCTTTCCGAATGAAAAAGTTAATCACGCTGTTCGAAAAAGATACGAGGATAGTTGTCGGACTCATGAGCGGCACAAGCGTAGATGGCATCGATGCCGCGCTCATCGAAATCAAAGGGAATGGAATCAATACAAAGATTCGTCAGGTGGATTTCGTCACTATTCCTTTTCCTGTTGGTTTTAAAGAATTCGTTCTGAAGAATTCACAGACAGGAACAAGCGATGTCGCAAATATCGCAAGATTGAATTTTCTCATCGCGCAATTATATGCTGACGCTGTGTCTTCATTGTGCCATCATGCAGGAATTACTAAAGATCGAATTGATCTTATAGGTTCGCACGGACAGACGATTCACCATTTGCCGCAAAAAGTTAGTATGTTCGGAAAGGAAGTCAATGCAACTCTGCAAGTCGGTGATCCATCTGTCATCGCGAAGTTAACAGGAATCATCACCGTCGGTGATTTCCGAGTTGGGGATATTGCACTCGGCGGACAAGGCGCACCGCTTGTACCATATTTTGATTATCTTCTCTTTCGCTCCGACAAAGTCTCCCGCGCACTTCTGAACATAGGCGGAATTGCCAATGTCACTTATTTGCCTATGGGATGCCGGGAAAATGAGGTCGTTGCATTCGACACAGGCCCGGGGAACATGGTGATCGATCAGTTAATGGAAGTCCTTTATGAGAAAGGTTTCGACCAAAACGGAGCTACCGCTTCTTCGGGTTTGCCTAAGAAGGATTTGTTGGATTTTTTGATGATGGATGAATTCGTGCTTAGCGCTCCACCAAAGTCAACCGGACGTGAGCGATATGGAAAAGTTTATGTACAAAACATTCTTGCAAAATTCGGCAGCTATAAAAAAGCAGACATCGTGGCTACAACAACTGAATTTACATCTGCGGCGGTTTACGAAAACTTTAAGCAATTCTTAGCAAATGAAGAAACTCTTGAGGAACTCATTGTAAGCGGCGGCGGCGCACATAATCAATTCATGACCGAGTCACTGAAGCACCATTTTACAGGAACAAATGTGAAGGTCGTCGAGAACCTTGGAATCTCATCTGACTCGAAAGAAGCAGCTTGTTTCGGCGTGCTTGCCAACGAAACAATTTCCGGAAACTCAACAAATCTTCCCCAGGTAACCGGGGCAAAGGAAAGGACATTGCTTGGAAAAATTTGTCTGCCATGAAATAAGGGAATTGTTTAGACGACTTTAAATGAGTAGTTTTTATTTATTGCGCGAGTAATTCAGTGGTAGAATGCCAGCTTCCCAAGCTGGACGTCGCGGGTTCGAGTCCCGTCTCGCGCTCAACATTTCATCGGGCAGTAAGCTTAGTCGATTTAGAGCGAGGGCTTGCACTCCTACAGTCTCCCACATAACACCGCTTCGAATAGTTTCGCTGCATGGGATTAGTTAATCTGCCAGATGACGGAATGGAAAATTGATTTGAGCAATACGGATTAAGACTTGTTCTTTGCTCAATGCTTTAGCCTCAAGGAATGAGAGCCAGCGAACGATATCTACTTACTTTCAAATTAAAGACTAAAGTTTTAGTGAACTTTTCCGATGATGATTGCATAAAAATGAGTAATGAACTCATTTATTATAAAAAATAGCTCAATCCCTAGAATGGACTTGATTATAAGTTGTTAAAGTCCGATAATGTTGAGAAATTTATCAGAACCCTGCTTTTTCTGATTTATAGGGGCCGTCAGCGCGGTTCGAAAATAGTAGGGACCTTTTGTTTTATTGAGCGTCTAAAAGGAGGATTATATGATGGATGCTTTAGTAGCCCACCACGGGATGACTATAATGTACGGGTGCTTCTGGTCACTGGTCGGTATAGTCGGAGTATTTTTCGCACAAGCGGAAGCCCTCATACTCAAGGAGAGGAGAGCTCCGAAATACTTTCTTTCTCAGAATTACCCTAACCCATTCAACCTGACAACGACTATAAGCTATTCACTCCAAACAGGGAGCCGAATTACACTAAAAATTTATGACATGCTTGACCGAGGAGTAGCTACTCTTGCAATCGGGACACAAAGCGAGGGTAATTATATCGTAACCTTCGACGGGAGCAAATTGGCAAGTGGTGTGTATCTCTATCGGCTTGATGCACTCGGAATGAATGGGGAGCAATTCACTGACACAAAGAGAATGGTTCTGATAAAATAAGTGACTGGGCTATATAAGATCACAGTTGGATGGAAATAGAACTTGCTGATACGCGCCATGGAACAGTTTTACTTCCATCGTTTGTTTTACAGAACATAGAGGCTGTTTGGCAAAAGCCAGCGAGACCGGCGCGGAGAGCGGATCGATGGTGGGCTAATTATCGTTAATGCAATTAATTACGACCGTTGTCGAGGAAAAATCGTATTAAGACTTTTTGAGAGACCATGTCAACCCCCGATTTTATTATTTGGAAGCCAGAGTACAGTGTAGGGGTAGAAAGACTCGACTCACAACACCGTGAGATTTTCGAGACGATTAATCGATTACATTGGGCAATACAGGAAAAGCAGCAAATTCAGATCGTGGGCTCCATCTTATCGGAGATGACGGGATATGTTTACACGCATTTTAAAGATGAAGAGGCTTTGATGCAAAAATATCATTACCCGGACTTACAGGCTCATCAAGCCAGCCACAAAGCCTTTACGCAAAAGACGCAAGAGTTGATTATGCGACATCAAGGAATTTATGGCGACATTTCATTGGACGTGCTTCAGTTTTTGAAAACCTGGTGGGTTAGCCATATCATAGGGATGGATCAAAAATATCCTCCATTCATAAAAATGGAAAACGAAGATAAATGAAACCTTATGTAAATCAAAGCACGGCCAGATGTCCCAACAATTTTGTAAAGAGGCGCAATACCTGCTCCTCCATTCTTAGTCCGTTTTTGATTTAAGAACCGCTTACTCGTTCCATTTCCCCAGAAAAATTAAAAATTTATTGACCGCGAAATTTCTTATACAAAATTTTAAGGATGTGAATAGTTAGTTGGCGATTCCTTTCAGACTTTCGACTTTTTGGGTAAACCAAGCTGAATTCAGCGTTTTGGAATTAAGAACCGTTTTTCCTTGAATCTACGCCGCCCTGACAAAATTGCCACAGAAGCATTTCTTTGCTATAAGCTGAACTATATCTCGCTCTTCGATGAGTGATGCTGTACCATGATGCCGAATTCGCACCGCTTGTCCTCTTGATTCTGCCATGCCAGGAGGTTAAATTGAACGTGCCATGAAGTTTGAATCTGTGACGAGACAATTTGAATTTGAAAAGTTGGTGGAGCGTTTGGCAACGCGGAGCCGGAGGCCCGCTTCAAAGACTTTTCTCGTTTTACACCCATTGAGAAATTGGTCAGGGATAGTTTAATTATTATGCGGTTGTAGCCGATTTGTCGCACCAAATTGTGCGAGATTTGTTCGGGCAGTTAGCTCAGTTGGTTCAGAGCACGTGCCTTACAAGCACGGGGTCAGAGGTTCAAATCCTCTACTGCCCACAAAATCCAAAGTGATTATTTTTCTTGTTGCAAGCCACTTCAATCTAACATGAAAGTTTTCATTGTACCACGTCAAATGAAGATGAGACTTTTATAAACTAAACTTAGAAGATGTGCCTGACATGAACACTGCAAATAGAAATCTTGTCATGTTAGCGAAAAAAACGCCACGAAAGATCGTGATTGATGGAAACCTTGATGAGTGGTCCTCAGCCGAGAAAGTCTCCTTTGATGATGGCGTACCACTTTTGTACAGAAGGAGCGCGACCGTTTACACATTGTGGGACAACGAATATTTATATATCGCTTTCGATGTCAATAGAAGAAATCCGCACGCAAAAGTAACAACCCATGACGGAGATAACTTGTGGCTGGATGACGGAATCGAATTTTTGATAGATGCAAAAAATGACGGCGGCGACCTGTTCATGCCAGACGATATTGCCTACCACATAAACATTCTCAATGCCGTTTATGATGATAGAGGCACAGGAAAAGACGAACAGGATATATCATGGAACGGTAATGCTATTCATCAAGTGAAACTTAAAACGGACTCAGGCGGGGAAGTTTCCGGCTATTGCTGCGAAGCGGCTGTGCCTTGGGATGAATTAGGAATAACCCCGATAGAAGACTCTACGGTTATTGGGATAGATTTCTGCGTGAACGGGACTGATGACCTGACAGGCAAATACCATTACTTCGACTGGGCGGGGTTAAAAATATTTCATCACCCGAACGGCTTTGGCAAATTGAGGCTTGTTGGTCCTGATGATTTCTTTGAATAAGGTGGTTTACTATTTGCAGCTGCTGTCATGGTTACATATATCTGCTTTAAACGTCTATAATATTGGAAGCGTCATCAGATAAAAGGAGAAATGCAATCATGGACAACGTCCAAGAAATTTACGAAGTAGTGAATCCACAAAAAAGTGCATTGGTAATTTGGGATGTTCAAACAATGTTGGTGAATAACATTTTCAACAAGGAAGAGTTTCTATCGAGCACTAACCTTTTGATCAACTCTGCAAGACGAAAACGAGTCCCTATCTTTTTCACAAAGATTACACCACTTCCGGAACGATTTGAATCACCCGCAAGGAAATTCTTCATGAAAAAACGCGCCACTAAATTCAGTTTCAACCCAGAGGAGCTTGATCTTGCAATCGCTCCAGGAGAAGGCGACACAATTATAAACAAAAACACGGCGAGCATTTTCATCGGAACCAATTTTGAATTGGTAATGAGAAATGCAGGACTTTCAACAATTATTTTCTCTGGGATCGCCACTGAATGGGGTGTGGAATCAAGTGCAAGAGATGCACTTAACAGAGGATTTTTCCCTGTAGTCATCACCGACGCTGTGTCGTCATCCGATCACGAAGCTCACGCACGCTCTCTTCAAAATTTGAAGAATATGATGGTACTGCTGACTTCAAAAGACTTAAGTTCTATCTGGAGCGCTGACTGAGCAGTCCCCTTTCAGCCATTATCATAAACATGAAAGTGTGTCTTTCATGATATGATATTTCAGTAATGAAATATATCCTCGGTGTATTATTTTGGAATCAAGGAGAATATAAAGGATAGCTGCAATAAAATGGGTGCTGAAAAAACAATGGACAACAAAAAAACATGACTGCTGAACTTATCGCCGAACGTTTGAGAGTGTCCGCCATGACAATTTCACGAGCGCTCAACGGTCGTCCGAATGTTGACAATAAGATGAGAGAGAAAGTATTCGCTGCAGTTAACAAGTTAGGCTATACACCGAATCATGTTGCACGAAGTCTTACTCATAGAAAGACGGACACGATCGGAGTAGTTGCTCCGGAAATCGCCCATTCCTTTTTTTCCTGAGGTAATTCGTGGGATTGAGGACGCTGCCTACTAAGCGGGCTATCATTCAATTCTGGCACACTCCGCCGAGGACGAAAGCCGTGAGTTGGATGCCATAAGCACACTCGAGTCTAAGAGAGTGGACAGCATGCTCATATCAACTGCGCAGACCGTTACCGATCATACCGCCTATCGAAATGCCATACGCCTCGGAATACCGATGGTGTTCTTCGACCGCGTTGTTTGCAATGTTGGTGCAAGTTGTGTCAGTATTGATGATGAAGAATGTTGTGCAAGGATAACGAAACATTTGATCAGGCACGGTCACAAAACCATGGCGCATCTAAGCGGTCCTTCGTCGGTTTCAATTGGGAAAGGGCGGCTGAAGGGATATCGCAATGCTCTTGAAAGAAATGGGTTAAAATTTAATCCGGAACACGTAGTACAATCGAGATTTCATGAAAAAGGCGGGCTACAATGCGATGGAAAATCTTCTTCAACTCCAGGTCAGGGAAAGACCAGATGCTGTTGTTGCAGTCAACGATCCCGCTGCCTTTGGAGCTATGAAGGCAATACAGGAACATAGACTTAAAATACCACAAGACATCGTGATTGTTGGAATGTCAGACGATATAAGAGCGGAACTTGTTTTCGGCCCCCTTACAACTATAAGACAACCCGCGTACGAAATTGGCTACACGGCAGCAGAAACACTTATTCAGGAAATTGAGGGAGGAGCAAAAGCCGGGCGGAAAGTAATTGTGCGAACCGAATTAACAACCAGAAACTCTTGAGGTTGTTCATAATTATTAGCCCATGGTTCATATCTGATATTCCGCCCATTGTTTTATACGGATGGGCCACGATGCAAATTATTTTCCGTAATACAGTGCCCCATGAGGAATTTGCTGCTTGGGGATTTTTAAACTTTTGTAATACACTTCCAATTCATCTGTACCACCACGCTGAAAAAATTGCACGCGGATAGGATGATAACCTGCGGCTAACGCCACAGCACCTTCTTTCTCGGCCGCGGAATGAAGTCCGTCATTATCAACGATCAATTTGCCATCAACATATAAATTGCTTCCGTCGTCGGACAAAGTATAAAAATTATAGACTCCATCTTCTGCGACCTTTATATACCCCATCAAGACGACTCCGTAATTAACCAACGCTCTCTGCGGCGGCAATTCAAGCTTTTGCAAGACACCTCCGCGAAGCGGTGCTAGGGAAGTGAAATCAGGAAGCGATTGCCATTCTCCTTCGAAATATTCGTAATGTATTCCGTTTTGTAAGCTGTCGACTTTTGCAGAGGTATCCGGTTTCACTTTCATAAACATTTGCCTTGCAGTCTCACTTGCCGGCCGACCGTTACGGAAAAACCTTGCGGATAACACTGCAGTTTCATTTATCTCGATCGCCCCGGAAGCCACCAATGAATTTGTTGTTGGAACTGTACCAT